>DASUKL010000129.1:0-14501 GCA_036278755.1 Candidatus Limnocylindrales bacterium | reverse complement strand
CTCCCTGGGCCTCGGTAGCGTCGAGGTCGTCGAAGGCGACGGCAGCGAGGGCTGGCCCGACGCCGCTCCTTACGCCGGCATCATCGTCGGCGCGGCTGCGCCCGGCGTGCCGCCGCCGCTCCAGGAGCAGCTGGCCGATGGTGGGCGGCTGGTCCTGCCGATCGGCTCGCGCGCGCGCCAGGACCTGACCGTCCTGGAGCGCGTCGGCCATCGCTTCGAGTGGCGCACCCTGGAGCCGTGCGTCTTCGTGCCGCTCCGGGGCCTCTGGGGGTTCGCGGATTGAACGCGACCAGGATCCTCAACCTGGCCGCCTTCGCCGCGGCCCTCTTCCTGATGCTCTTCGGGCTGGCGGTCCTCTCCGGCAAGGCCTTGGTCGCGAACGACGCCCACGCCTACTGGGCAGCGTGGCAGGGCGGCCTGTACAGCGGCGCCACCCTCGTCAACCAAGCCGATGCCTACCTGTACTCGCCCGCCTTCGCTCAGGCGATCTGGCCCCTCACCCTCCTTCCGTTCTGGGCCTTCCGGCTCCTGGACAGCCTGGCCGCCCTGGCGGCCTTCGCCTGGATGCTGTGGCCGCTGCAGTGGCGCCTGCGGGCGCCACTGCTGGTGGCGTGCTCGGCGGCCATCTCGATGGGCAACATCCAATGGGCCGTGCTCGTGGCCGCGGTCGCGGGGAGCCAGATCCCGCAGCTGTGGGCCATCCCGCTCCTGACCAAGCTGACGCCTGGCGTCGGTGTGCTGTGGTTCCTCGGTCGGCGCGACTGGCGCTACTTCGGCCTGGCCCTCGGGACCACAGCGATCCTGGCCGGGATCTCGTTCGTCACCGCGCCCGGCCTGTGGTCCGATTGGATCCATATCCTCCAGGTCAACGCCGGCACGGGTGGCTCGCACGCCTTCATGCCAGGACTCCTGCCGCAGGTATCCGTGGTGGTGAGGGTCGCTCTCGCGGGCGTGCTCGTCATCTGGGGCGGCTGGCGCGATCGCCCATGGACCGTTGTCGTGGCCGTGATCCTGGCCCAGCCTGACGCGGGCATCGACACGCTCATCCTCCTGGCCGCGGCGCTGCCGCGAACCATCATCCGAGAGGCGACCCGTGAGCCTTCCAGAAGGTCGGTCCGCGGAGGGACCAAGATACCCGCGTCCGGGATCGCGAGGCTCGACCGTCCGAGGACGCGTTGATGGACTCCGAAGGGAGCCTGAGGCTACGCGCACTGCTCGTCAGCGCCATCTGTGTGGTCCTGGCGGTCGTCTACCTGGTGCTCCTCCGCGATGGGCTGGTTGGGTTCGACTGGTTCGATTACCTCAGTGCGAGCCGGTCGATCGTCGCAGGCCACGGAGCCTTCGGCGAGATCCTTCGCCTCGGCGCCGAGCGCTACGGAAGTCCGACTGCGCCGCTGTTTGTCTACCCGCCGTTCCTCGCCTACGCGCTGATCCCGGCCACCGTGCTGCCATGGCAGGTCGGCTACGTCCTCTGGTCGGGCTTGAGCATCGCGGCGCTCGTGTGGGCTCTGTCCTTGCTGCCGCGAGACCACCCCCTCCGCCAGCGCTGGTGGATCTTGCCCGCCTTCGGCCCCCTTACCTTCGGTTTCCTGCTGGGTCAAGTGGACATCCTCGTCCTTGCCGGCTTGCTCGTTGCCCTCGAGGACCGCGACGGCACCCGCGCCGGCGTGGGGCTCGCCGTCGCCGTGATCCTCAAGGCGACACCCGCGGTCTTCATCATCGAGCTGCTGATGCGCCACCGCTGGCGAGCGCTGGCGGCGGGTTCGGTTGCGGCCCTGATCCTTGCCGCTGTCGGCGGGCCGGCCGAGTGGCAGACGTACCTGCTGGTCCTCGGCGAACTCGCACGCCAACCATCCGTCACGAGCACCTGGCAGGTCGCCCCAGCCGCACTGGGCGGCACTCTGCTCGGGTTGGTCGCAAGCGGCGCGTGTGTGCTTGCGTTTGTCGCCTCACCTGTCGCTCCGCAGAAGGATCGCCGTCTGATTCGTGGCCTGGCCCTTGGGCTGGCCCTGACGACCTTTCCGATGAATGCGTGGGCTCACTGGCTGACCTTCGGGTTGGTCGCCCTCTTTGCCGACGCCGGCACGACCCGGCTGGGACGCTATCTACTGATGGCTTATCTCCTCGTCGGCTGGACCGTCCTCTTCGTCGGTTCCGTGCTCATCCTGCTGCTCGACCTGACGACGATCGCCGTGCTCCTGGTCATCGAGGGCCTTGGCCTCTACCGCCGGCTCCGTCGAGGAACGGGCGCCGCCGTGCCCCTGCTATCCTCCGGAGCGTGACCCATGTCTTCGTCGCGCCCCATCCGGACGACGCTGCCCTGAGCTGTGGCGGGCTCATCGCCAGCCTCCGCGAACTCGGCCAGAACGTCACCATCCTCTCGGTCTTCTCCGGCGGTCCGCGGAACGGCGACGGCCTGACCGACTATCAGCGCGCGGCCCTCGGTTTCGGGACGAAGACGATCTGGCCGAACACGGAGGCCTTCCGCCGCGACAACATCCCGTCCGATGTCGCGCTGGTTCCCGGCTACCGGCCCTGGGAGGCGGACGAGGAACGGATGGCCGTGACCCAAGAGCGAGCCGGGGTGGCCGCGCGCCAGTTCTGGCAGCGGGCCGGCTGGCTGCGCAATGCCAACGTCACCAACATCGAGACCGCGGCCCGCCCCATCGCCGACAGCCTGGGTGGCCAGGGCTCCGATGAACCGCTCGACCTCAGCGCAGCCGATGCCATGGCCGTGCGGCGCATCGAGGACGAGCGCTACGCCTACTTCGCCGAGGCCTCGATCATCTCCCTCGATCTGCCCGACGCGGTCTTCCGCGGCTATGTTGGCGACGAGCAGCTCCTGGGCGCACCCCGGGACGACGATCCGGCACCCTACGACATCCTGCGACGCGAGATCCTCCGCTTGGAGCCGCAGGCCGTCTACTTCCCCCTGGCCGTGGGCAACCACGTCGACCATCAGCTCTGCCGCGAGGTCGGCTTGGCCATGCTCGACGAGGGTCGGCAGTGGGTCATGCCCGGCCCGGACCTCATCGGTCGGCTGTCGTTCTACGAGGACTTTCCGTACGCCTGGTGGCACGACTTCCAGGGCCTGGAGGACTGGCCGGAGGGCACGCTCGACCTGCCGCCCGGGGTCCATCTCACGGCCCGCTACGCCGACATCACCGAGCAGCAGGATCGCAAGGCAGCCGGGCTCAAGCTCTATGCCAGCCAGATCGTCCGCCTCTTCGAGTCGGAGCAGGGGATGCTGGACGACCTGGCGGGTTACGCCTCTCGGATCGCCTTCGCGGGCGGGGTGTCCGGCGCGGCAGAGCGTTACTGGGCCCCCGAGCGCGCCTGACCCAGTAGGGGGACCATCGGACCGCGGCGCCCGGTCCCACCGTGGACCTCGCCTCTTGCTCAGGACGGTGCGTCAATCTACTCAAGATGTCGAGTAGTCCATCACCCAGCGTAGGCCGCGAGAGGCGGTGGCTCACGCCGATCCGGGAGCGGGCCCTGCGCCATGGCCTGACCGCGATGGGCCTCGCGTTCAGCCTGGAGTTCCTCTGGATCGCGGTTTCCGGCCAGTGGTTCGGCGACGCGCACATCTTCTGGTTCAACACGCCGACTACGATGTACCTCGACTACCACGTCGGCTACGGGACCGGCTACGCCTACGCGCCGGCCTTCGCCCAGCTGATCTATCCGCTCCATGCCCTGCCCTGGCCCGTCTTCTCCACCCTCTGGTCGGCCATGCTGGCCGCTGTCCTGTGGTGGCTCCTGCGCGGCACACCGCGGGGCTGGTGGCTCTGCCTGGCCCTCCTCGCCCTGCCGGACGTGCTCATCGGCAACGTCCACCTCCTCGTGGCGGCGGCCATCGTCGTCGGCTTCACGGTCCCGGCAAGTTGGACCTTCATCCTGCTGACGAAGGTGCCGTCAGGCGCGGGCCTGCTCTGGTTCGCCGTCCGGCGGGAGTGGCGGCCGCTGGCGACCGCCCTGCTCGCCACGGCCATCGTCGTCGCGATCTCACTGGTCCTGGATCCGGGCCTATGGCGCGACTGGACGGCCGCGCTCTGGGAGAACCGTGACGCTCAGGGCGCTGGCGTGCCGATCGTCCCCGGCCTCATCGTCCGTGGCCCCCTGGCCGTGATCGTGGCCATCCTGGGGGCGCGGAAGGGGTGGCGCTGGACCGTCCTCGTGGCGGCCTTGATCGCGCTGCCCCACATCTGGATCCAGAGCGCCGCGATGTTCGCCGGGCTGCCCCGCCTCCTGCGGGCCGATCAGCGCGCCGGAGAGGTGGCACCCGCGGCAATGCTGCCGGCGGGCACGGCGATGAGGGCGCCGGGACCGTCGTAGACGACCCGAAGGTCGGGGTCGGCACGGACCCAGGCTCGGGCCGCTGCGCAGCAGTCGCTGCCCGGCTGCGCGTACATCGATCCATCGGCGGCGACATAGATCGCCCAGTCTGCGGACGGCTCGGCGTAGGTCTCGAGCCACGACCCCAGGCAACCGTTCGCTACCTGAGGCTGGCAGGCACGCAGGGCAACCTCGGCATCGTGCTCGTGGGCCCTCACCGCGCCGCCGAGCCATTCGAAACCTTGGCTCGTCGTCAGACTCGCCCGATCCGTCAAGGCCGGGAACCACTCCGCCACATCGTCCGAGCCCCACTGCGGCCCCCCCAGGACGGCGAACGAGCGTCGGGTCGGCTGCTGACCTGTGACCCAGGCCATGGCCGCCCGGTCTGCCGGGGTAAGGGCGACGCCTGGCGAGAACCAGGCGACATCCTGGACGAGGCCGACGGCCACGACAAGGAGGACGACCGCGGTCGCTGTTCCTCCGGCGAGCGTGCGCCGTCCGGGGGTGGCGGACCGAAGGCCAAGTCGATCCGCAGCAGGGCCCACCACCTCGACGAGCCCCAGTCCGGCGAGCAGGCTCAAGGGCACCGTGCCCGCGACCGGCGCATAGCGCAGATCCGCGAGGCAGATCCCCGCCCACCAAACGATGAGGTACAGCTCGCGTCGTCGGATCGCCCACGCGGCGCCGAGGATGGCCAGGATCGCCAGCACGGGCAGGGGGCCCTGGGCGAGGTAGACGAAGAAGAAGGTGACGAGGCTCGCGACAGGGTCATGGCTCGTGCCGGTCAGAGCGGCCATAAGGGGCTGCGGGCCAGACCGGAGGATCACGATAAGCCACCAAGGGGCCGACACGAGGGCCGCGCCAGCCGCCGCCGCGATAAGGCGGATGGCCCCCATTGGGGACGGCTTGAAACACAGCCATCCCAGGCCCAGGGCCACCGCGACGAACACCCCCGCCTCGGGGTGGCTCAGGGCTGCTGCACCGCCTAGCACGGCGGTGGCGATCACATGCCAGCTGTTCGGTCGACGAAGCAGGCGCAGGCCCTGCCAGACGGCCAGGATGCCCAGAAGCATGCCCGCCGACCGCGTCAGTCCGCCGCCGGTGATCTGGTACTGGTAGGCGTACGGCTCCACCGCGACCGCCAGCACGGCCACGGCTGCCGCCGAGCGGCTCGGCAGCAGATCACGGGCCAACAGGTAGGTCGCCGGCAACGTGAGGATCGAGAACAGGAGGGGCAGGACCCGCATGACATCGGAGCGCGCGGCCGACGTCAGCGATTCGGTCGCGGCGGCGATCCAGAGCGCGAGGGGCGGGTAGGCGAAGGGGATGTTCGCTCGGTCGTAGGTGGTCATCTGAGGCAGGCGAAGCCCCGACTGGACGATCTCACCGATCATCCGGTAGAAGAGCCCCCCATCCTGGAGCGGCCAGCCATGCCCCATGACCGGTCCGGCGCGCAGGACCACGCCAAGAACGAACGCCGCCAGCAGCCCCAAGGGATAGCCCACCCAGAGCGAGCCGGACCGTTCACCACGCATCGGCCCGAGTGTGGCGTGAGGAGACACCGTCTGTCGTGGCCGGAAGGTACTAGCCATCAGCCCTCGTCCAGAGCCGGGACGTGGCCGTTCGCGCGGCCTACAGTGGCGCGGTGATCGAACGCATCGGCGCTCGGGCCCAGGCCTCGACGCCGGCCGGGCTCCGGTTGGATCCACGCCTCGACCGCGTCGCCCGACGCGTGCTGCTGGGCCTGCTCGTCCTGGCCAACCTGGCGGCCCTGGTGATGGTCCTGCCGATCGCCTTCCAGCCGTTCTCGCAGGATTGGCACGTCCTGGTCGCCGGCGCCGATCGGATCCGGCTGGGCCTGGACCCCTACACGAACCTGGCTAGCCCCGACGGGGGCGGGTTCGTGTGGTCGCCCGTCGCCGCCTGGCTCATGGTGCCCATCTCGCTCGTGGGCGTGTGGGGCTGGCGGGCCCTGCACGTCGTCGCCGCGCTGGCCATGCCGAGCTGGCGGCTGCGGCTCCTGACCCTCTTCGTGTTCCCCTTCTGGTCCGATGTGGCCTTCGGCAACGTCACGGCCTTCGCCCTCTGCCTGGCCGTGTGGGCCCTGCGCGGCCAGCGCTGGGCCGAAGTCGCGTATCTTGCCCTGCTCTGCCTGGCGCCGAAACCGATCTTCATCCCCGTTGCCCTCTGGCTGCTCTGGCAGCGCCCCGCCCTGCGACCCTGGTTCGTGGGCATCGTGGCCCTCAATGCCCTGCTCATCCTTGCCATCGGCTTCGGGCCGCAGTGGATCGAGGCCCTGTGGCATGCGCGGACCGAGATGGCCAACCCCATCAACTTCGCCCCCTCGTCGTTGGTGGGAGCGTGGTGGGTCCCTCTCAGCCTGGTCCTTGCCGCGGTGTGCTTCTGGAAACGCCGGCTCGGCTTCGCCAGCCTCTTCGTCAGCCCCTACTGGCTCCCGTACTACCTGCTCATGCCGGTGCTGGACGCGGAGCCCCTGCCCGATAGCACCACGAACTATGGCTGAGCCGGCCGATCACCCGCACCTGCTGACGAGTTCCCCTGTCGAGGGCCCCGCGGCTATGGTCCTCGGCCAGCATCGTCCGTTTGGAGGGGCGGCAGATCCTGCGCACTGGGCTCACCTCCGACGGATCGCCGCCTTTGCATCGCTTTGGCTCCTCGCCTGCATCGCGGTGTTCTTCTTCGAGGTCTCACTGCCGAGCGACCGGACGATCTATCCCCTCGACGCTCTTGCCTACTGGTCGGCGTGGGCGCAGGGCTCGCTGTATCCGGCCGGAACGAGCATCAACGTGGCGAACTACATCTACCCGCCGCCCTTCGCGCAGGTGATCTGGCCCCTCACCCTGCTCCCGTTCCCGGCCTTTCTCATGTTGTGGATAGCCTGCGGGATCGCTGTCTACGGATGGCTGCTTGAACCCCTCCCGCTGAGTCTGCGGTTGCCGGCTGCCGTCGCCGTCGCCACCATCGTTCCACAGGGGAATGCGTCATTCCTCGTCGCCGCAACGGTCGTCGTCGCGATGTGGCGGCCGCAGGCGTGGGCAGTGCCGCTGCTGACGAAGGTCACGTCGATCGCGGCCATGTCCTGGTACATCGCGCGCGGCGAGTGGCGTCGTCTGGGCATCGCGGTGGCCACGGCCACCATCATCGCGGCGGTGTCGATACTCATCGCACCAGATGATTGGTTCACCTGGGTGCGTACAGTGCTGGACCTCCACGCCAACCGACCTGGCCTGTTCCTCCCAGGGATAGCGGTCTATTCGCCCCTCTGGCTGCGTCTGCCACTAGCTGCCCTGATCGCCGCGCTGGGCGGACGGCGTTCGTGGTCCTGGAGCATCCCAGTGGCGATCCTCGTCGCCAACCCCGATGTCTATGGGTCGACATTCGGAGTCCTTGCGGCGATCCCACGATTGGCACAAGTGAATCCAGATGCGACTACCCAAGCTGTCTGAGCGGGCCGCCCGCAGCGGACTGCTCATCACGGGCGTCATCTGCTCGGTGATCGCCGTCCTCCTGAACGTCACCTCCTACTGGTACGGCGATGCCCACCTCTACTGGCTGGTCGGCCCGGCCCAGGTTTACACGGGCTGGTTCCCTGGCGCCCACAACTACGCCTACTCACCGGCCTTCGCGGAAGTGATGTTCGTGCTCCGACAACAGCCCTGGCCCACGTTTTCGGCCATGTGGACCGCGCTCCAGTTCGCCGCGCTCTTATGGCTGATGAGGTCGAGCCCCCCACGATGGCGGCTGCCCGTTCTCGTGATCGGTCTGCCGGACGTCCTCATCGGCAACATCCACGTCCTCCTGGCCGTGGCCATCGTGCTCGGCTTCCGCTATGCCGGGACGTGGGCATTCGTGCTCCTGACCAAGGTCACGCCAGCGGTGGGGCTGCTCTGGTTCGTCGTGCGTCGAGAGTGGCGGTCCTTGAGCGTCGCGCTCGGCACGACGCTTGCGGTCGCCCTGGTCGCCTACCTGGTCGCGCCGGACCTGTGGCCTCGCTGGATCGAGATCCTGTGGCAGAACCGGGACGCAGCGAGCATCGGCTTTCCCTACGTGCCCGTGCTCTGGCGCCTACCCATCGCCGCGATCATCGTGGTGTGGGGAGCGCTAACGGATAGGCGTTGGGCCATCCCGGTCGCTGGCGTGGTAGCCGTTCCCAACTTCTGGTTCCAGTCGCTCTCGCTCCTCGCGGCGATCGGACCTCTTGCTGAACAGGCGCCGGCTCAGGCGCTCGCCAGCAAGGCCCTCGAGCGCTCCGCCACGACCGCAGCGCCCTCGTCGTAGATGGCTTCGATGGCCCGGACCATGAGTTGGATGCAGAACCGCTCGTGGACCACGTCATGGGCCCGCTTGGCCAGCATGTCCGCCAGGGGGTGATCGGTCAGCAGGCGCACGATCGCCGCCGCGAGCGCCTGGGGGTCGCGGGGGGGGACGAGGAGCCCCGTCCGCTCGTCGTCGATCATCTCGGGGATGCCACCGACGGCTGAGGCCACGACCGGCCGGCCCAGGGCCATGGCCTCGAGGACGACAAGGCCCAGCGCCTCGCGATAGGACGGCAGCACGGCCACGTCGAGGGCCGCGGTGACCGAGGGCACGTCGTCCCGCCGGCCGGTGAAGACGACCTTGGCCCCCGGCCGGGCGCCCAGGGTACCGACGCAGGCGTCCCCCTCGCAGTCGGCGCCCAGCAGGCCGAGCGCTCGAGCCTGGACTTCGAGCGCGTCGCGTCGGCTACCTTCGCCGACGATGAGGAGGCGGGCCTCCGGGACCCGCTCGAGGACCAGCGGCCAGGCCTCCAGCAGCGTGGGCTGGCCCTTCTCCGGCTCGAGGCGGGCGACACAGCCGACGAGCTGCGTGCCCGGGGCGAAGCCGTACTCCTCGGGGAGGGTGCAGCAGGCCTCGGTCTGATCGTAGACCGAGAGATCGACGCCGTTGTAGAGCAGGTCGACCGGCGGCCCGGCCGGCAGGACCCGGCCCTCGCGCTCCAGCTTCTCGACGATCGAGCGGCTGACAGCGATGAGACGGTCCATGGACGGCGTCAGGGTGCGCAGCAGGTCCTGGTCGTCGGAGCTTCGGATCCGGCTGGAGTGGACGGTCGAGACGATGTACGGCCTCGGCAGCCCGACCTCGGGCAGGGCCAGGGCGGCCAACGTGCCCACGACCGCGGCGCGGTACATGTGCAGATGGACGACGTGAGGTTCGCGCGTCCGAAGGTAGGCCACCAGGGCAGCCATGGCCGCCTCGTCGCCGGGGGCGTCGATGATCGTGACGGGGATCCCGGAGGCGGCGATGCGCCGGGCACTGGGGCCGTCCGAGAGGCTCACCACCGAGACGTCATAGCGGCCCTGGTCGATGCGGGCCAGCATCGAGCGGACGTTCTCCTGGGCCCCGCCGTTGGTGCCCGTGGCCAGGACCTCGACGACCCGGATCCGCTCCGACGGATCGACGGCCGGCCGAGGGACGGGATCGGCGCAGGGCTCGCCGGCGAGGGGCGGGCTCATGCGGTCCCGATCCGGCGCACGAGGAGGCGATAGATCGGCTCGTCGACCGCGCCCCACTCGTACTTGTAGGCCTCGTCGCCGCGGAGGAAGTCGAAGCGCCGGCAGGCGCCCGATTCGAGGCGATCGCGGATGTAGGCCGCCGTGCCGGTGACCCCCGGGCTGAGCTCGCGGGCGGCCGGATCCATGCCCGCGTTGTAGAAGTAGCAGGTCGTCCCATCCTCGAAGGACAGGCCGGCCAGGATGACCCGGGGGCCGATCGAGAAGCGCCCGAGCTGCAGCTGGCGCCCTTCGCCTTCGCTCAGCTCCAGCTCCGCCAGGCGGTGGACGAAGCGACCGCTACGCTGGCCGTCGGGCGTGTCGGGGAACAGTCCCTCGTCCTCCCAACGGGCCTGATGGAGCTCGATGAAGGCCTCGATGGCCTCCGGCGTGGGCTCGACGAGGGCGAAGGCGTTCGGACCCGCCCCTTCTGCCCGCCGGATCTTGCGCCGGATCTCATGGCGGGCCTTCTTGTCCAGGGTCCCGAGATAGGTCTCCCAATCCCCGTCCGCCGGCAGGCTGATGACGGGGCAGACGTCCTCCTGCTCGCGCTCTACCGTCCAGCCGTGGTCGGGAACGACAGCCCGGAAGGCTGCCTCCAGGGCGGGCAGGGCCGGATCGTCGTGGCGCAGGCGGCGCAGGTCGACCGCCGTCCAGGGCTCCGAGCCGGCACCCAGGCGCGGCTCCGCCGCGAGGTGCTGGGCCGCCGCCGTGCAGACGCCCTCGAGGTCGGCCCGATCGCAGAGGACCGTGGCGTAGTCGGCGTGGTAGCTGGCCCCGAAGAATATCCGCCTCTCGCGGCGCATGAGGGGCACGACGCCGCGCACGACGTCGGGGGCCTCCGGGGCTGCGACGATCAGGTAGGCCGGCTCCGCCGTCTCGGCGTACCCGTCCCACCAGGCCCGATGCACCGTCCAGCGGCTGAACGGGGTCGCCGTCGCGGTGCGGCCCAGGAGCCGATCCCATGTCGCCCGCGGGATGTCCCCGAAGGGGACCTCGCGAGCGACGAGGCGACAGCCAGGCTCAGCGTCGGCCGGGGCGCTGGAGGGTGCGGTCATGGCTGCGGATCGTGCGGGCTCACTGGGCGGCGAGCATAGCACCGCCGCCCGAGATGGTTGCGCAGTGAACGACCTGGCCGCGACGAGGGACGGGTCACCAAGCGAGGTGCCGACCGGTGCGTGCGAATGGCCTGGTCCAGGAAGATCGATCCTGGTGCAACCTCGTGCTGCGAGGGATCGCCGCGAGGACAGCGAAGGCGGTGATCCAGAGGGCGGGCATCGCTAGCGCCACGGCCACGGGCAACGTCCAATAGCGATCGGTTCGAGCGCCCCAGATCACGACGAGCGCCGCCACGGGCAGCCGGAGCCAGAGTGGGATCGGGATGTTGAACTGGTTGAGCGGTGCACCGTCGGCTGTGGCCACGATGCTGGATAACCAGTCGCTCCACAGGCGACCGTCGATGAGCAGCGAGAGCGCCGTGAGGACGCCGATGGCGACTAGCGCGATCCCCAGCGACCGCCACTCACGCCGGGCGGCGAACCAGAGGAGACCGATGCCCGGGGTGACCTTGGTCAGGACCGGGAAGGCCCAGGCCGCCGGGTAGCGGAAGCCGAGGACGATCGCCGCGGCGATGAGCAGGTGGATGTTGCCGTGGTACAGCTCGATGGCCACGGGCGGGAAGGCCAGGAGCATGAGCGTCCGCCGACCGCCCAGCCAGATGAGCGTGCCCACGAGCAAGGCGTCCCACAGGAACAGGAACTGCCAGAAGGCCAGCAGCGCGAACGGGGCGGCTGCGCGGGCAGCGACCGGTGTGTACGTGAAGGCCCCCAATCCGCCGGCGAGGATGCCATATGGATCGGTCAGGTCCACGGCCCAGTAGGCGAAGGCATCGAAACCGAAGGTGCCGGCCTGCGGCGCGGCGACCACGAAGAGGTAGGCGGCGAAGAGGAGCCCGGCCACGACCAGGCCGTCGCGCAGTCCGCGACGGATCGCCGGGGAAGAGAGGCGGGGCACCGTGAGCGCACCGGGGAGGGACATCCGGGCAAGGCTAGCAGCGCCCGATAGGACCTCGACCGGCCCGTTCGTACCACTCCGGAGGGTCCCGGAGCGAGTGTTACCCTGCAGCGGCCGTGGGGTCCCTGATCGCGCTGTATGTCGCTGCGCTCGCTGCGCGGGTCGCCGCCGGGATCGCCTTCCTGGGCCCCGCGTACACGGACTCCGCGTACTACGTGGACGTCGCCCGTCAGCTCGCCGCCGGCCATGGCCTGAACGTGCCGTTCGTGTGGGCCTTCCTCGAAGTCGGAGGGCACATCCCCGCGATGGGGACGTTGCCCATCCCCAGCAATGCTCACTGGCTGCCTCTGGCGAGCCTGGTCCAGGTGCCGTCCATCTGGCTCCTCGGCCCCACCGATCTCGCCTCCCAGCTGCCCTTCTGGCTGGCCGGCGCGACGCTGGCGCCGCTGACCTACCTCATCGGTCGTGACGCTGGGCTGCCTCGGTGGATCTGTCTCGCCGGCGGCGCGCTGATGGTCGCCCCTGGCGCCTTCACCCCGTTCCTCGGTCAGCCCGACAACTTCGGGCTTTACGGTCCCCTGGGTGCCGGGGCGCTGTGGGCCTGTGCGCAGGGGCTGCGGGGCCAGCGTCGGGCCTTCGTCCTCGGCGGCCTCCTCGTCGGCCTGGCCAGCCTGGCCCGCAACGACGGCGTCCTGCTGGGAGTGCCGTTCGCACTGGCCTTCGGGCTCGAGCGCTGGCGGACGCTGCGCCGGGGCGCGAGCCTGCGGGCTCCAGGCCCCATCGGCTGGGCGTCGGCCGTCGGCTGCTTCGCCCTGTTCCTGCTCGTCATGGCGCCCTGGTGGGTCCGCCAGATCGCGACCTTCGGCGCGCTGCTGCCGTCCGCGACCAGCGGCCGTCTGCTCTGGATCACGACCTACGAGCAGACGTTCAGCACCGTTGGCTCACCGGGCCCTGCCACCTTCCTGAGCCAGGGCCTCGGGCCGCTGATCGCGAGTCGGATAGGCGGATCCGCGGCCGCCATCGGCCTCTTTGCGTACCTCCCCTTCGCCGTGGTCCTGGCGCCGCTCGTGGCCGTCGGTGCCTGGATCCGTCGGCGGGACTCCTCCTTCGCACCCTGGCTCATCTACGGCTTCACCCTCCTCGCCTCGAGCACGTTCTTGTTCGCCCTCCAGGTGCCGTCGGGCAACTTCATCCACTCGGCCATCGCCCTGGTGCCCCACGCCGACCTCCTCATGCTCCTGGGGCTCCAGGGCGTCGTCGGCTGGATCGCCCGCCGGCGCCCGGCCTGGCGAGCGGAGACTGCCAGCCGCTTCTTCGCCACCGGCGCAGTCGCCATCGTGGCCCTCTTCGCCCTCGGTAGCAGCCTCCAGACGGTCGCTGGCTGGCGGGCCTACCGATCGGGCCTGGCGCCCATCGCCGCCCAAGTGCGGAGCCTGCCTGCCGGCGACGTGGTCCTGAGCAGTGACCCGGCCGGGCTGTGGTACCTCGCCGGCCGTCCAGGGGTCGTCACCCCGGCCGACCCGCTGCCGGTCGTCGAGCAGGCCGCCCAGGCCTATGGCGCCCGCTGGCTGGTCCTGGACGCGTCCAGCATCGTGCCCTCGCTCCAGCCGGTCCTCAGCGGTGCCGTCCGTCCGCCCTGGCTGTCGCGGCCGCTCCTCAGCGTGCCCGACGCGAGGGACCCGAGCGCCGCGCCCCAGGCCGTCCTGTACGCTGTCTGCCTGAGCCCTGACGATCCCCGCTGTGGCTGACCGCCTGCGCCGCTGGGCCGCCCCGGCACTCCTCTTCGGGCTGGCCCTGGCCGTCCGCGCCTCCGCCGCGGTCCAGGTCAGCCTGCCCCCCAGCCAGGTCAGCGCCTACTACCTCGACGTGGCCCGCAACCTGGCCACCGGCCACGGCCTGACGGCCGACGTCCTGTGGAGCTACGCCTCCCCGCCGCTCACCCTGCCGCAGCCGGCCTTCGCGCTGTGGATGCCCCTGGCGTCCTGGCTGGCGGCCCTCCCGATGGCCGTCACGGGCCAGGCCACGCTCGTGGCCGCGCAAGCTGCCTTCGTCGTCCTGGGAGCCCTCGTCGCGCCGCTCGTCTGGGCCGTGGCCCAGGAGGCGGCCGCGCTCGACGGCCTGACCGGCCGGCGGGCAGCCACGGTGGCGGCCGGTTCCGGCCTCCTCGCCGCCGCCTTCGGCCCCTTCCTCCTGCCCGTCATGGGGCCGGACTCCAGCCTGCCCTTCACGGTCCTGGCCCTCGTCGCCTGCCTGCTCATGCCCCGCCTCCTCGCGGCCGTCGACCTCGAGCATGGCGGGACGGCGTACCGCGCGGGCATCGGGCTCGGCGTCGTCCTCGGCCTGGCCTACCTGGCCCGCCAGGAGGCGCTCGAGCTCGGGATCGCCTATCTCGTCCTCTTGGGCCCGGCGGCCCGCTACCTAGCCCCCGGCGCGCGTGCGCGTTGGATCGCCCGGACCCTGGCTGCCCCGATCGCGGCCGGCGCCGTCATCGTCCTGCCCTGGCTGGCCCGCACCTGGTTGACCTTCGGCAGCCTGGGCAGCCAGGCCACGGAGAACCTCCTCTTCGTCCGCAACGAGGACGTCTTCGCCTACAGCGTGCGCCCC
>DASUKL010000128.1:0-45557 GCA_036278755.1 Candidatus Limnocylindrales bacterium | reverse complement strand
TGTGATGGGTCCCCGGCCCAGCAATAGTCGGCGCGGTCACGTTCTTGGTAGCGGTGCCATCGACGTTCACGTAGAACGCAGGGAAGCCCGCGAATGAGAGGTAGACCAACCATGCGCCTGCACCGTTGTTCCAGTTCCTCGATACGAGCATGTCGCTGCCGGCGTGGATGCCGATGCCTACCACGAGCGAGATGCTCATCTGCGAGGCGCTAGAGGCAACGCCGTCGATGTGTCCATGGCCGACGGAGGAAGTGACGAGGATGGATGAGGAGGGGTCGTTCGGGAGCAGGCCCGCCTGGTCGAGCGTATCGGCCGTCCCGTAGGTTCCCGGGTAGTTCCCCGTCTCGTCCCGCATCACGGTGCCCGAAGTCTCGCCAAGCCGCCAGTAGGCCAGCGGTCCCAGGTTCATCAGGGTGTCGCGGTAACTCCTTCCCGCCGTCTCCGCGTCGCTGATCTCGTACGGTGCGGCGAGGCCGCTGTCGGTGCCCTCGTAGGTGTGGAGCGACCAGTCCTGGGGGTCGATGAAGTAGCCCGTCGCCTTAGCCGTCCCGCCGGCCAGGACCGACTCGAGCACCGCCCGGAGCGTCTGGTTGGCGTAGGTCGCCTCGTCCTGTCCGCCCGTGACGCCCAGGTGGCCACCGGCCCCGAAGGCCAGGGGAGCGGCGGCGGGCAGGCACGAGGCCAGGAGGGCCTGCATCCGGACGTCGGTGTCCTCGGCGGGGCGAGCGGCCGAGGGGATGAACAGGCCGTCGAGCACGGCCTCCACGTGGGAGGCCGTGACCTGCCACTCGGCGTAGTTGGCGACCCCGTTCGGCTCGATGAGCTTGACGAAGCCGTCGAATAGGGTCCGGTCGTGCACGTTGTCCATCCACCGCATCCGCGACCGCTGGGTGACGCCCAGACCCACGAGGTTCTGCACGTCGGTCAGGACCACGGCCAGGGTCGCAGGCTGCGTCCCACCGGGGTCCTCGAGGTCGTAGCTGTCCCGGTCCACGTAGGCCGTCAGGTCGTTCTCGCCGATGAACAGGCTGAACGGCTTTTCGGCCGGGGTGAGGGGATCAGACCAGCCGATGGTCTCGGCGAGGGCCAGCATCTAGCTCACCGCCTTCCCGCGGCCGGTCGGGATGTCCAGCAGCTGACCCACCAAGGTCTGGAGGGCGGTCATGAGCGTGTCGACGGCCGACGGATGCTGGATGGCGACCTCGGTCCGGACCGGTCCATAGGCCCCGGCCCGGGTCGTGACGCAGACGTTCCGGAGAAGCTGGCCGTCCGCGTCGAAGGTGGTCACGTCGATCTCCAGGTACGGGTCGCTGCCTGGATCGGTGGCCCATCGGAGGCCCGTGATCTTGAAGCTGGCTTCGGTCAGGGTGGCCATCATCGGGTCCTCCGGCTGGGGATGAGGCGACGGAGGCCCTTGGCCTTCGGCGGCGCCGTGTCTGGGTAGATGGCGTTCCACGCTGCCCAGGCGTCGGCGTAGCCGAGGAGCCGGCCGTGACGGTCGGCGAAGGCCTGGATCGCCGCAGGCTCCGGGATGAACGTCGTGCGGTGCTCGCTCCGGTACACCTCGGCCGCCCGCTCCCAGCAGGCGACCGGGCCAAGGAGGCCGTTGAACATCGGCGGTCGCGTCGGTACCGGCGCCCCGCGGCCCTCGAGCGGATCGACGAGGGCCTGCCAACCACGCTGCCGGGCTTCGTCGCGGGCCTCGTCGGCATGCTGCCGGAGCTCCCGCAGGCGCCGGCTCGTGGCCTCGACACGCTGCTCGGCAGCCGGGAGGTCCTGGGCCACCACGTCGACCTGGGTCACGGTCGCGGCGGTCAGCTGTCGGGCGGCGATCGCATCGTCATCCCGGCCCTCGGCCGTCGCGCGTTCGGTCTCCGTGGCTGCGCTGGCGGCGCGTTCCTGGAGGTCGGCCACGCGCTGGCGTCGTGCCTCGAGGTCACGCTCGGCGTCGGCGAGAGCCGCTGCTTGGGCTTCGGCCTCCGCGTCGAGGGCCCGGGCGCGTGCTTCGGCGGCGTCGGCCTCCTGGTCGAGCCGGGCCACGCCAGCCCGCTCGCGCTCGGCGAGGTCGAGGTCAGCGAGCTCCGCCTGGATCTGCGCGCGCTGAGCCTCTCGGTCCATGGCCGAGGCCTCGAGCCGCTGGCGGCGCGCCTCCTGTTCGTCAAGCCTCGCAAGGCGGCGGGTGAGGTCCTCCCGCGTCTCGCTGGTCGTCATCGTCACGGCCGATCCTTCCTTTCCGGTGTCTGTGTCAAGCATTACTGGACGCCGTAGAGGCGCTCTACGCCCCGATTGCCGTCGGGGTGGTGGTTGGAGTGGTTCCGGGGGTCATCCGGGTGGGCCACCGGTCTCCTCGTTTGCCGTGGGCCGCGCTCCACGCCCGGCCAGGGACCCCAGGCCTCCGGCCAGGCCCGTTTGGTGTCCCGGTACTCGGGAGGCGGGTTCGCCGGGGCCGTCGTCGGTCGGTGCCGGGACCGCTCGCGCTCGTCACCGTCGCCCTTGGCGTTGCGATAGTGGTCGGCCTCGTCCATGGGCCGGCCGCACCACGAGCAGTAGCTGCCCGCGGCCTCCCACCGCCCGCAGTCCGGGCACGTCTGCTCCAGCGGGCCGGCCAGGAGGAGGCGGTCCGGGGCAGCGTCGCGAGGTGGGCTGGCGGTCGGGTCGGGGTCGCGCTCGTCGAGATCGGGCTGCGGGACCACCGCCTCGAGGAGGGTGAGTTGCTCGCTCATACCGCACCTGCCAGGCGGATGGCGTCTCGGATCGCCGCCTGGATTTCCTCTTCGGTGAAGTCGTACTCGCTCGAGAGTCGGCGCACATCCGCCTCGATCGACGCTCGGGTCTCGACGACCTCCGAGGGCACGCCCCGGGCCAGGCGCTCGATCTTCACGGCCACGTCGAGCAGGCGGGCGAGGTCCTGCGGGCCGAGGGTGTTCGGATCGATGGCCGCGACCCCATGGGCCTCGTCACCGACGACCCGGCGGGCAACGGCGTTGATGACGGCGCGTGCGGTCCGGGCGTGGAGCTTCACCATGGCCCGGCGTTCGTTGGTCTCCTCCTCGAGCGCCCGACGGCTGAGCTCGCCTTCCCAGCCCGCGATCCGCTCCTGCCACCTCCAGCGGCTCGACCAACCGCCGATGAGCGTGCGGTTCCGGCCCAGGGCCTCGGCGGTCTTGCTGATCGAGCGGGCCGAACCCATGTCGCGGTAGAGGACGAAGGCCGCGTACGCCGGCGACGTCTCGCCCGGTTGCGGCTCCCAGGCCGCCCGCTTCACGCCCACGACTCGACCTCCGTGGGCAGGCCCACGGCCTCACAGCCCATCGTCACTCCGACCTCGAAGAGGCCGGCGATCAGCTGGGCGTCAAGGGTGTTCGGATCAAGGGCCAGCACGCGGGCCCAGAGCAGCCGGACGAGCGCCATGTCGAGCCGTCGGAGGCTCGCTCCGCGTCCGACCATCGTCTGCGCAGCGTGCGAGGAGCGTCCGGGGGTCCTGGAGGTGGTCATCCAGTCGCCTCCGCCGCCTCGAGCCATGCGTCACGCTCTGCGACCTCGATATGGACGGTGACTGTGGTCGCTACGCGTCCAACCCCCGCCGAGCGCGCCAGCTCCCAGCCGGCGTCCCAGGCTGGCCCTTGCTTTCGCCGCCACCGCTCATTGAGGGCCCCTTCGTCGCCGGGACGGCACTCCATCGGCCCCCTCTGTCGGGTCTCGGCCGGGCCCTCCATCGGCCCCCTCGGCCGGTCCCTCCGTGGCTGCCCTGGCGTCCGGCGCGGAACCTCGGCCCCTTCTGATTGTCGCGCCGGTCGTGCGACCTCGCCTCTGGCCGGGCATCGCGTACCCTGTCGGCCATGGCAGACCGCAAGAAGGACACGCGGGACAGCCCCGGCCCCCCACGGGACGGCAGCGCAGCGGACACCATCCGGGCCCGACTCGAGGCCGAGCGGCAGCGGCTGCGGGCCGAGTTGGCCGAGGGCATCGAGGCTCCCGGCCAGATGACGTACGGCTCCCAGGCCGCGGCGGCGAGTCAGGTCTTCGCTCAGCAGCGCGACATCGCCCTCCGCGACCGGGCCCAGCGCCAGCTGGGGCAGGTGGAGGCGGCCATGGAGCGCCTCGACCAGGGCACCTACGGGGCCTGCACGAACTGCGGCCAGCCCATCGCCCCGGCCCGCCGGGAGGCCATCCCCTGGGCTGCCCTGTGCATCGACTGCCAGCGGACCGCCGGCCGCTGACGCCGGTACACTGACCCCATGGCCCAGCAATTCGTGGTCCAACTCGACAATCGCCCCGGGGCCCTGGCCAACCTGGCCGAGACCCTGGCCGCCCGCGGAGTCGACCTGCGTGCGATCGGCGGGGGGAGCATCGGCCAACACGGCCACGTGATCCTCACCACGGCTGACGACGACACGACCCGGGCCATCCTGCAGGAGGGCGGCTACTCCTTCGTGGAAGGCGAGTCGATCCTCACCGAGGTGGACGACCACCCGGGCGGGATGGCCGCCGTGGCCCGAGCCCTGGCCGACGCCGGGGTCAACATCCAGGGCCACCTCTTCCTGGGCCGCTGGGGCGACCGGGCCATGTTCGCCTTCGTCGTCGACGACCCCGAGAAGGCCCGCCCCATCCTCGAGCGCTAGCCCCGACCGTCAGGCCCGGACCGCCCGACCCAGGAGCGCTAGGTCTCCGACGTCTGCGCTTCGGCCGCCGCCGGCAGGCGCATCGGCAGCGAGACCCGGAAGCAGGTCCGCCCCGGCTCTGAGTCGACCTCGATCTCGCCGCCGTGCGTGCCGACGACGATGCCGTAGACGATGTGCAGGCCCAGGCCGCTGCCCACGCCCACGCCCTTGGTGGTGAAGAACGGCTCGAAGATCCGGGCCCGCAGCTCGGGCGGGATGCCGGGCCCGTCGTCGCAGATGTCCACCTCGAGCCGGTCGGGGCCCGGCCGCACGTCGATCTCCAGCCGACCGCGCCCGTCCATGGCGTCCACGGCGTTGTCGATGAGGTTGGTCCAGACCTGGTTGAGCTCCCCGGGGAAGGCCTCTATCCGCGGCAGGTCCGGCGCATAGCGCCGCACCACCTCGACCTCGCGCAGCTTGTGGCGCAGGATGACCAGGGTGGATTCGAGGCCCACGGTCACGTCCACCTCGCCGACCGGCGCCCGGTCGAGATGGGCGTAGCTCTTTACCGCCCCCACCAGTTCCGAGATCCGGCCCACGGCCAGGCCCAGCTCACCGAGCAGGTCTCGCACGCCGATGCCGCCGGCCAGCCAGCCGACCACCAGGCTCGCCTCCTCCGCGCCCAGGCCCGCCTCGAGCTCGGCCAGGTCAGGCGGCCCGAGACCACGGCCAGCAAGGGCCGGAGCGACCTCCCAGGCCTGCTCCACCCCCAGCCGTTCGAGGAGGGGCTCGAGGGCCTCCGCGGCGTCCGATCGGGCGAGGGGGTCGAGATCGGACGAGGGCTCAGCGGAGAGCCGGGCTTCCAGACCGCTCAGCAGCGCGGTGCGCACCGGATCGTCGCCCAGTCGGCCCACGGCCCGGGCCGCCTGTTCCCAGCTCGTCAGGCGGTCACTCAGCTGCCCCGCCGCGCGGGCCGCCGCCGCGGCCGGGTTGTTCAGCTCGTGGGTGAGCCCGGCGGCCAGGGTCCCCAGGGCGGCCATCTTCTCCCGCTGCTGGAGCGCGGCTTCGGTGTTGCGCAGGCGGCGCATGGCCGTCCGCAGGATCTCCAGCGAGGCGGAGGGTCGATCGGCGAGGAAGGCCGCGAAGTCCTCGCGGCTCAGCCGCTGCAGACGCGCCGGCGTGCGGGCCACGACGCTGGCCGTGCGCAGACCGCCCTCGATGACCGACATCTCACCGATGACGTCGCCCGGGCCGATGGGGCCCACGACGACCTCATCGCGGCCGGTCCGGCGCCGGGCCTCCAGCTCGCCCTCCTCGACGATGTAGAGGTCGTCGCCCGGCGCGCCCTCCTCGAGCAGCCGCTCGCCGGCGGCCGCGGTCATGGGGAAGAGGTGCGCCTCCAGCCGGGCCAGGTCGGCCTCGGCCACATCGGCGAAGAGAGGGCTGGCCCGGAGGTGGGCCCGGAGGGCCGGATGCGACGGCCCGTCGCTCACCGGTCGGCCAGGTACTGGTGGGCGAACTGGACGGCCATCGAGCCTTCACCTACGGCCGAGGCGATGCGCTTGACCGAATGGTGGCGCACGTCGCCCGCGGCGAAGACGCCGGGCAGGCTGGTCTCGAGGAGGAACGGCGCGCGAGCCAGGGCCCAGCCGCGCGGCCGCTCGCCGTCCGGGGCCAGGGTCGGGCCCGTCTCCAGGAAGCCGGCCGCGTCGCGCAGGATCACGCCGTCGAGCCAGGCCGTGTTCGGCCGCGCCCCGATGAACAGGAAGAGGGCGCTCACCGGGACCGAAGATGACCGCGCCGATCCCTCGGCCGGTGGCCCCGGCGGCCCCACCTCGATGGCCTCCAGGCCGTGCTCGCCGACGGCCCGCTGAAGGGCCGTCCCCAGCCGGACCTCGATGTTCGGCGTGGCCTCGATCTGCTCGATGAGGTACTGCGACATGCCCTGGCTGAGAGCCGAGCCGCGCACCAGCAGCACGACCTGCCGGGCGAACCCCGCCAGGTAGACGGCAGCCTGGCCGGCCGAGTTGCCGCCGCCGACGATGGCCACGGCCTGGCCTCGGGTCTGCAGAGCCTCGGTGATGGCCGCGCCGTAGAAGACCCCCCGACCCGTCAGCTCGGCCACGCCCGGCGCGTCGATGGTCCGGTAGGCCACGCCCATGGCCAGCAGCACGGCGTGGGCATTCAGCTCGCTGCCGTCCGACAAGCGCAAGGTGCGATAGGGATCGCCCACCCGCAACTCGACGACCTCCTGGGGGCTCAGGACCTCGGCCCCCAGGCGGGCCGCCTGCGAGACGGCTCGGCGGGTGAGATCGGCCCCCGAGAGGCCCACCGGGAAGCCGAGGTAGTTCTCGATCCGGGAGGTCGTGCCGGCTTGGCCGCCCGGCGCCTCGCGTTCGATGAGCACCGTCTTCAGCCCCTCCGAGGCACCGTAGACCGCGGCCGCCAGACCGGCCGGTCCGCCGCCCACGATGGCCAGGTCGTAGAAGGGGGCTGTGGGATGGGTCCGCAGGCCCAGCTGCTCGGCCACCTCGAGGTTGGTGGGGCCGGCCAGGTGGGCCCCATCGGGAAAGACGACGAGGGGCAGCTGGGCCGGCTCGATGCCGGCCGAGCGGACCAGCTGCTCGGCCTCCCGGAGGTCGGCCGTGGCCGTGGCGTCTGGCTGCCCGCCCACGGTGCCGGTGGGCGGCTCGAGGTCCAGCCAGCGGTAGGGCACGAGGTTGCGGGCCAGGAAGTCCTTGATCTCGTGGACCCGCGGCGACCAGCGACTGCCCACCAGGCGGACGCCCTCGAAGGCCGGCTGGACCTGGGCCCGCCAGTCGGCCAGGAGGTCGTCGAGGACCGGGTAGAGGCGCTCCTCGGGCGGATCCCAGGGCTTGAGGATGTAGTGATCGAGGCGGATGGAGTTGATGGCCTCGATGGCCGCTTCGGTGTCGGCGTAGGCCGTCAGGAGCACCCGCTTGGCGTCGGGAGCCAGCTCGCGCGCCTGGGCCAGCAGCTCGGTACCGGTCATGCCCGGCATGCGCTGGTCGGTCACGATGAGGGCCACCGGCGTGCCGCGCAGCTGCAGCTCGCCGAGCACCTCCACCGCCCGCTGCCCGGAGTCGGCGGCCACGATCCGCTGTTCCTGCCCATAGCGGGCGCGCAGGTCCCGCTCCACCGCCCGCAGGACGGGCGGATCGTCGTCGACGGCGAGGATGACGGGTCTGGCCACGGTGCTCCCTCGACGGCCGAGGTGGGACCAGGTGGCGGTGACGGTCCCCGCCACGGCGGGCGCTCTGCTGGGCCCCACTGTACCGGAGGCCGGCGGCCGGGGTCCTTCCCGACCCCGGGCCTGGCCCTTCGCGACCCCGGCCAGGGGCTCGCCCTCGGCGGCGGACTACTCTTCCGGCGGGGGGCCGCCCTCCTTGGGCGGCGTGGCGGGGGTCGGACCCATGAACCGCCGCAGGCCGCCCAGGGGCGGCAGGAAGCGGACCCGCAGGACCTGCTCGCGGTGGCGCTCCTCGTCCAGGAGCCGGTCCCGGGCCCGGAACAGCTCGAACTGGCTGACCAGGCCGCGGAGGTCCGGGTCGGGGCCGCGGGCGATGACCGGCAGGCTGCTGAGCCGCAGCTCGGACATCCGCTCGGCCACGGCGTGCAGCGTCTCGTCGGGGAAGGCCACGGCCACGTCGGAGCGCATGAGGTCGCCCACGGTGGCGGTCGAGGCGGCATCCTCGGCGGATTCGTTCAGCTCGGAGCGGCTGACCACGCCCACGAACCGTCCTTCATGCAGGACGGGGTAGAGCCGCTGCCGGCGGTGGCCAGTGCCGGTGGCGAGGAGGGCCGCCAGCTCGCGGGCGGACCGCGTGGCCTCGACGGTCAGCACGTTGGTCGTCATGACGTCGCGGACGAAGAGCGCCTCGAGCGGATCGACGGAGTACTCGCGCATGACGTGGAAGCCGCGGCGGGCCACCTTCTCGGTGAGGATCGAGCGTTTCAGGACCAGGACGCTGATGGCATGGGCCGCCGTACAGGCGATGAGCAGCGGCAGGAGGGCGTTGACGTCGTAGGTCAGCTCGAAGGCGAAGATCACGCCGGTGAAGGGCGAGCGGGTCACCCCGGCCAGGGCTGCGGCCATGCCGATGAGGCAGAAGATGGCCAGCGAGCCGCCAGGCAGGAAGGGGGCCATGAGGCCGCCCACGGCGCCGCCCATGAGGAGCAGCGGGGCCAGGATGCCGCCGCTCGTGCCGGAGCCCAGAGCCAGGGCCCAGATGGCCAGCTTGATGACGAAGAGGGTGATGAGGCCTTCGACGGCGATCTGGCCGGCCAGCTCGGCCCGGATGGAGTCGTAGCCGACGCCCAGCGTCCGGGGGTCGATGAGGCCGCCCAGGCCCACGATGAGGCCGCCGATGGCCGGCCACCACATCCAGTGGATGCCGAGCCGGCCGAAGAAGGCCCGGAAGCCATCCTCGGCGCCGTAGACGCAGATCGTCAGGAGCCAGGCCACGATCCCGCCGACGATGCCGATGATGAGGGCACTGAGGAGGCCGGTCGCGGGCAGCAGGGCATGGGCTGGCACCGGGAAGAGCGGCGCGGCGGCCACCAGGCCCGCGTCGGCCAGGGGCAGGCGGATGACCATGGCCACGGCGCTGGCCGCGGCCACGGGCACCAGCGAGCGCGGCTTCCACTCGAAGAGCAGCAGCTCCACGGAGAAGAGGACCGAGGCCACGGGGGTGCCGAAGACGGCGGTCATGCCGGCCGCCGCGCCGGCCACGAGGAGGGTCTTGCGTTCGGCGGCCGAGAGGTGGAAGAACTGGGCCACCAGGGAGCCGAAGGCGCCGCCGGTGAGGATGATGGGGCCCTCGGCCCCGAACGGGCCGCCGGTGCCGATGCTGATGGCGCTCGAGATGGGCTTGAGGACGGCCAGCCGGGGCTGGACATTGCTGCCCCCAACGAGGATGACCTCCATGGCCTCCGGGATGCCATGGCCCCGGATCTGCTCCGACCCGTAGCGGGCCATCAGTCCGACGGCCAGCCCGCCGCCGATGGGGATGAGGACGGACAGCCAGCCCAAGGTCATGTGGGCCGGCGAGACGAGGGCCACGTTCAGCGTGCCGTAGTAGAGGAGGTTGGTGAAGAAGCCGATGAGGTCCAGGAGGATCAGCCCGATGGCCATGCCCAGGACGCCGATGACGATCGCCAGGGGCAGCAGCTTGAGGTCCGAAGGCTGCATGGTGAAGTCCCCGAGGTGGTGCTCGTCGCGGCTGCCCCCGGTGCGGAAGCGCGGCTCGGGCAGCGGCTGCTGCTGGGCCGGCGAGGGGCTAGCGGCGGGGTCGGGGACAGTCACGGGCTGGCTCACTCCTGCTCGGATCGCATGACGAGGGACGGGGGCTCCAGGACACGGGGCGCGAGGACGCGAGACAGGCGACGCGGCTGCGTCCGTCTCCGGGGCCGACGGCTGAGCGGGCGCCGCATCGCGCCACGGTGGTGGCTCACGCGCTCCTCAAGTTATAGCATGCCGGCCCGGTCCGAACGGCCCGAACCGGCGATGGCCACGGCCCGTAGCAGGACGGCCTCGAGGGCCTGGGGGGTGAGCCGGCCGGTGAACGTGTTCTGCTGGCTGGGATGGAAGGAGCCCAGCAGCCGGTAGGGGCCGAGATCGGCCTCCGCGCCGTGGCCGAAGCGTGGCCGGGGCCGGACCCGCTGGCCCCGTGCGGCCAGGGCCCGCAGCGCCGCGTCCCAGCCGAAGGCGCCCAGGGCGACGATGACCCGCACCCCGCTGAGGATGTCCAACTCGCGCTCGAGGAAGGGCAGACAGGCGTCGCGCTCCTCGGGCGTGGGCTTGTTGGCCGGCGGGGCACAGCGCACGGCGGCGGTGATGTAACAGTCGATGAGCCGCAGGCCGTCGTCGCGGGCACGCGAGGTGGGCTGGTTGGCCAGGCCGGCCCGATAGAGGGCGGCGAAGAGGAAGTCGCCCGAGCGGTCGCCGGTGAAGATGCGCCCGGTCCGGTTGCCGCCATGGGCCGCCGGGGCCAGGCCGACGATGAGGACGCGGGCGGCCGGATCGCCGAACCCGGGCAGGGGTCGGCCCCAGTAGGTCTCGGTGGCGAAGCGGGCGACCTTCTGGCGGGCCGTGAGCTCTCGCCAGGCGACCAGCCGCGGACAGCGGCGGCAGACGATGACCTCGGCAGCCAGCGCGGCCAGGGCGCTCGCGGGGTCCCGGCCGGCCGCGGTCTCAGTCGCCACGGTGGCTGCCCGCTCGGATCTCGAACCCGGACAGGGCGCCGCTGCCGGGGCCGCGACGGACCTCGAGGCGATCCACCATGGCCCCCGGCGGCCCTTCCCGGAGGCGGGCCACGAAGCGGTCCAGGACGGCCGGCTGCCCTTCCGCGTTCAGCTCGACCGCGCCGTCCGACCGATTGCGGACCCAGCCATCGAGCCCCAGCCGGCGGGCCTCTTCGCGCACGAACCAGCGGAAGCCGACGCCCTGGACCCGCCCGAACGCCAGGGCCTCGAGCCGTTCCGACCGCGATCCGGCCCGGTCGTGCGGCTGCGCCATCTCCTGCGGATCGGCCATCTCAGGCCGCCCGGCGCAGCTCGGGCCAGGCCAGGAGCAGGGTGTCGAGCACGAGCTCGGGATCGGCATAGGCTTCGACCGCCCGATCGAGGCCGTCCAGCCGGGCCAGGAAGGCCGTCAGCTCGGCCGGCCGCAGCCGGGGGGCCAGGGTCGCCAGCTCTTCGAGCAGGTCGAGGCGGCCGATCTCGTTCCGGCCGCCGGCCGCGGCCACGGCCAGGTCGCGACCCAGCGAGGCCCATACGGCCAGTAGGCTGCGCACGGCCGCCCGCCGCTCCTGCGGGGAGAGTCGGGCCCTCGAGCGGGTGGGCCGGGGCGGCTCGCCGTCGCGCCGACCCTCGCCTCGGCCCTCGGTCCGGCCATCGTCCGGGTCATCGCCGTCCGAGGCACGAGGCTCGTCGGCCAGCCCGCTGGCCTCGCCACCCCCGGGCAGAGTGGCCAGCACCAGGCCATCGTCCCGCAGTGCGGCGGCAGCGACCAGCCGCTCGGCCACGGTGGCGGCCAGGAGATCGAGCAGCTGGCGGACGAGGCGATCCTCGGTCAGGAGGGCCTCGGGGGACCCGGTCAGGGCCACGGCTCGACCCGGCAGCCCACCCGCGGCCCGCGCGATGACCGGGGCTCGGATGGGGTCGCTGAGCCCCCGCTCGACAAGCAGGGCGGCGATCGCCGCGGGATCGACGGTCCCCAGCCGGAGCCGGGTGCAGCGGCTGCGGAGCGTGTCGAGGAGGACCGACGCGTCGTCGGCCGCGAGGCACACGACGGCTCCGGCCGGTGGCTCCTCCAGCAGCTTCAAGAGGGCGTTCTGGGCGTCCTCGTTGAGGCGGTGGGCCTGCTCGATGACAGCCACCCGGGTGGAGCCCTGGATGGGCAGGGTGGCGAACTCGGAGAGGAGCGACCGGACCGTGCCCGGTTCGGGGCCCTCACGGGAGCCGAGACGGATCTGCTGCCCAGCGCCGCTGGGCGCCAGGCGGTGGAGGTCGGGATGGGTCCCCCGCTCGACCCAACGGCAGGCCGGGCAGGCACGGCAGGGCCGCTCGGCCGGATCGGCCGTCGTGCAGAGCAGCGCGGCCGCGAGGTCGAGGGCCAGGGTGGTCTTGCCCACGTGGGCCGGCCCGACCAGCAGGAGGGCCTGGGGCAGACGCCCCCGCTGGAGGGCCCGTTGCAGGGCCGTCAGTGCAACGGGCTGGCCGCGGATGGCCCAGCGAGCGCCAGCCCCCAAGGTCAGGCCTCGGTGGGCGCCGTGTCGGTCGCCTTGCGGCCCCTCGTCGTGCGCCGCGGCTTGGGGGCGGCCTCGGTCGCGTCGTCCGTGGCAGCGGCCGTGATCGCGGCGGCGGTCGGGCGGCGGGTCCGGGTCGTCCGGGTCGGCTTGGCGGCCGTCTCGGTCCCGGCCGTCTCGTCGCTAGGGCCGGCCGTGGTCGCGGCGGCGGCCGGGCGGCGGGTCCGGGTCGTCCGCGTCGGCTTCGCCTCCGTCTCGGTCGCGGCCGGCTCGGCCCCAGCACTCACGGCCTTTCGGCTGCGGGTCGGTCGGCGCGGCGTTGCGGGCGCCGTGGCCTCCGTGGAGCGTGACGTTTCGGCGGGGGTGGGGGCCGCCTCACGCGGCTCGCTGGCCCGCTTGCGTGCCAGCTCGGCCCGGAGCTGCTCTTCGAGCTCCGGCGGCACCTCGCTCCAGGGCTGGCCGCCGCTGGGCGCGAAGGCTCGCTCCTCGGGGGCGCTACGCGCCGGCTGCCCGCCCGTCCGTGAGCCGAACGAACGATCGCCGGCACTCCGGCCGGGGCTCGAGGAGCGGTTGCTCCGGCGGCCGTCGTAGGCTGGCGTGGGCAGGGCGTTCCGGCCGGTGCCGAAGCGCTCGCGATCGAGGGCCGACTGGTAGGCCCCCCGACCGCGCTGGCGGCGTCCGGCCTGGCCGACCTGGCCCGGCCCGCGGCTCCGCCCACCGCGCTGGCGGCGTTCGGAGAGCAGGTACTCGGGGATCTCCGGCTCGTCCTCGTCTTCGAAGTCGAGCGGCTCCCCGGCCGGCAGGTTGGTCGGCGTCATGCCCAGCTGGCTGTCCCAGACCGACCCGAAGGCCGAGTGCTGGGGGGTTCGCGGGGCCTCGAAGCCGATGGGCTCGGGCTCCTCCTCGTCGGCCGGCGCGGCCGCCTCGACGAGGGACTCGGGCTCGTGGCTGCGGCCCCGGCCCCGGCCACCGCGACGACGGCGGCGGCGCCGGCCGCCCTCCGCATCCTCTTCGTGCTCTTCGCCTTCGGCCGCCGGTGCGCCGGCCTGGCCTTCGGTCTCCACGGCTGGCGTGGGGGCCCCTCGCGGGGCTCGCGACAGGCGCTCACCGGGCAGGGCCACCAGGCCCTCGCGGGACACGGACGCGACCTCGGCCGCGACCGGGACCCGCTCGCTGTCGCGCGGGGCGCGTTCGCTGTCGCGCGGGGCGCGTTCGCTGTCGCGCGTGACCCGCACGCCCTCGCGCGCGGACCGTTCGCCACCTCGACCTCGGCTGCCGCGCCGGCGCCGGCCGGTGCCATCGGATTCCTTCTCCGGAACGGCGGTCATGGAGAGGTCGTCCTCCTCGCTGGCCACGCGTCGGCCGCTGCGCGAGGAGCCCTTCTCGACCTTGGCGATCTGGGTGATGTCGGTGAAGAGGTCCGCCACCTCGATGAGGTCCGAGCTCGTGTTGGCCCGGAAGCTGATGACCTCTACCCGCACGCCCTGATCCTGGACGGCCCGGATGGCGGGGGCGAAATCGCCGTCGCCGCTGACCACGACCGCGATGTCGAGATTGTGCGACGTGCGCATGAGGTCCACGACCAGCTCGATGTCGAGGTTGGCCTTCGTCTTCCCGTCGCCGTACTTGCGGATGTCCTTGCTGACGACCTTGTAGCCGTGTCGGGCGAGGAAGCTGTGGAACTGGCGCTGGTTCTCGTTCTCCGGGTCGAGCCCGGTGTAGGCGTAGGCGCGGACGAGGTCCCGCCCCGCGGTGGCCGTCTTCAGCATCTGGACGTAGTCGATGTCCACGCCGGCCGCTTTGGCGGCGTAGAAGACGTTCGCGACGTCCACGAAGACGGCGACGTTCTTGCTCACGCAAGTCTCCTATCGTTCCGGCCCGCCGCAGGACGGGGGCCGGGCCGGCGCGATCCGGCGCCGGGTCGGCCGCGACGGGTGACCGTCGCGGAGTGGTCAGTGGCGAGCGGCGCCGGCAGGCGCCAGACCTCGCACGATGCGGGAACCGGCCCCGGTGAAGCCGTGGCCCTCCCACCGCGCACGCTGCGCGGCATCCTCGGGACCGTCCGCCTCGACGGCGACGCAGCCCTTGTTCCGAGCCGAGCGGAGCACCTCCTCGAGGAGCGAGTCGGCGACACCCGCCGACTCGTACTCCGGATCGACTGCCAGGGCGTCGACGCTGCCGACCATGCCGCCCTGGGCCACGGAGGGCCTCAGGGCCAGGACGGCCGCCCCGACGACTCGGCGCCGGGCGTCGGCCACGAGGACGACGGCGTTGGGAAGGTAGACGAGCTGCCGCAGCAGGTCGGTCGCGTCCAGGGGTCCACCACGGCTGACACCGCGCGTCGCAGCGGCAGCCTCGAGCAGCGCGGTGATGCGCTCTGCGTCGGTGATCCGGGCGTCTCGGACCTGGTATTCCACGGCGGCTGGCTATCCCTCGTGGGTCGTCGCCTCGCAGGTCACGCGGCCGGTCGGCCGCGAGCCGAATGCCCGTTCCGGCGAGCCGGCGGCCCGTGGGGCCGCACCGGCGCAGGCCGAAGCCGTGCGCCGGGGCGCCGGAATCCGGGTTGCATTCGCAACGCTGGTGGCTATCATACGGCATCGCATCGACGGCCATCCTCGGCCGTGCGGTTCGGTTCGTGGCATGTCGTGGCCCCGGCCGGCGTCACCGCCGCTCGTGGGGTCGACCACACGCCCCACACGTCGGTTTCCGTCGTGTCTCGGGCGCCTCCGGGATGTCACCCGGCCGGGACGAGAAGTCCGTCGAGCGGCGCCGTGGCGTTCCGTCCGCGGTGCAGCAGGAGGAGCAGGAGGAGCTTTTCGCACCATGGAGCTCAAGAGGCTCGGTGTGCTGGCAGTGGCTGCCGCCATGGCGGTCACTGCGTGCAACACCGGTTCATCGTCCTCACCCAGCAGCTCGGCGTCCGCGAGCGGTGGCGCCGGCGGCGGCAGCGGCACGGCAGTGACCATCGGCGTCGACTTCCCGATGTCGGGTGGCGAGGCGCCGAACGGCGTGCCCGCCGCGAACGGCGTCAAGCTGGCCGTCAAGGAGAACCCGGTCCCCGGCTTCAACGTCACGGTCAACGTCCTCGACGATGCCGTGAATGGGGTCCACAACCCGCAGCAGGGCGCCAAGAACCTCAACCAGTTCGTCAACGATCCGGCCACCGTGGCCGTCGTCGGCCCCTACAACTCGAACGTCGGCGCGGCCGAGATCCCGGTCTCGAACGCAGCCGGCCTGCTGCAGTGCAGCCCGGCCAACACCAGCCCGACCCTGACCAAGCCTGATTTCGGCGGGCTCGACCTGCGCAAGACGCACCCCGACCAGATCGCCTACGTGCGCGTGGCGACCACGGATGACATCCAGGGCGCGGCCGGCGCGGACATCGCCTACAACACCGTCGGCGCCCGCAAGGCCTTCGTCGTCGACGACACGGAGACCTACGGCAAGGGCCTGGCCGACCAGTTCGTGAAGACCTTCAAGGAGCTCGGCGGGACCGTCATCGACGGCGACTCGCACGGCGTCGGCAAGGCCCAGCAGACCGACTTCACGGCCCTCCTGACCCAGGCCAAGGCGGCCGATCCTGATTACGTCTTCTTCGGCGGCGTGACCACGACCGGCGGCGGCCTGCTGCGCAAGCAGATGGTCAACCAGGGCATGGGCAGCATCCCCTTCGGCGGCGGCGACGGCATCGTCGACGGCTCCGCCGCGACCTCCGGCTCGTTCCTCAACGTGGCCGGTCCTGATGCGGCCATGAACACCTACGGCACCGTTGCCGCGACCCACGACATCCCCGACCCGGACAAGTTCGCCAGCGCCTACAAGGCCGAGTACAACGCCGATCCCGGCTCGTACAGCGCGGCCTCGTACGCCTGCACCCAGCTGATCCTGGATGCTCTCAAGAACGTCGGCACCGGCGTGACCGACCTGGCCGAGATGCGCTCCAAGATCCGCGCCTACATCGCCAACCCAGCTACCACCTTCACCACCGTCCTCGGCTCGTTCCACTTCGACGAGAACGGCGACACGAGCCAGAAGATCATCTCCGACTACAAGTACGATCCTGACTCGCAGGACTGGAAGTTCTTCCAGCAGAAGGACTTCGGCCAGTCCGGATCCTGAGCTGATCCGCGCCTGACCGCGGAGGCCGGGGCCCAGGCCCCGGCCTCCGCTCACATCCAGCATCCCAATCCGCAAGGGCAGGGCCGATGGATCGCAGGTCGTATCAGGGGTTGATCGTCCCGATCGCGCTGCTCGTGCTGGCGATCGCGGACTTCATCTATCTCCAGCCGCTGCAGTTCATCAACGCGCTGACCATCGGCGGCATCTACGCACTGATCGCTCTCGGCTACACGATGGTCTACGGGATCATCGAGCTCATCAACTTCGCCCACGGCGACGTGTTCATGTGCGGCTCGATGGTGACCATGGCCATGCTCACCGGCCTCGGCTTCCGGGGCGCGATCCACCAGCCGATCGAGCTCATCGCCATCCTCATCGCCACCTTCCTCGTGGCCATGGTGGTCATGGGCATCGTCGGCGTGATCATCGAACGCATCGCCTACCGGCCCCTGCGCAACGCGCCCAAGCTGGCACCCCTCATCACGGCCATCGGTGTCAGCTTCATCCTGGAGAACATCATCCAGGCCGTCGTCGGCCCGCAGCAGATCAGCGTGCCGCAGATCATGGACCCCCAGTCCCAGGTCAGCTTCCTGGGCGTGGACGTCAGCTTCGTCAAGCTGTTCGTGATCTTCATCGTCATCGCCCTCATGATCGCCCTGCAGCTGTTCGTGGGCCGGACGAATCTGGGCCGAGCGATGCGCTCGACGGCCATCGACCGTGAGGCGGCCAGCCTCATGGGCGTCAACATCGACCTCACCATCGCCCTGACGTTCTTCATCGGCTCTGCCCTGGCGGGGGCGGCCGGGGTGGTCCAGGGTCTCTATTTCGGGACCACCAACTTCCAGCTGGGCTTCGAGGCCGGCCTCAAGGCCTTCACGGCGGCCGTCCTGGGAGGCATCGGCAACACCACCGGGGCGGCCCTGGGCGGCTTCATCATCGGCTTCGTCGAGGTCAACGCCACGGTGCTGGGCTACAGCCGCTGGGCTGAGGCCTTCACCTTCACCGTCCTTGTCCTCGTCCTGGTCTTCCGGCCCACCGGGCTGCTCGGCCAGCAATTGGCCGAACGGGCATGAACGGCCCGCAGCGACTCCAGGGCGGTCGGGCCCCGCTGCGGCTGCTGCCGGGTTCCCTGCGCCGGCGGGCCGAGGGCTTCGCCGACCGCCATCAGTCCCTCAGCGTCATCATCACCGTGGTCATCCTCGGCCTGCTGCTGCCGGCGGCCTCGCAGCTGCCGATCCTCAACGGCTTCGGGCACATCAACGACTACGTCGACGGCTACGCCAACGCCGGCGTCTTCATCCTCCTGGCCCTGGGCCTCAACGTCGTGGTCGGCCTGGCCGGCCTGCTCGACCTGGGCTACGCCGCGTTCTTCGCCATCGGCTCGTACACCTACGCCTTCAGCGCGTCACCCTTCAGCGGCTTGGCCCTGCCCTTCTGGCCGTTGCTGATCATCGGTGCCTTCGTGGCCGCCATCTTCGGCATCCTCCTCGGCGCGCCCACCCTCCGCCTGCGGGGCGACTACCTGGCCATCGTGACCCTGGGCTTCGGCGAGATCGTGCCTATCGTCTTCCTGAACTCCGACACGTACACCAAGGGCACCAACGGCATCAGCGGCATCTATCAGCCCAGCCTGCCGGCCATCCCCGGCCTGCCCGCGTTCGACCTGCCGCTCATCGGGCACTTCAACGGCACCCTCGGCGGCAGCTTCGGCTTCGGCAACCCGTGGCCCTACTACATCACCGTCTTCGCCATCATCGCCGTCGCCGTGATCCTGCTCTACCGCCTCCAGGATTCCCGCGTCGGCAGGGCCTGGATGGCCATCCGCGAGGACGAGCTGGCCGCCTCCGCGATGGGCATCAACACGGTCACGACCAAGCTCCTGGCCTTCGCCATCGGCGCCACCACCTCCGGCCTGGCCGGCGTCTTCAACGCCTCCAAGCTGGCCTTCGTGAGCCCCGACCAGTTCGACTTCACGGTCTCCTTCACGGTCCTGGCCATGGTCGTCCTGGGCGGCATGGGCAACATCTGGGGCGTGGCCGTGGGAGCCTTCGCCCTGTACGAGATCCAGAGCGTGTTCCTCAAGCAGCTGACGATCTTCCTCCATCCCCTGGGCGTCCCCGTGCTGAGCTCGATCGACTTCGTGCAGTACCAGTTCCTGCTCTACGGCCTGGCCCTGGTGGGCATGATGCTGCTGCGCCCTGAAGGCCTCTTCCCCAGTCGCCAGCGCAAGCGAGAGCTCCTGGCCGAACTCAAGGGCGTCGACGAAGCCGAGCCCGAGTTCGCCCCGGACGAGCCCGCCGTCACGCCCGAGGAGCCGCACGCATGACCGCTCCCGCCGTGGCCGTCCCCGCCACCCCCGCTGCCGCCACGACCGACGGGCTGGTCCTCGAGGCCAAGGGGGTGAGCAAACGCTTCGGCGGCCTGGTGGCCGTCAACGGCGTGGACTTCGACATCCCCAGCGGCTCGATCGTCAGCCTCATCGGCCCCAACGGCGCAGGCAAGACGACCTTCTTCAACGTCATCGCCGGGCTGGCCGAGCCGAGCGCGGGCTCGGTCAGCTTCCTCGGGCGCCGGATGATCGCCCGCGGCGAGCGCTCCTGGGCCGAGCCCATCGTCTGGGTCCTGCCCTCGGTGATCCTGCTGGTCCTCGGCTGGCTGGCCGAGCAGATCGGCCTGGACATCGTCTTCGACGTCACTGTGCCGCTGGCCCTGGTGGTCCTCATCGTCATGCTGCTGCTGGCCATCGCCCGACCGGTGTGGTACGAGCGCAGCATCAACCGCCTGGGCATCTTCAAGAGCGCCCGGCCCAACGACATGGTCGCCGCCGGGATCGGCCGGACCTTCCAGAACATCCGCCTCTTCGGCTCGATGAGCGCGCTCGACAACGTCATGGTCGGCATGCACACCCGCCTCCACGCGAACCTCCTCGACGCCGCCCTCCGCCTGGGCAGCCAGCGGGCCGAAGAGTCGGCGGCCCACCAGAAGGCCCAGCGCTGGCTGGCCTTCGTGGGCCTCAAGGGCCTCGAGAACGAGGTCGCCCACAACCTCTCCTACGGCGATCAGCGGCGCCTCGAGATCGCCCGGGCCCTGGCCAGCGACCCCAAGCTGCTCCTCCTCGACGAGCCGACGGCTGGCATGAACCCGTCGGAGACCGTCCAGATGACCAGCCTCTTCGGCCGGATCCGCAGCGAGCTGAGCCTGACCATCCTCCTCATCGAGCACGACATGCGGGTGGTCATGGGCGTCAGCGATCGGGTCACCGTCCTCGACCACGGCGAGAAGATCGCCGAAGGGACACCTGATCAGGTCAAGGCCGACCCGCGAGTCATCGAGGCCTACCTGGGCAAGGGAGCCAGCGCATGACCGTCAGCCAACCGGCCGCCGCCCCCACCGTGCCCCAGCCCAGCGGTGCACCGCTCCTCCGACTCGAGGAGGTCCACACCTACTACGGCCACATCCACGCCCTCCAGGGCATCAGCGTGGAGGTCTTCAAGGGCGAGATCGTGACCCTCCTGGGGGCCAACGGGGCGGGCAAGACGACCACCCTGCGGACGATCAGCGGGCTCCTCCATCCGCGCCACGGGAGCATCCACTTCGACGGCCAGGACGTCACCAAGGTGCCGCCTCACGCCCTTGTGGCCCGGGGGATCGGCCACGCCCCGGAAGGCCGCCGCATCTTCGGCCGCATGTCGGTCCTCGAGAACCTCCAGATGGGCGCCTTCAGCCGCAGGGACAAGGCCGCCCTGTCCGGCGACTACGAGCGCGTCTTCGACCTGTTCCCGCGCCTCAAGGAGCGCCGCTCCCAGGCCGGCGGCACGCTCTCCGGCGGCGAACAGCAGATGCTGGCCATCGCCCGAGCCCTCATGGGCAAACCCCAGGTGCTGCTCCTTGACGAGCCGTCGATGGGCCTCGCCCCGATCCTCGTCGAGCAGATCTTCGAGATCATCACGGACATCAACCGCCAGGGCACGACCGTCCTGGTCGTCGAGCAGAACGCCCTCATGGCCCTCGGCATCGCGGCCCGCGGCTACATCCTGCAGACGGGGAACATCGTCCTCCAGGGGCCATCCAGCCAGCTCATCAACGACCCCGAGGTCCGCAAGGCCTACCTGGGCGGCTGAGGCCCGGCGCCACCTCGGCGCCACCTCGGCGCCGTCGGGTCCGCCGGGGCCCTCTCGCCCTGGCGGGTCCTCCGCTTGCCTCGGATCCATCGTCCTTCGGACCTCTCATCCCCGGTCCTTGGTCGATCTGCTCGCAGTCCTTGGTCGATCTGCTCGCAGTCCTTGGCCAGACGAGTCGGAAACGGCACTCTTATGCCCGAGCCCCGCGACGACCACGATGTCCTGGCCACGATGGGGCCCTCCTCGAGCCCGGGATTCGCCGGGATCCTCGCCAGACCGTCCGCACAGCGCGCGTATGGCCGACGTCGAGGCCGATCTGGAGGATGGGGAGGCGACGACCCTGGCCCGGTCGGGCATAACGCTGCGGATCCGGACGTATCTGGCCAGGACGGGCCCCGTCACGACCCTCCCCCCGGCTGCGTCCCGGATAAGCGACGGCCGGCGTCGTATTCGGCCACGACCTGGGCCCTCGGAGGCCCGGGCGCCCAGATCCGACCCGGATGATGCTCCTGATCCGGACCAAGGTCAGAGCGGAGCAGCTCGCGGGGTGGGGCTCGCGACACGAACACGGTCCTATCGTTCGGGGGCGTACGCTTCGGGGGAACGCCGGATCAGGTCGCCGATGGAATCCTCGTCGGGCGCAGAGCGCCCATCGACCGTCGCCCTTTCGCCGCTCGGCCCGAGCGAGCGCCGCTTCGGCTGGGCCATCGCCATCGTGGCCGTCTGCCTGGGCCTCGCCATCGTCAAGCCATGGGCGTTCGGGAGCCCGGCGGCGGCGACCGACCGGAACCCCGAGGCCACCTCTGGCGCCCCGGCCGGACAAGCCATCGAAGTTCCTGTGGCGCCAGGCATGGGCACCCGCGCCGCGTCAGCATCCGGCGTTCCGAGCGGAGCGGCCCGCGGGGAGCATGCCCGCGGCGCCCGCGGGCCGGCGCCGTTGCCGGCTGTCTCGGGCGGGGTCCCAGCCGCCTCGGGCGGGGTCCCGGCCCGGAGCTCGGTCACACCCGATCCCACCGACTCCGTCCGCTGCCTGGCCCCCGACGGTTGGCGCCTGGTGACGTACGAAGGGGACGGCGACCGTGATGTCCGGACCTGGATCGTGGTCCAGCCCGTGACGGCCACGGGGCCCGGCGAGGCGGCCATCCCTGCGACCCTCCTGAGCGGCCCCGACGTCGTCGGCATCGGCGTCTGTGCTCCGGGGACCGCCGACGGCTCAGGCCCCTGGGCCCACATCGCCCCCCGGTTCAGCGGCCTGTGGCGGCTCTCGGCTGCGGGCAGCGCAGCGGCCCTCCCCTTGCGGTCGCTCGCCCCCCCGATCGCCGATGATGGCCAGGCCGCGTCCGAGCCATCACCCCTGGGGCGGCTGGCAGTGCTCTATGGCCCACCCCAGGAGGAACCAACGGAACCACGGGAGCCGCAGGTAGCTCAGGAGCCACAGGGACCACCGATGGGCAGCCAGGCCGCTGCTGTGACCGGCGACTGGCCGGCCGGGCGCTACGTGGCCGCCGTCCTCCCGCCCGGGACCCAGGTCCCGCTGTTCTTCGCCTTCGCCATCACCAGCCAGCCTGCTCCTTGACCACGTCCCAGGCTCCCCAGGCCATGATCACCACGCCCAGGGCGGCCAGCCACAAGCCCGGTGCCCGGTCGGGCAGGAAGAGGGGCTTGCTGCCCTGCAGCAGCGCGCCGTTGAGGGTCAGCTGGGCCAGGCAGGCCAGGTAGGCCACCAGGCCCACCCCCGCGGCCAGGACGAAGCTGGCCGGCCGGTCCACGGCCAGGGGCTGATCGCCGGCCGCGAAGGGCAGGGCCAGGAGGGCCAGCACGGCGATGGCGGCCACGAAGACGACGATGCCCGCCCCGAAGTACTGGTTGCCGGCCAGCGCGTTGCTGCTGATGGCCGGGAGCCCGCCCACGTCGCCCCCGACCCGAAACCAGGGCAGCAAGCAGGCCACGAGGGTCAGCACCGCGCCGGCCCCCGCCACGCGCCGGCCGCGGCTGAGGACCCGACGGTTCACGCCGCGCCGTAGACCTCCGGCTTGAGCACGCCGATGTAGGGCAGGTTCCGGTAGAACTCGCCGTAGTCGAGGCCGTAGCCGACGACGAACCGGTCGGGGATCGTGAAGCCCAGGTAGTCGATGGGGATCTCCACCAGCCGCCGGGCTGGCTTGTCGAGCAGGGCGCAGATGCGCAGCGAACGGGGGTTCTTGCCGCGCAGATAGCGGAGCAGGTAGTTCAGGGTCAGACCGGTGTCGATGATGTCCTCGACGATGACCACGTCACGGCCCTCGATCGACGAGCTGAGGTCCTTGAGGATGCGCACGAGGCCGGAGGTCTCGGTCGAGGTCCCGCCGTACGAGCTGACCTCCATGAGGTCGATCTGGACGGGGATGGTGATGGCCCGCATGAGGTCGGCCATGAAGGGCAGCGAGCCCTTGAGCACGGAGACCAGGGTCAGCTGTTGTTCGCCGTAGTCCGCCGAGAGCCGGGCCCCCAACTCGGCCACCTTGGCATGGATCCGGTCGGCGTCGACCAGGATCTCGGCCACGTCGGAGCCAGGGTCGATGGCCACCTGGGGTCCGACGCTCATCGCGCCCTGCCGGCGTTCATCGTGCCGCGCGGACGCTCATCGCGCCCTGCCGGCGTTCATCGTGCCGCGCGGCCGCCGGCGACCAGGGTCCGAGCCAGCGCCTGCTGGCCCTCCTGTCCGGTCAGCGAGGCGGTCAGCTGGATCCGCCCGTACTTCAGCAGCAGGGCCCGGAAGTCGCGGGCATAGAACAGCTTGATGCGGACGTCCGGGTATAGCTCGCGGAGGCGCCGCAGCTTGCGGTTCTTCTTGCGGACGAGGCTCTGCTTGAGCGTCGTCAGCTCGATGTAGAGGTCCATCTCGGGCAGGTAGAAGTCGGGCGTGAAGCTCTCCACGACGACGCCCTCGAGGTTGAAGAGGATGGGGAAGGTATGCGGCTCGTAGGCCCAGTCGACCTCGTAGTAGTCGAGGATGCGAGCCAGCTCCGCCTCGCTGGCGTGGGCGAAGCTGGGCCGCTCGAGGCCGGCGCCGGCCCCCGCCCTCACGCCCCGGCCGTCCCCGCCGGACCCTTCCCCCGAGGCCCGAACAACCGCTGGAAGTCGCCGTCGAAGTCGGCCAGGAAGCGATGCATGTCGAGCACGTCGACAGCCGACACGGGCGCCCCCTCGGCCAGGTCGCCGACCTCGATCCGGCTCGTTCGATCGCCCGTCTGCTCGACCGAGACGATGGCCACGGCCTCCGAGCCGCACTCGGGGCAGGCCAGGTCGAGGAAGAAGAGCCCTTCGCGCTGGGCCAGGACGCGGACCCGCTGGCGATCATAGGGCCGACCGCAGGCGGCGCAGGTCAGGCTGCTCATCCGGCCGCGGATCCACTCGACGCCGTCCATCGTCCGCAGTCTAGCGGCTCCCGGCCCACGGCCGTGAGGCGTGGCGGCTCGGGGCTCGCGTCGCTCGTGACCCGCCGGGCGAGGGGTCATCCACCTGGCGTGTATACTCCCCCACAGTATGAGCGACGGATCCACCTTCCGACACAGCTACGCCAAGGATCGGAGCCTGCTGCTGCGCCGCCTGGCCCGCATCGAAGGGCAGGCCCGGGGCGTGGCCCGGATGATCGAGCGCGACGAGTACTGCATCGACATCCTCCAGCAGACCGCGGCCCTGCGGGCGGCGGTGGACGCCGTATCGCTCCTGGTCATGGAGGACCACGTGGCGGGCTGCCTGCGCACCGCCGTCGAGACCGGCGATGCCGAGGCCTACACCGAGGAGGTCATGGACGTCGTCCGCCGCTCGATGGGCCGGCCGGTGCGAGCCCCGAGCCGGACGACGGCCGAGTAGGTCCGCCGAGTCCGTCCGCGGCCCGACAGCCGACCCCGTACGACAGCCAGCCCGAAGCACGGCCGACAGCCGACCCCGAACCCAGTTCGACGGCCAGCCTGTCCCGCCGCATCGGCGGTCGACCGGAACCGTTGGTTTTCCACCATCCAGCGAGCGGCGGTGAGTTCGTGGATAACCCGCTTGACGCGCCCCACCCTCGCGCCGAGACTGCGCACCCTGCACCCGGCCGCAGGGACGCCCGTGGCCGACGATCGAGGAAGGGTAACGCGGTCTTGGCGTCGCCCGGGGAGACCCGGACGATGAAGCGACAGGGCCGGGGAAGACCGACGATCCGGTGCGAAGACGGTACCGCCGTCGGGAGCGGGGCTGGTCGCGCCGGGCCTGGCGCGTCGGAGGGACGCGAGGGACCGGACGGATCACCCCCTCCCGACGTGCTCTGTCAGCGACCCGGCCGCCCCGTTCATGGCCGGCTCGTGCCGTGTGGAGGACCGTGACGGATCCTGGCCCGCCTCCCGCGGCCCCCGACCGACCCCCGCTGCCGCGATCGACGGCCGGCCTGCCCGCCCTCGGCAGCGATTACCAGGCGACGCTGACCCAGGGGCTGGCCGAGCTCACCCTCGAGCTGCCGCTCCCTATCCAGAAGGCCCTGGCTGACCACGTCCGCCTCCTCCTGGCCTGGACCAGCGCCATCAACCTGACCGCGATCCGCCAGCCCGAGGCTGTGGCTCGCGAGCACGTGCTCGACAGCCTCGCGGCCGTGCCGCTGCTGCGCGCCCTGGGCCCGGCGCGGCCGGCCATCCTGGACCTCGGCAGCGGGGCAGGTTACCCCGGCCTGCCCCTGGGGCTGGCCCTGCCGGCGGCCCGCCTGGGCCTCCTCGACTCGATCGCCAAGAAGGCCCGCTTCCTGTCCGCGGCCGCCGAGGTCGTGGCCGCCGACCTCCAGGCCGCGGGGCTCGAGCCGCCGCCCATCGAGATCCTGGCCGAACGAGCCGAGGCTGCCGCTCGCCGCCCCGACGAGGCCGGGGCGTGGGACATCGTCGCGGTCCGGGCGGTGGGGCCGCTCGATCGCCTGGTGGGCCTGGCCTGGCCCTTCCTCCGCCCGGGCGGCCACCTCGTGGCCTGGAAGCGGGATGCCGGCGACGGGCGGCTGGCGGCGGAGATCGAGGCAGCGCGGCCCGTCATCACGGCCCTCCGTGGCGCCCCACCGACCGTCGAGCCCGTGACCCTGGCCGGCCTGGAAGACCACCGGCTGGTCGCGGTCGGGCGCCACCCCGGCCCGGGACGCCGGACCGTCGGGACCGCGGCCCATCGGCTACCCTGACCGCTCGATGCGCGTCGCCCTCCTCTCGGATATCCATGCCAACCTGCCTGCCCTCGAGGCCATCCTCGGGGCCCTGGCCCCCTACGACGCGGTATGGCACCTTGGCGACTGCGTCGGCTATGGGCCGGACCCCGACGCCGTCGTGGACCGCCTGCGGGCCGAGGATGCGCTGGGCGTGCGGGGCAACCACGAGGCCGCCACCCTGGGCCGGATCGAGGCCTCCTGGTTCAACGACGATGCCCGCGCGGCGATCGTCTGGACCGCGGCCCACATCAGCGACCGTACCCGGGCCTGGCTGGCCGAGCAGCCCGAGCGGCGCACGGAGGATCGGTTCACCCTCGTCCACGGCAGCCCACGCGATCCCACCTGGGAATACGTCCACAGCGCGGCCGTGGCCCGGGCCAACCTGGCCCTGCTCGAGACGCCCCACGCCCTCCTGGGCCACACCCACGACCCACGCGCCTTCCGTGAGGACGACGGCCGGGTGGAGACCCTCGCCCCGGCCCCCGGCTCCCACCTCCAGCTCGACGAGCGGCCCACGCTCATCAACCCCGGCAGCGTCGGCCAGCCGCGCGACGGCGACCCGCGGGCCTCGGCTGCCCTGCTCGACACGGAGGCCCGTACCGTGGGCTGGATCCGGGTGGCCTATGACATCGCCGCCGTCCAGGCCCGCATGCGCTCGGCCGACCTCCCGGGCCGCCTGATCGCCAGGCTGGAGGTGGGTCGGTGACCAGGCTCGAGATGGGCCGGTGATCGGCGGTCGCCAGCCCCTGCGCGGCCGGAAGCTGGGCGACCAGCGGGTCCGGGTCGAGCGTCCCCACACGCCCTACTTCCGTTACACGGGCCCCGGCTCCCTGGTGGCCAAGGCCAAGGCCAGCGAGCCGCGGACGCCGGTGGGCCGCGCCTGGGCTCAGGTCAGGCGGGCGCTGATCGGCACACCCCTGGCGACGGAGGCAGAGATCAGCGAGCGGTTGTCGAAGAAGAAGGCCCTCGCCATCTTCAGCTCGGATGCCATCAGTTCGAGCGCCTACGCCACCGAGGAGATCCTGAGCGTCCTCGTCCTGGCCGGCGTGTCGGCCCTCTTCTGGAGCCTGTGGGTCGCGGCGGCCATCGTCATCATGCTGGCCATCGTCTCGACGAGCTACCGCCAGGTGGGCTACGCCCACCCCAAGGGCGGCGGCTCATACGCCGTGGGCCGGGCCAATCTGGGCGTCCTGGCCGGCCTCATCGCCGCCGCGGCGGTCTCGGTCGACTACGTCATGACCGTGGCCGTGTCTACCTCCTCGGCCGTGGAGCAGATCGTCTCGGCCGTGCCCGGCCTCTTCGATGAGCGCGTCCTCATCGGGGTGGCGGCCATCCTGATCATCCTCGTCGGCAACCTCCGGGGCCTGCGCGAGTCGGGCAACATCTTCGCCGTCCCCACCTACGCCTTCGTGGCCGCCTCGCTCCTTATGATCGGCCTGGGCATCTTCCACCTCACGGTCCTCGGCGAGGGCCAGCCGGCCCGGGTGGCGCCGCCGAGCTCAGGCGTCTTCGAGCCGCTCACGATCATCCTGCTGCTCAAGGCCTTCGCCGGCGGCTCGGTGGCCTTGACCGGGACCGAGGCCATCGCCGACGGGGTGCAGGCCTTCCATCCGCCCGAAGCCCGCAATGCCGCCCAGACGCTGACCGCCATGGCCATCCTCCTCGGCGTCCTCTTCATCGGGGTCACCTTCGTGGCCGACGGCTACGGCATCTTGCCCATCCGCGATCCGACCTACGTCTCGGTCCCCTCCCAGGTGGCCACGGCCGTCTTCGGCGGCGACAGCCCGCTCTACTACTTCTTCCAGGCGGCCACGGCCCTGACCCTCTTCCTGGCCGCCAACACGAGCTTCAATGCCTTCCCCCGCCTGGCCGCCATCCTGGCCCAGGACGGGTTCATGCCTCGCCAGTTCGCCTTCCGCGGCGATCGCCTGGCCTTCACCGTGGGCATCGTCCTGCTGGGTGGCCTGTCGGCCGCGGTGGTGGCCCTCTTCGGCGGTGACACCCACGCCCTGATCCCGCTCTACTCGATCGGCGTCTTCGTCAGCTTCACCATCGCCCAGGCCGGCATGGTCCACCACTGGTGGATCGAGCGCGGGGCCGGCTGGCACTGGCGCATCTTCATCAACACCGTGGGCGCCGTCCTGACCGGCGTGGTGACCGTCGTCGTCCTCTTCGCCAAGGCCCCCGAGTCGCTCCTCGTGGCCGTCGTCATCCCCATCCTCGTAGGCCTCATGTACCTCGTCCATCGGGAGTACGCCAGTCAGTCCCGAGAGCTCGAGGTCCGCCCCGGCGCCATCATCGGGCCGCCCCGCCGCCGCGAGCGGGTGGTCATCCCCGTGCCCGGCCTCACCCGGGCCGTCGTCCAGGCCGTGAAGTTCGGGCGCTCGATCTCCGACAACGTGCAGTGCGTCTACGTGACAGAGGACACCGAGCAAGGCGAAGCGCTCCGCGAGCGCTTCGAGCGACAGCTGCCGGGGGTCACGTTCGTCATCGTCGAGTCGCCCTTCCGCTCGCTGGTGGGGCCCTTCCTGGCCTACCTTGACGTGACCGGGGTCAAGGACCCCGAGGCCATCACGCTCGTCGTCCTGCCCGAGTACGTGCCCCGCCACATCTGGGACCGGATCCTCTACAACCAGGTCACCAACCAGCTCAAGCGGGCCCTCCTGGGGCGTCCGAACACCGTCATCTCGACCGTGCCCTACCGCCGCGAGGGCTGAGGGCCGCGGCCGCCGCCGACGCAGTCGGGCGGGCCCGGGAGAGGGTGGTACCCTTCGCGCCGATGTCCGAGTTCATGCCCAACCCCGTCAAGCACATCGTGCTGGGGGTGAACGGCGGTCCCACCGATCCGCTCGTCGTCAAGCTGGGCTGCCAGCTGGCCCGCGAGCAGAAGGCCAGTCTCACCGCGGTCCACGTCGTGGAGGTGGACTGGAGCCACGACCTGTCCGAGGACATCTCGAGCGGCAACGAGGCCGCGGCGGCCGTCCTCGACCGGGCCGAGACCATCGCCGAGAAGCTGGAGACGTCGCTCGAGACGGACCTCCTCCAGGCCCGTGACGTAGGCGCCGCCCTCGTCGACGAGGCCACCGAGCAGCAAGCCGACCTCATGGTCATGGGCCTGCCCTACCGCAAGAAGTTCGGAGGCGACTTCGCCATCGGCCGGACCGTGCCCTACGTCCTCCAGAACGCCCCCTTCGGGGTGATCGTGGTCCGCGAGCCGATCGCCCGCAGCGAGGCCCGCGGCCGTGAGCCGCTCGTCGCTGCAGGGGCTGGGCTCGGCGCTCGCGACCGCATCTGAGCGGCCCGGACGGAACGCCATGCGAACGATCATCGTCGGCTGCGGACGGGTGGGCGCCGGCTTCGCCGAACGGCTGGCCGCGGCGGGCCAGGACGTCACCATCCTCGACATCGACTCCGACTCCTTCAGCCGCCTGGCGCCCGACTTCCCCGGCGAGGCCATCCGCGGTGACGGGACCGACGAGGACACCCTCCGCCGCATCGGCGCCGACGAGGCCGACTACTTCTACGCCCTGACCGAGGGTGACAACCGCAACATCCTGTGCGCTCAGATGGCAGCCGAGACGCTGGGCGTGCGGCACGTCGTGGCCAAGATCAACGACCCCGTGCGGGCCGAGGCCTATACCGCTCTTGGGCTCTCGACGATCTGCCGCACCACCCGTCTGGTCGACGCCCTGGGCCGCTACGCGGGCCTGCCGCCCGAGCCGGGCGCCGACGGCGTCCACGTGGCCCAACCCCACCAGCACGGCCCGGACGCCACCGACCCCGTCGTGGGGGCCGAGGGCGGAGCCGGCGCCGAGGTGAGAGCCGGCGCCGAGGTGAGAGCCGGCGGCGCAGTCGAAGGCCGGGCCCCCGGCGCGACCGGCGACGAAGGGCAGGCCTGACGTGTACGTCATCGTGGTGGGCGGCGGGAAGGTCGGCTACTACCTGACCAAGGAGCTGCTCGCCGCGGGCCACGACGTCGTGCTGCTGGAGAAGGATCCGGCGCGTGCCCGGCAGATCGCGGATGAGATCGGCAGCGTCGTCCTGGCCAAGGACGGCTGCGAGGGCAAGCACCTCGCCGAAGCCGGTGCCAACCGGGCCGCGATCGTGGCCGCGGTCACCGGCGACGACGAGGACAACCTCGTCGTCTGCCAGATGGCCAAGCACCATTTCGACGTGCCGCGCACGATCGCCCGCGTCAATAGCCCCCGCAACGAGCCGCTCTTCCGCCATCTCGGGGTGGACGAGATCATCAGTCCCACGCGCATGATCCTCGGCGCCGTCGAGCAGGACATCCCGGTCCACGCCCTCCTCCATCTGGCCCAGCTGGAGGGTGGGGCGACCGAGCTGGTGGAGGCCCAGATCGTGGAAGGTTCGCCGGCCGTGGGCCGCCAGGCCGCCGACCTGGGCCTGCCCGACGGCTGCTCGCTCTTCGCCCTCCTGCGCCACGACGTCGTCCAGCCCGTCCGGCCCGACACGGTCTTCCAGGTCGGCGACAAGATCATCGCCGTGACCCGCGGGGAGACGAGCGCCGGGCTCCAGCAGGCGCTCCTCGGCGTGCAGCCACCAGCGGAGGCGGCCCAGACCTGACCCGCCGGCGCCCCCGAGGCGCTCGGAAGCAACAGCTGGATTGCCAAGGACCTTGACAATGCCATTGTCATGGTTCTATCCTGGGCCTTGCCCGGTGAGGTTACCGGGTCCGCATCCATCTCGGAGCGTCCGAGCGGAGCGGCAGCATCCTCTGGAGGTGCAGACATGAGCCTCATCCGGCGAACGTCGCCGTTCGGCGACGTGCTTTCCCTGCGCCAGGCCATGGACCATCTGTTCGAAGAGTCCTTCATCCGGCCGCGCAGCCTCGTCGCCTTCGGCGACCAGATCGTACCCATCGACGTGTATGCCACACCCGACCATCTCGTGGTCGAGGCGGCCCTGCCCGGTCTGAGGCCGGAGCAGGTCGACGTGACCCTGACCGGCAACGCCTTGACCATCAGCGGCAGCACCGAGCAACCGGCGGCCACGAACGGCGAGGCGAACGCGGGCTACCTGTACCAGGAGATCCGGCGCGGATCGTTCAGCCGCTCGATCTCCCTGCCGGCCGACATCGAGACGGAGGGCGCCACGGCGACCTTCGAGAACGGCCTCCTGCGCCTGTCCATCCCTAAGGCGGAGCGGACCAAGCCGCGCCGCATCACGGTCGCGCCTCCGAGCGCTGAGGGCGAGGCTTCGGCCGGACCGGGCGCGCAGGCACAGCCGGCCCGGGTGGCCACGGGCGAGGCGGCCGAGGCCGTCCAGTCGTAGCAGGAGCAAGGGACGTGCGCGCGCGAGTCCAGCCTGACCCTCGCCGGCCGGTCTACGTCATCAGCGTGGCCGCCAGCATCGTCAGCGTCCATCCCCGGACGCTGCGCATCTATGAGGACGAGGGCCTCGTCTGTCCGGCGCGCACGCCCACCAACATCCGCCTCTATTCCGAAGAAGACATCCGGCGGGTCCTCTGGATCCGCGACCTGACCCAGGAGCTGGGCGTCAACCTGGCCGGGGTCCGCATCCTGTTCGAGATCGAACGTCGGATGGGCACCCGCATCCTCGAGACGCTCTTCGCAGACGACGACCACGCGCCGGCATCCGCCGACGCGAGCGGATCCGGCGAGCCGGCCACGGCCCGCGAGGAGGAACGATGACCGACCACGACCGAAGCCCAGACGCGCCCCCGGCGACGGCCGGCCTCGACCCGAAGCCCGATGCCCAGGAGCCTGAGCCCACGGCGCCTGAAACCACGGCGCCCGAAACCACGGCGCCCGAGCAGGCTGGGCCCGAGCAGGGGGCCGCTGAACCGCGCCAGCTGCCGCTCGTCGCCCTCCGCGAGACGGTCATCTTCCCCGAGATGATCGTGCCCCTCCAGGTGGGTCGAGACAAGTCGGTCAAGGCCCTCAACGCGGCCGTGGCCGAAGGCCAGCCCATCGCCCTGGTCACCCAGCGCCAGCCCGAGAACGAGGACATCTCCGAGCCGGCCGAGCTGTACGGCGTCGGCACCCTGGCCAAGATCGCCCAGGTCTCCCAGCTCCAGGACGGGACGGTGCGCGCCATCGTCCAGGGCCAGCAGCGCCTGCGCCTGCTCGGCTTCGTCCAGGCCGACCCGTACATCGTGGCCGAGATCGAGCCGCTCGAAGACAGCGACACCACCGGCCTGGAGGTGCAGGCCCTGATGCGTAGCGTCCAGGGCCAGATCGAGCAGTACGTCCAGTCCGGCGCGCCCGTGCCGCCCGAGGCGGCGGTCGCGGCCCGCAACATCACCGAGCCGGGCCTGCTGGCCGACATGGTGGCTTACAGCCCCGACATGACCACCGAGCAGCGCCAGGAGATGCTCGAGACGATCGACCCCGTCGAGCGCCTGAAGCTCGTCTCGGGCTTCCTGGCCCGACAGATCGAGATCCTCGAGCTGAAGGGCAGGATCCAGTCCGAGGTCAAGTCCGAGATGGACAAGACCCAGCGCGAGTACATCCTGCGGGAGCAGCTCAAGGCTATCCAGAAGGAGCTCGGCGAGGACGATCCGCAGCAGGCCGAGATCAACGAGCTACGCGATAAGGTCGAGAAGGCCGGCATGCCCGAGGACGTCAAGGCCCGGGCGGTCAAGGAGATCGACCGCATGAGCCGGATCCCCTCCGCCTCTCCCGAGGTGGGCGTCATCCGGACCTACGTCGACTGGCTGGTGGGGCTGCCGTGGGGCGTCTCGACCGACGACCGCCTCGACATCAAGGAGGCCGCCACGATCCTCGATGAGGATCACTACGGCCTGGAGAAGATCAAGGAGCGCATCCTCGAGTACCTCGCCGTGCGGGCCCTGGCGGACACCATCCGCAGCCCCATCCTGGCCTTCGTCGGCCCGCCAGGCGTGGGCAAGACGAGCCTCGGCAAGAGCATCGCGCGGGCCATGGGCCGCAAGTTCGTCCGCATGAGCCTGGGCGGCATCCACGATGAGGCCGAGATCCGAGGCCACCGCCGGACGTACATCGGGGCCCTCCCCGGCCGCATCATCCAGAACATCAAGACCGCGGGCACCAACAACCCCGTCTTCATGCTCGATGAGGTCGACAAGATCGGCATGGACTTCCGGGGCGACCCGTCCTCGGCCCTCCTGGAGGTCCTCGACCCGGAGCAGAACAACACCTTCCAGGACAACTACCTCGAGGTGCCCTTCGACCTCTCTAAGGTCCTCTTCATCGCCACCGGCAACCTGCTCGACCCGATCCCCGCGGCGCTGCGCGACCGGATGGAGATCGTCCAGCTGCCGGGCTACACCCAGCAGGAGAAGATCGAGATCGGGCGGCGGTTCCTCGTCCCCAAGCAGATGAAGAACCACGGCCTGAGCCCCAAGACCATCGCCATCACCGACGAGGCGCTGACCGAGCTCGTCCAGGCCTACACCAAGGAGGCCGGCGTCCGGAACCTCGAGCGGGAGCTGGCCAACGTCATGCGCAAGGTCGCCCGCTCGGTGGCCGAAGGCCGCAAGCGCAAGACCGTCGTCGACGTGAAGAAGCTCGAGGAGTACCTCGGCCCGCCGCGCTTCGAGTACGGCGAGCTGGAGCCCGAGGATCAGGTCGGCGCGGCCACGGGCCTCGTGGTGACCGAAGCCGGCGGCGATATCGTCTCCGTCGAGGTCACGACCATGGAGGGCAAGGAGGACTTCATCCTCACCGGCCAGCTGGGCGAGGTCATGCGCGAATCGGCCCGCGCGGGCCTGTCCTGGACCCGTGCCCACGCCTCGGCCCTGGGCATCCCGGCCGAGACCTTCGAGAAGCACACCCTCCACATCCACGTGCCGGCCGGGGCCATCCCCAAGGACGGCCCCTCGGCCGGGATCACCATGGCCACGGCCATCGTCAGCGCCCTCACCGGCATCCCCGTCAGCAAGGACGTGGCCATGACCGGCGAGATCACGCTCCGCGGCCGGGTGCTGCCCATCGGCGGCCTGAAGAGCAAGATCCTGGCCGCGCACCTCTCCGGCGCGCGGACCGTGATCCTGCCCCGCAAGAACGAGAAGGATCTGCGTGACATCCCCGAGGAGATCCGCAAGCAGATCAAGCTGGTCCTGGTCGACTCCATGGACCAGGTCCTGAGCACGGCCCTGCGCAGCACGCCCCGGCCGTTGCCCTCGACCGCCCGAAGCACCGGTGGTGACGGGGGCCTGCACCCGCAGGCCCCGGCGCCGCCGGCCCACACCCCCCAGCCCATGATCATCCCCATGGCCGATCGGCCGCCCCTGGTCTGAGGAGGGCCGGACCAGGCCCATGGAATACCGGGACTACTACGCCACCCTCGGCGTGCCGCGCGATGCCAGCCAGGCCGATATCAAGAAGGCCTTCCGCAAGCTCGCCCGGAAGTACCACCCGGACGTCAACAAAGGCGATGCCGCCGCGGAGCGGCACTTCAAGGAGGTCAACGAGGCCAACGCGGTCCTCAGCGACCCCGAGAAGCGGTCCCTCTACGATCGCCTGGGGGCGGACTGGGAGCAGATCCAGCGAGCCCAGCAGGCGGCCGGGGGGCGTGCCGGCGGGGCCGGCGACCCCTTCGCCGGCCGGGGGGCGCCGGGGGGCGCGGGCGGCTACGCCGGGTACGCGGCCTACGGGGCCGGTCCCGGCGTGCGCTTCGAGTTCCACGGCGACCCCGAGGACCTGGCCGGCTTCAGCGACTTCTTCCAGACCTTCTTCGGCGCGAACATGGCCGGCGCCGGAGCGGCCCGCTCGGCCCGCGGAGCCAGCGCCGGTTCGAGCGGCCGGGGCCGAACGGCCACGGCCAGCGAGGCCGGGGGCGGCATCGACCTCGAGGCCTTCCTGGCCAGCCTGGGCTTCGACGGCTCGGCCGCCACGAGCCCGAGCGGGAGCGCCGGCGGCAGCGGGAGCCCGGGCGGGGCGACCCGGGGTTCGACCCGTGGCTCCACTCGCCGCACGACCGCCCCGCGGACCCCGCCCCAGCACCTCGAGGCTCAGGCCGACATCTCCCTGGAGGAGGCCTTCCACGGCAGCAGCCGGCTCGTCCAGGTGGGCGACAAGCGCCTCGAGGTGAGCATCCCCCGCGGAGTGACGAGCGGCCAGCGGATCCGTCTCTCCGGCAAGGCCGGCAGCGGACCCGGGGCAGGCAATGTCTACCTCGAGATCAGCGTCCGCGATCACGCCGTCTTCGCCCGGGAGGGCGACGACCTGCGCCGCGAGATCGCACTCAGCCTCTCCGAGGCTGTCCTGGGGGCCCAGGTGCCCGTCGGAACGCTCAAAGGCCGCGTCCTGCTGACCGTCCCGCCGGGCACCCAGAACGGCCGCGTCTTCCGCCTGGCCGGCCAGGGCATGCCCCACTTCAAGGCCGATGGCGCGGGCGACCTGTTCGTCAGGGTCCGGGTCGTCCTGCCCACCGACATCGATGAGGAGGGCCGGCGCCTCTTCGAGGTCTTCGCCGACCACGTCAAGCAACCCGATCCCCGGGCCGCCGCGGCCACGAGCCGCGAGGGCCGGACCAGCGGAGCACCGCCACGATGAAACTCGACCGCTATACCGAGAAGGCCCAGGAGGCGATCCTGGCCGCCCAGCGCCTGGCCACGGAGGCCGAGAGCCCGGTCCTGGACGCCGAACACCTCCTCGCCGCCCTGCTCCAGGACGACGAGGGCACGCCCGCCGCGACGCTCCGCCGGCTGGGCGTCGACGTGCCGCGCCTGCGCACCGAGATCGCCGCCGCGCTGGGCCATCGAGCCCGCGTCCGAGGCAGCTCCCTGAGCCTCGACAAGCGGGCCCAGCAGCTCCTCGAGCGGGCCGAGGACGAGGCTCGCCGGCTGCAGGACGAGTACGTCTCCACGGAACACCTGCTCATCGCCGCGGCCGAGTCGGGCGGCGAGGCCCAGAAGCTGCTCGACGCCGCGGGGGCGGGCAAGGAGGCCATCCTCGGGGCCCTGGCCTCCGTCCGCGGGGGGCAGCGGGTCACCTCCCAGAACCCCGAGTCGACCTACCAGGCCCTCGAGCGCTACGGTCGCGACCTGACCGCCGAGGCCCGCCAGGGCAAGCTCGACCCGGTCATCGGCCGGGACGAGGAGATCCGGCGGGTCATCCAGGTCCTCTCGCGGCGGACGAAGAACAACCCCGTCCTCATCGGCGAGCCGGGCGTCGGCAAGACGGCCATCGCCGAGGGCCTCGCCCAGCGCATCGTGCGCGGCGACGTCCCCGAGTCGCTGAAGGACAAGCGGGTCGTGGCCCTCGACCTGGGGGCCCTCGTAGCCGGGGCCAAGTACCGCGGTGAGTTCGAGGAGCGCCTGAAGGCCGTGCTCAAGGAGATCAAGGACTCCGAGGGCCAGGTCATCCTCTTCATCGACGAGCTCCATACGGTCGTCGGAGCGGGGGCGGCCGAGGGGGCCATGGACGCCTCCAACCTGCTCAAGCCCATGCTTGCCCGAGGCGAGCTGCACACCATCGGAGCCACGACCCTCGACGAGTACCGCAAGCACATCGAGAAAGATGCGGCCCTCGAGCGGCGTTTCCAGCCGGTCTTCGTCGACCAGCCCAGCGTGGAGGAGACGATCAGCATCCTGCGGGGCCTCCGCGAGCGCTACGAGGTCCACCACGGGGTGCGCATCACCGATTCGGCCCTGGTCGCTGCGGCCACGCTCTCCAACCGCTACATCGCCGACCGCTTCCTGCCCGACAAAGCCATCGACCTGGTGGACGAGGCCGCCAGCCGGCTGCGCATCGAGATGGACTCCATGCCCACCGAGCTCGACGAGCTCGAGCGCCGCCGCATCCAGCTCGAGATCGAGCGGGAGGCCCTGCGCAAGGAGAAGGACGAGGCCTCCAAGGCCCGCCTCGCGGCCCTCGAGAAGGAGCTGGCCGACATCAGCGAGAGCGCCGGCGGGCTGAAGCAGCAGTGGGAGACCGAGAAGTCGGCCATCGACGCCCTGCGCAAGACCAAGTCCGAGCTGGAAAGCCTCCAGCACGAGATCGACGCCGCCGAGCGGGCCACCGACTACGGCCGGGCCGCCGAGCTCAAGTACGGCCGGCAGGTCGAGCTCCAGGCCCGACTCAAGGAGCAGGAGGCCGCGGTCGGCGTGGCCGGGGGCGGGGGTCGGCTGCTCAAGGAAGAGGTCGACGCCGACGACATCGCCCGCATCGTGGCGGCCTGGACGGGCATCCCCGTGACCCGCCTCATGGAGGGCGAGGCCGGCAAGCTCATCCACATGGAGGAGCGCCTCCATGCCCGGGTCATCGGCCAGGACGACGCCATCGCCGCCATCTCCGACGCGGTGCGCCGAGCCCGGGCCGGCCTCAAGGACCCCAAGCGGCCCATCGGCTCGTTCATCTTCCTGGGCCCCACGGGCGTGGGCAAGACGGAGCTCGCCCGGGCTCTGGCCGAATTCCTCTTCGACGACGAGACGGCCATGACCCGGCTCGACATGAGCGAGTACATGGAGAAGTACTCCGTCAGCCGGCTCATCGGCGCCCCGCCCGGCTATGTCGGCTACGAGGAGGGCGGTCAGCTGACCGAGGCCGTCCGCCGGCGGCCATATCAGGTCGTCCTCCTCGACGAGATCGAGAAGGCCCACCCCGACGTCTTCAACGTCCTCCTCCAGGTCCTCGACGACGGCCGCCTGACCGACGGTCAGGGCCGCACGGTCAACTTCAAGGACGTCGTCCTGATCATGACCAGCAACGTCGGCAGCCAGTTCATCACGGCCTACACCGGCCGGACCGACGAGGCCGCCTACGAGGACATGAGGGACAAGGTCATCGAGTCGCTGCGCCTCCAGTTCCGGCCCGAGTTCCTCAATCGGATCGACGAGGTCATCGTCTTCCATGCCCTCTCCGAGGAGGACCTGACGGCCATCGTCGACCTCCTCCTGGCCGACCTCCAGCACCGCCTGGCCGAGCACGAGCTCGGCCTGGAGCTGACCCCCGCCGCCCGACGGCTCATCGCCGCCGAGGGCCACGACCCGGCCTTCGGGGCGCGGCCGCTCAAGCGCTCGGTCCAGCGGCTGGTGGAGAACCCCCTGGCCCGGGCCCTCCTCGAAGCCCGCTTCCCGCCCGGCTCGACGATCGTGGCCGACGCCGACGCCATGGGCGGCACGCTGCTCTTCCGCTCCGGCGACGAGACGGTCGTTTCCGAGGCAGCCCCCCGGCGCGATGCCCGCTCCGGGACACATCCCGAAGGCCGGACGGCCGACGGCGATCCGGTCGCGGCGGCCATCGAGCGGGCCGCCCGCCCGCGCAAGAAGGACGACGGCGAGCGCCTGAATTGACCGACCCGCGCTGGGCCGAGAGCCGCGCCCCGCTCGTCGAGCGGCTGCGTGACCGGATCCAGGCTGCCGGTCCGCTGACCTTCGCCGACTTCATGGCGGCGGCCCTCTACGACCCCGAGGAGGGCTACTACGTCCGTCGCGCCGACCGGGCCAGCCGGAGCGGCGACTTCCTCAGCGCGCCCGAGCAGGACCCCCTCTTCGGAGCGCTGCTGGCCCGCCAGGTGGCGGACTGCTGGGAGCGCCTCGGGCAGCCGGCCCAGCTCCACTTGCGCGAGGACGGGGCCGGCTCAGGGGCCCTGGCCCAGACGCTCCTGGAGGCCCTGCGGGCCACGTCGCCGGGGGCCTTCGCGGCCGTCCGCTACGCGGCGCGTGAGGCCGACCCGCAGCGCGGCACCGCGATCGCCGCACGCCTCGCCGCCGCCGGCCTGGGCGCGACCATCGGGGAGGAGTCGGCACCGCTCGACCCGGGTCTGGTCATCGCCAACGAGCTGCTCGACGCCCTGCCCGTCCACCGCCTGGTGCTCCGCGACGGGGAGCTGCTGGAGCTGCTCGTCGACTGGGCCGAGGACTGGTTCGTAGAACGGCCCGGACCGCTGTCCGAGCCCCGGCTGGCCGCCCAGCTGGCGGCCGAAGACATCGTCCTGGCCGACGGCCAGCGGACCGAGGTCTGCCTCGCGGCGCTCGACTGGGTCGCCAGGCTGGGCCGCGACCTGCGGCGGGGCTATGCCCTGATCGTGGACTACGGCCACCCTGCCGCCCGGCGCCACGATGCGGCCCGGCCCGAAGGCCTCCTGCGGACCTACCGGGCCCACCACGCTGGCGACGACCCCTTCCAGGCAGTGGGCGAGCAGGACCTCACCGCCCACGTGGACTGGACGGCCGTGGAGGCGGCGGCGGGCGCGTCCGGCCTGGGGGTGGCTGGTCGGGTCCCTCTGCCGGCCTTCGCCCTGGGCCTCGACGCGGGCTCGCTGCTGACCGAGCTGGGCGGGCGCCAGGAGATGAGCGCCGACCGCTACCGCTCCGCCCGGGCGGCCTTGCGCGACCTGCTCGACCCCCGGCGCCTGGGCCGCTTCGAAGTCCTCGTCCTGGCCCGAGACGCGCCGCTCGACCCACCGCTCCGCGGCCTGGGTGCCAGCCTGCCCGCCGGCTTCGGCCAGGCCGGCGGGCAGGCTGGGGCTGGTGGGCTCGGTGGGCTCGGTGGTCCGGATCGGGCCGGCGGGCCTCCCGACCCGCCGCAGGCCTAGGTCGCCATGCGTTTCGAGGAGGTCGCCGCGCGTCTGGGGCGACTGCCTGATCCTCTGCCACGCTCGCCGGCCGCGCTGGACCCCGTCGTCATCGCGGGCCGTGGCGGACGGCCGCCGCGCTTCCCGGCCACGCCGCCGATGCGCGACGCGGCAGGTCTCGTCCTGCTCTTCCCGGACACCGCGGGCGAGGCGCACCTCGTCCTTATCCGACGGCCGGCCGGCGACTATCGCCACGCTGGTGAGGTCAGCCTGCCGGGAGGGGCCCTCGAGCCTGGGGATGCTGACCTCGAAGCGGCGGCCCTGCGCGAGGCCAGCGAGGAGGTCGGCCTCGACCCCACGGCCGCCGGCCTACGGTTGATGGGCCGGCTCGGGCCCGTCGAGGTGCGGGTCTCCGGCTTCCGCCTCGTGCCCGTCCTGGCCCTGGCCGAACGCGCGCCGCGCCTCCGGCCCGACGCGCGCGAGGTGGCGGCCATCCTCGAGCCACCCGTCGATCTCTTCCTGCCCGCCGCCCCCATCGAGATCGTCGAGGCCGACCGTGGGGGCTGGCGGCTGCGCTACGGCGCTTACCCCGCCGAGGGGCTCTTCGTCTGGGGCGCCACGGCCCGGGTGCTGGGCCAGCTGGGCGCGGTATTGCGACGATCGCCTCTCACCTGATCCACCGATGGGAGCGCGCCGCATCTGGTCGCCGCCTCCCCGACACCCCGTTCCCTGCCTCGATCGTAGGCGGCCACCTGCCGCGTCCGGGGACGCGGCAGCCACCCCGTTAGACGGCGCGACCGGACCCCGGACCCAGGCGCTGGAGGGTGGCGATGAGGGCCGTCGTGACCGTGTCGGGATCGAGCACCTCCTCGTTGACGAGCACGACCACCGTGGCCCCCAGGGCGGGCACGTAGCGCATCGCCGATCGGTAGCCCGAGCAGGCGCCGCTGTGGCCCAGGGTGGCCAGGCCGGCCAGGCGCTTGAGCTCCGTGCCCAGGGCGTAGTCCCGGTCAGGGTGGAAGGGCTTGCTGACCGCGTCGTCGGTCATCGTCGCGAGGAGAGTCGGCGGGAGGACCTGACCACCGTATAGCGCTGCTGCCCAGCGGGCTAGGTCGGTCGAATCGCTGATCAGCGCCCCGGCCGTGGAGAGGGCCGTGCCCAGCGAGGCGTAGGGCAGGTAGGCGCTCCCGTCGCCCAGCGACACGACCGCGGTCCTCGAGCCGCCCGTACGGGCGTAGGGCAGGGCGGCCGGGCCCCCGACGCTGGCTGCGGCGGAGACCGTCGGTGACTGGAGGGCCGTGCGGCCCAGCTCCAGCGGGACGAGGAAGCGGTCCTCCAGGGCCTTGGCCAGGGGCCGGCCCTCGACCGTCGCGGCGATGATGCCCAGGACCAGGAAGTTCGAGTTCGAATAGCGCCAGTCGCTGCCCGGCCGGAAGAGCGGCCGGCCGATGTAGGCCAGCAGCTGGCCCGGCGTCCAGCGCCGCGCTGGCTCGGCATCGATGGCCCGCAACAGCTTGGGGTTCTCGAGATAGTCGGCCAGGCCGCTGGTGTGGCTCAACAGCTGGCGGATCGTGATCTGGTTGGCATCCGGCAGGCCCGCTAGCCACTCGGACAGGTGGTCGTCGAGCCCGAGCCGGCCGGCGGCCACCAGCTCGAGCACCTCCGCGGCGACGAAGGTCTTGGTGATGCTGCCCACGTCGAAGACGTCGGCCGAGGTGATGGCCCGCCTGGTCTTCAGGTCGGCGTAGCCGTAGGCGCCCTGCCAGGTCTGCCCGTCGGCGAAGAGGACCGTGGCCTGGACGCCCGGGACGCCCAGCCGCCGGGCGGCAGCGGTGAACGTGGCGCTGAGGGCCCGGGCCGTCGACGGGCTCAGGCTCGGCTGGGCCGGGACGGACGAGGGTGTGGACCCCGGGCTGGAGCTCGGGGTCGGCCCGGAGGGCGAGGGCGTCGCCGTGGCCGCGGGTGCGGAGGTGCTGGGGCTGCCCCATCCGCCGGCCGAGGCCGTCGACCTCGGGTCGGTGCCGATCGGCGTGGCCGTCGCCCCGACCTGGGCGACGGCCGGCGTGGAGGCCGCCGGCGAGGCGGCGAGGGTCGCCGAACGTGGAGCCGACCGGGATCCGCTGGTGCCTGACAGTGGTGACCCGCAGGCCGCCAGGCTGCCCGCCAGAAGGGCCGCCAGGAGGGCTGCCAGGATGGCCCCCGGACCGGATCCGGCGGATCCGGCGAAGCGTCGGCGGGGGCCCCGCCCGACCCTCACGGCTGTACCCCTGCCCTCACGGCTCTACCAGGGCTCGCCCGTAGAGGCGTCGTATGCGTCGGGCGAGGGGTCCCGCTCGGCCAGCTCGCCCTCGGCCGGCGTGGCTTCGGGGCGAGCGTCAGGGGCGCCTGCGGGCGGTGGGCCCTGATCTCCGGCGCCGAGGGCCGGGCGCCCATGGTCGGGCGTCGGCGTGCCGGCCTCGAGGATGCCCCGGGCCCAGGCGTCATCGGCCCCGGTCAGCTCGACCACGATGGCCCGCATCTCGGTCCCCTCGGTGTACGCCCCATGGGGCAGGCCGGCGGGCCAGAGGACGGCCTCGCCGTGGTTGACCCGGGCCCGCTCGTCCCCGACCTGGACGAAGCCGCCGCCGCTGACCACGATGAAGAGGGTCGTGTTGGGGTTGCTGTGGGGCGCGATCATGCCGCGGGCCGTGAAGGCCAGCTCGCTGATGAGGGCCCGCCCATCCTCGTGGATGACCTGGCCGGAAAGCCCCGTCGAGCCGGCCGGGCCCTCCGGTCGCCGATGGCCCGGCCCGAATCGCCTGATCTCCATGGCGCGGACGCCGCCGCTCAGCGCCTGCGGCGCTTCCGGTTGCGCGTCCGGATGGTCGCCTCGGGGTGCTTGTAACGGGCCTGGCTGAAGAACCGCGCCCGGCGCAGCTGGGCGTTGTAGGCCTCGATCTCCGGCGGCCAGTGACGGAAGCGGATCCAGAGATAGCAGGCCACGCCGATGAGGATCGTCAGCAGGACGAACAGGAAATAGAAGACGAAGACCGCCTCGACGAGCAGCAGGGAGAAGGTGCAGATGCCGGTCCACAGCAGCCACTCCTGCATCGTCACGAGGGGCTCGTAGCGGTGCAGCTGGCGCGACCTGACGTTGTAGACGATCACCTGGCCGGCGAGCAGCACGATCGAGGCGACGACGATGGCCCAGAAGATGTCCGGGAAGTTCACCGAGTCGAACTGGAGGAGGAGGTACTCCCAGGGCGCCAGGGTCATGCTCACCGTCGCCGCGGCGGGTGGCCGCCGTCCACCCGGGCCCTCGCCCGGCCGGCCGAGGATACCAGAGGCCGCTTGCTATACTCGACCGGCCCGGGCCGCCGTGCCCATGCGCGGCCGCGTCGGCCGGCGCACGGCGCCAGCAGCTGGAGGGACCCGCGTGCGTGCCCTGCTCTCGGTCGCCGACCGCCAGGGCCTCGCCCCGTTCGCCCGCGGACTGGCCAGCGCGGGGGTCGAGCTGTTCGCCACCGACGGCACCCGCGAAGCCCTTGCCGCCGACGGCCTGGAGGCCGCGCCCATCAGTGACCTGACGGCCGTGCCGCCGCTCGCCGGCGGGCAGGTCAAGACCTTCCATCCGGCCGTCTACGCGGGCATCCTGGCTCGGCGCGACCGGCCCGAGCAGCTGGCCGAGCTGGTCGAGCACGGCATCGCCCCCATCGACCTCGTCGTCGTCAACGTCAGCCCCTTCGCCCCCCAGGTCGGGGCCCGGATGCTGAGCCTCGACGAGGCCGTGGAGCGCATCGACGTCGGGGGCGTGGCCCTCCTGTCGGCCGCGGCTCGCAACTACGCCGGCGTGGCCGCGGTCTGCGCCCCCGACCACTACCCGGCCGTCCTGGCCGAGCTGCGCGAGCGGGGGGTCGTCTCTCCCGAGCTCCGCCAGCGCCTGGCGGCCGAGGCGTTCGCCACCGTGGCGGCCTACAACGCCGAGGTCGCGGCCTACCTGAACCACATCGGGCGGAACCGCTTCCCGCGCCAGCTGACGCTGGTCCTGGAGCGGGTGGCCGACCTGCCCTACGGTGAGAATCCGCAGCAGCAGGCGGCCTTCTACCGCGAGACGAGCCACCGCTCCGGGACCCTGGCCGACGCGGCCCGCCTGCAGGGTGGCCAGCAGACCTTCAACGACCTCCTCGATCTCGACGCGGCCTTCCGCATCGTGAGCGATTTCACCGCCCCCACGGTGGCCATCGTCAAGCGCGGCAACCCCGTGGGCCTGGCCTCGAACGACGACCTGGCCGAGGCCTACGCCCGAGCCCTGGCCGGCGATCCGGTCGACGCCTTCGGGGCCACCCTGGCCGTCAACCGCCCCCTCGACGAGGCCACCGCGCGCCACATCGTAGACACGCCCTACGAGTCCGTCGTGGCGCCCGGAGCGGACCCGGCGGCCCAGCTGCTGCTGGCCGAGAAGCCGGAGCTGGCGGTGCTCGTCGTGCCGTCCCGGCCGGGTGACGGTCTCTCCGACTATGGCATCGCCGATCTCGACTTCGCCCGGGTCAGCGGCGGCCTCCTGGTCGAGACGGTCGATCGCACGCCGCTCGACCGCGCCGGCCTGCGGGTGGTCACCCGGCGCCGGCCGACCCTGGAGGAGCTGACGGACCTCATGTTCGCCTGGCGGGCCGTGCGCCACGTCCGCAGCAACGCCGTGGTCCTCGCTCGCAACTCGTCCCTCGTGGGCGTGGGCGCGGGGCAGGCCAGCCGGCTCGTGGCCGTCGAGATCTGCCTGCATCGAGCGGCCGAACGGGCCAAGATGAGCGTGCTCGCCTCGGACGCCTACTTCCCCTTCGCCGACGCCATCCAGCTGGCGGCGGAACGCGGCGTCACGGCCATCATCCAGCCCGGCGGCTCGCGCCGTGACGCGATGGCCATCGAGGTCGCCGATCGCCACCACATGGCCATGGTCTTCACCGGCCGCCGCTCGTTCCGCCATTGAATCGGGCTGCCCCAGCGCCGGATCCCAGCCCGGCCCCCGAACGGCCGGCACCGAACCCGGCTCCATTCCAGCCGGCGATCCCCGGAGGCACGATGGAACAGCACCTCGCCCTCGAGATGGTCCGTATCACCGAAGCGGCGGCCATCGACTCGGCCCGCCACATGGGCCGCGGCGACACGATGGGCGCGGATCGCGCCGCGACCGAGGCCATGCGCCGGACGATGGACGACGTGGAGATGATCGGCCGCATCGTCATCGGCGAGGGCGAGCGCGACGAGGCGCCCATGCTCTATATCGGCGAGGAGGTCGGCCAGCGCCAGGGGGGCCAGCCCGAGGTGGACATCGCCGTCGACCCGCTCGAAGGCACGAACCTCGTGGCCAAGGGCCAGACCAACGCCATCTGCGTCCTGGCCGCCGCGGACCGCGGTGGCCTGCTCCACGCCCCCGACACCTACCTCGAGAAGCTGTGCGTAGGCCCCGTCGTGGCGGGCCACGTGGACCTCACCCGCAGCCCGGGCGAGAACGTGGAGGCCATCGCCGGCGCCCTGCGCCGCAAAGCCAGCGACATCACCATCGTCATCCTCGACCGGCCCCGCCACGAGGAGCTTGTGGAGCAGGTCCGGGCGGCCGGGGCGCGGATCAAGCTCATCAGCGACGGCGATCTCTCCGCCGCCATCAGCTGCGCCGTCTCGGGCACGGGCGTCCATGCCGTCATGGGCATCGGCGGCGCGCCCGAGGGGGTCATCACGGCGGCCGCCCTGCGCTGCCTGGGGGGCGAGATCCAGGCCCGCTTCCGTTTCCGCAATGAAGAGGACCGGGCCCGGTCGGCGCGCATGGGCCACGACGATCCGGAGCGCATCTATCACACGGAGGACCTGGCCACGGGCGACCATCTCGTCTTCTCGGCCACGGGCGTGACCGACGGCGATCTCCTGGGCGGGGTCCGCTTCTTCGGCGGTGGGGCCCGGACCCACTCCCTGGTCATGGCCTACCAGACCAAGCAGGTCCGCTTCGTGGACACGGTCCACATGTTCGATCGGGAGCGCCCGCCCGCCGTCCGGCTCTGAGGTTCAGGCCGAGCGCGGCCAGATAAGTCCGAACCGAACCGTCATCCGGCCGGAGGGTCCCTGGGCCGGGCATCATCCGGGTCGCCCTGGCGTCCAGCGCCTCCGGAGGCCGCCAGACTCGCGGCGCGATGGGCCAAACACGCCCCTGGCGGCGTGTTATCCGGGCCGCGCCCGAGCTTGAGGGTCCCGAAGGCCCCAGTCCTGGCCAAACACGTCCGAATCCGCAGCGTTA
>DASUKL010000127.1:0-2421 GCA_036278755.1 Candidatus Limnocylindrales bacterium | reverse complement strand
CCCTGTTCTTCCACAGCTTCCGGGGCGAGGCGCATTACGACGAGGCCCGGGCGCTCTCTATCCTCTCGCGCCAGCCCGCCGCGACCTTCCTCCGTGAGGCACGGATGATCGCCGAGAAGCACGCGCATACCGCGACTTCCGCGATCAACGTGGCCGAGGCCATCCGGGACCGCTATAACCTCCGACTCAAGCGGGCGATCCAGCTCGGCGCGGTCAAGCACATCAAGCGGACCTATCACCGAGCGCGGGCCAGGTGATGGATGTCATGAGCACGATCCCCTCCATCGTCAAGTGCGACAACTGCCCGCATCGCGGACCTGACGTCCGCCTCTACCAGCACGTCCTCGCCGGTCGGCCCCTCCAGCGCTACTGGCAGTGCCCGACCTGCGCCCGCATCGCCCAGGAGTTCGTGGACCTGCGCCCGCTGCCCATGTGGCAGGAGCGGGCCGCGCTCGGGGACGCCTCGGGCGCGCGGGTCACGGGAGGCATGGCGCTGTGAGCCGTGACCGCCGGCCCATGGCCATCCCGCTGCCTGACGCGCACCGCCGGGAGCTGCTGGAGCTTTCCGTCCAGGTGGCCGTCGAGACGGTCGGCCTGCTGTTCGTCATGGGGGTGGCGCTGATCGTCGTCCTGCTGTTGGCGGCGATGTTCGCGCCGGATGCGGCGCTCCACATCGGGGTGACGGGATGAGCGCGATGTGGCCCATGCCCGACCCACGCGAGGCACGCCCGGAGTATCCCGAGCGCCGCGAGGCGACCTTCGGCGAAAGCGCCTCCGAACGGAGCAGGCGCAATCGGCTCAACCGGCTGGACCGCAAGGCTTACGAGGCCTTCATGGACATGGACTGCGCCCGCTGCGGTCTAACGCGTCGGAACGTCCGCCACGAGACGGACCGGGAGCATGCGCCCGAGGGTCCTGAGTACTTCGACGGCGTGCCGTTCTGCGAGTTCGAGCCGTGACGCGTCGCGTCCGCGTCTACGCCGGCCCGCAGTGCCCGGACGGCCACGGGCCGCTGCTCGAAGTGGCGGGCATGACGGAACTCCACTGCCCAGCACAAGCGCACGCCGTCCCCGGTGGTCGGGCGTGGTTCACCGAGCGGGAGCTGGCCGAGGCGACTGCCGCCTCAGCGTCCGGGGACGCGCTGAACCTGGGCGCTGAGTCGGTGGCCGCGTCGCCACGCCGCGCCGCCGGATAGCAGAAGGCCGGCGGCTCCGTAGGAAGAGCACCGCCGGCCAAGTCGAATAGGAGGTCATCGTACATGACAGACAAGGAACGCCTCATCGCCCGGCTGCAGGAGCGGCGCGACCGCCACCAGCGGGCCGCCGACACCGCCCGCGCCACGGAGCCCATCCGCGCGGCCATCGAGCAAGCCTGGGCCGAGTGCGCCCAGGAGTGCCTGTACGACGTGCAGAAGCTCGTCGCCGAGGACGAGCCGGACATGAGCTGTGTCTGCGGCCACGGCGACCTGCCGTTCCATGACCCCTACTGCCCGGCGGCCGAGGATGACGACCCGCTCATGGTGGCGGCTCGAGAGGGTGACCGATGAGCGCGCCGCCGGCCGCCCGCAAGACGAGTCGCGGGCGGATCTACGAGCTGCCCGATGGCGAGACGCTGTGGTCGGTCACGACGATCATCAAGGGCGGGCTGCCGGCCCCGGCGCTCATGGCCTGGGGGATGCGCACGGTCGCCGAGTACGCCGTGACGAACCAGGCCCGACTGGCGGCCATGGTCCGGGCTGCGGAGGGCGAACCCGACGCGGTGAAGGCCGTCGTCGACTGGCTGAAAGGCAGTCCGTACCGCGACCGCGAACGGGCCGCTGATCTCGGGACGGCGGTCCATGCCGCCGCTGAGGCCTACGCCCTGGGCAAGCCGACGCCCGTCTGGCCGGCGCCCGTGGCGCCGTTCATGGCGAGCTTCGAGCGGTTCCTCGCGGACTTCGAGCCGGAGTACGACGTGGAGCTCGCCGAGGCCACCGTCGTCAACCGCAAGGAGCAGTACGCGGGGACGCTCGACGCGATCATCAAGATCGCCGAGCGCCGCCTGCTCGTCGACTACAAGACTGGCAAGGACGTGTATCCCGAGGCTGCCCTGCAGCTCGCGGCCTACGCCCATGCCGAAACTATCCTCCTGGCCGATGGCTCCGAGCACCCCTTGCCGGCCATCGATGGCGCGGCGGTCCTGCATCTGCGGCCCGCCGACCCCGATGACCCGACCGACTCCGGCTACCGGCTGATGCCGGTGCGGCTCGACGAGACGGTGTGGCGCTCGTTCCTCTTCGTGCGGGAGGTCTTCCGCTGGATCGAGGACACGAGTAAGACGGTCATCGGTCAGCGGCTGCTGGGCGCGGATGGCGTCCGCATGCTCTATGGGGAGGCAGCCTGATGCCGCTCATCGATCTCCAGCGCCGGATGCGGGAGCTGG
>DASUKL010000126.1:0-24731 GCA_036278755.1 Candidatus Limnocylindrales bacterium | reverse complement strand
CGGGCGGACCGGTGGAACTCGCCCCGCTCGACGACGAGCTCGAACGGCAGGCTCACGACGTGGCCCTGTCCAAGGCCATGCGCAACCGCGGTCAGCGCACGGCCCTGACCCCAGCCCGCCTCGTGCGGGACCGCTAAGGGCAGACGCAGGGGGGCGTGCAGCGGCTACGGCGCCGGGCAAAACGGGCTCAGACGCCCTCTACGGGGAGGTCCATCGATCTGGCCGCTCGCGCCTGACGTCGGTCAAAGGTGATCATGGCCAAAGGGCGGGGGAGACGTTCGGCCGCTGCGAGGTGCAACGCGTCGAGCGTTCGAATCCCGAACCGACACCCGATGTCGGCCGCCCGATCGAGGCAGGCCTGGTCGAGCGGCACGATTAGGCACCGCTTCAAGTCCTCTCGAAGCCGGGCCCAGACCCCCGTCCCGTCGCCTTCATCGAATCCAAGCCTGCAGAGTGTGATCCGCGCCTCGGTCGAAGCCACCGCGGAAACCACCCACTCCGGATCTCCCTCCATCCGTCGCGCCACGAGCGCGCTTCCCGGCTCGGCTACATACCGCTTGACAAGCGCCGACGTGTCGAGGAATAGCATCGTCGTTCCGGCCGCCGGATCAGCGGTTGCGTAACTGCCGGAGGACCGTAGAACTCGGACGACCTGTCGGCGCAGGGAGCGGTCGAGGAGGCGACGGCGGCGTCCGCTCCTGGGCAGGCAACAGTGCGCCGCTAGCGATCATCCCCTCGAGGCTGACCGCTTCCGTCAGGCTTTGTACTGGTCCGATCTCCGCAGCAGGGACCCCGTCGACCGTGATGATCAGCCGCTCACCCGCCCTCGCCCGACGAACGGTGCGGCTCGCCTGATTTCGCAACTCGCGCACGCCGATCCGCTCCATTGCCGAACTGTAGCACATGGACTACGGCAAGCAGAAAGGGAGCCGCGGGTCCTCAGCTCCGGGCGTCGCGGAAGGCCGACCAGGGCGGGATGGGCCGGCTGAGGACGAAGGTCGCGGCCATGGCCAGGAGCGGCAGGACGACGAGCGCGGCAGCGACCTCCGGCCAGGGCAGGACCAGGGGCGAGCCGCGGCTGGCGAGCAGGCCCCAGACCGGCAGCAGCCCCGCCGGCACGGCCAGGAGGCCGGCCAGGATGGCGACCACGCCTGCCCGGGCTGCGGCGATGCGCCGACGCAGGGGCGGATCGGCGCCGAGTGCCAGCAAGACCCGTTGATCGGGTCGCGCCTCGGTCTCGCCGAGGGCCACCGCGATGCCCGTCACGGCCAGGCCGAAGAGGAGGCTGGCGACAAGCAGGAAGACGCGGAAGTCCTGGTCCGGTGAGTGGTAGATGGCGATGTCGGCGGAGGTATCGGGCTCCTGAGCCGCGAGGGCCACGGCGCGAGCCTGGTCATCGTCGGTGATCGCGTGATCGAGGCGGACGAGGAAACGATCCGATACCGGATCCGCATCGGCTGCCCGCGGCGCGATCCCGAGCCGGGCGGCGGTATCGGCCGAGACCGCTGCACCGGGCAGATCGCCCATCACCAGGCCCACTGCGACATCTCGCGCCGGCACATCCAACGACGTGAGGACGGACCCATCGGTCTGGGTCACTTGCAGAGCGACGTGGGTGACGGCGATCGAATCCGTGGTCAGGAGGATGACCTTGCCGGCCTGCAGGTCAGCCGCGGCCGCCTCGGCACCGAGCGCCCGCAGCAGCTCGGCATCAGCGATGGTGACACCCTGGGCGATGTCGTCCTGGACGCCCTGCGAGCTGTCGATGGCCGCGACCTGAAGGTAGCGGTGCGCGTCACCGTCACTCGAGGCCGCCGGCAGGAGCAGCCCTGACGCCGTCCCGCCGAGTTCGCGCGCCACCGCCTGGCCGACCTCCACGGCGCCTGGGCCGGCGATCAGGATCTGGTCGGAGCGAAGCCACGGCTGCCAGTGGGCTCGGGCGTTGGCATCGATGGCAGCGATGTATCCGGAGAGGGCGACGGTAGCGGCGAAGGTCGAGAGCACCGCGGTGACGACCGGCGCCGTCCGTGAGCGAGCCCGAGCCGTGTCGCGAACGGCGATCCGGCCGGCCAGAGGGAGGCGCCCAGCGAGCGGCTCGAGACGCTCCAGGAGCCAGGGACTGCAGGCCCCGAAGCCCAGCGTCCCGACGATCGCTCCGGTAGCCAGCAGCAGCAGCGAGAAGGTGCCGCTCGAACCGTCGACGTCGTTCAGCCGAAGCAGAGAGCCGGTCATCGTCGCAGCGACCCCAAGCCCGATGAGCCCGAGGCCCAGGCCCAGCAGGCGCCGGGCCGGCGCCCTCGGCGGACGACGGCCGGAGAGCGCAGCCAGCACCGGCAGGCGGCCCGCGGACCACGCCGGCACGGCCGCAGCCAGCAGCGTGGCGAACAGGCCGATGGCCATGACCGTCACGATGACCACCGGATCGGGGAGGACGGGTGGGTTGCGCCGATCCGTCAGCTGATCGAGCCAGGGCGAGATGGCCAGCGCCCCGCCGAAGCCGACGACGGCGCCGAGCAGCACCCCGATCCCGCCCAGGACGATGCCTTCGGCCAGGACCGTGGCGGCCAGGTGGCGCGGCTCCGCTCCCGCCGCGGCCAAGAGGCCCAGCTCACGCTGCCGGCGGCGGACGCTGACGGCGAAGGCGGCCGAAGCAACGAGGATCGTCTCGACGAGGGCCAGGCTGCCGAACACGATCACCCCGGCCGAGGAGGCGCCAGCCGAACCCGCGACCTGATCGCGCCGCGTGACGGAAAGCGACTGGTGGCCGTCGGGCGAAGGTCCTGCGAGCTCGGCCCCGATCGCCTCCGGATCGCTGCCTGGCGGAAGCCCGACGAGGTAAGTCGCCTGGCCTACGGCAGCGGCCGCCTGGGCCGTGCTGGGATCCTCCACCGCGATCCGTCCTCGGATGTCGAAGGGATCCTCGATCAGTCCGACCACGATGGGCGAGGCCGGCGCACCTCCAGCAGTGCCGCTCACCGGGGGCGGCGCGGCGGGGCCGCCGGACGCAGGGTCGGGCGCCTGGAGGCTGACGTGGTCGCCGATCCCCACGTTGGCCAGGTCGGCCACGGACCGGCTGATCGCCACTTCCCCGGTCCGAGTCGGGGCTCGTCCGGCGGTGAACGTCAGCATGCCCTTCGCGAGGCCGTCGAGATCCAGCGACCAGACCGTGACCGAGGCTCGCTGACCGGGCAGGACGACGTAGCCCTCACCGTTGACGAACGGCTCGACCTGACTATCGGCCGGCAGCAAGGCCCGGACCGTATCGGTCGTCGAGGCGGGCCCCTGGGGGTAGACGATGAGGTCGGCCGTGCCCATCCGGTCGGTGGCGGTCCGCTCGCCCGTCGGCGTCACGGTCTCCAGCAGCGTGGCTGCGCCGATCATGGCCGCCACGGGCAGGAGGACGAGCACGACCACGAGGGCGCTCCGCCATCGACTGTGGGCCACGTTGCGGCGGGCGATGCGGAGGGCCGCCCTGGCGCTGGAGCAGCTCACCGGACCGGGACCATCGTGCGGCTCATCCGAGGGGCGGCGCCGGACGTGCTTCATCGACGACCCGGCCGTCGCGGAGGAAGACGACCCGATCGGCCCAGGCGGCGTGAGCCGCGTCGTGGGTCACGAGGATGCCCGTGCCTCCGCCATCACAGTGGTGGCGCAGGAGGCGCATGACCGACTCCCCCGTGATGGAGTCGAGCGCGCCGGTCGGTTCGTCGGCCAGCAGGACGCGCCGACCGCCGACCAGGGCCCGGGCGATGGCGACCCGCTGCTGCTCGCCGCCGGAGAGGTCGTCGGGGTAGCGCTCGGCCAACTGGTCGAGCCCCACCGAAGCCAGGGCGGTCATGGCTTCGGCGCCGGCTTCGCGGGTCGGTCGTCCGTCGAGCTCGAGCGGCAGCGAGACGTTCTCCCGGGCCGTCAGGCCGGCCAGGAGGTTGAGGTCCTGGAAGACGTAGCCGACCTCGTGGCGCCGGAGCCGCGCCAGATCCCGGGCGCCCAGAGCCCCGACGTCCTGGCCGTCCACGAGGACGTGGCCTTCGGTCGGGCGATCGAGACCGCCAACGAGCGAGAGGAGGGTCGTCTTGCCCGAGCCGCTGGGGCCCATGATGGCCACCAACTCGCCCTCCCCAACCGCGAGGTCCGTGGGATGGAGGGCGACCACAGCGGTGTGACCCTGGCCGAAGCGACGGCCGGCGGCCTCGAGGCAGACGACGTCGGTCATCGCTGACGGATCCTTGCTTCGGTGGCGTCCAACCAGCGCACCTCGGCCTCGGTCCGGAAGATCAGGGCATCCAGGAGGATGAGGAGGGCCAGGTCCCGCTCCGGGTCCGCTTGCGCCTTGCGCCGGGTGTACGCCTGGAGCTGCTCGACCGAGGCCGTCCGCTGCCGCTGGAGGATGGCGGTCACCTCGATGTCGCCGGCCGCCACGGCGAGGAGGACCTTGATGGTCAGCTCGTCCCGGGGCGGACCTTCGGTGATCACCGGCTGGTCCAGCCAGGCCTCGAGTTGGGCCCGTCCGGCTGCGGTGATGCGGTAGGCGTGGCGCTCGTCGGCGCGGGGGCCGGCGGTTCGAGCTTCGGCGCCTCGAGGTTCGGCGGCGGTCGCAGCGTGGCGGTCGGAGGCCGTCAGCGGCTCGACCAGACCGTCGCGTTCCAGCCGCTGGAGGGTCGTGTAGATCTGGCCGATGTTGAGTTGCCAGGATCCGGCAGTCCGGCGCTCGAAGTCGGTCTTCAGCTGATAGCCGTGATTGGGCGCCTCGGCCAGGATGGCCAGCAGGCCGTAGCGGACGGACACGCTTCTCCTTCTGCGGGGTCGGCCGGCCAGATGATACATACGCAGTATGCATCGCGCAAGCCTCCTCGCCACGTCGTCCTGCAGCGATGTGACCTGGCAAGGTTGGCGTCACTAGCTCGACATAGGTGACTGTGCCGCGCGGGCGCGTCGCATCTGCCCGCGATGCGGATCGCGGCATCGCCGACGGTGATGCGTCGACTGGCACGAGAGACGGACGTGCCGTTCCCTGCGGGGCATCGACTCATTGCGCGGCTGGCCGCCGCGGGTAGCCGGCTCGGTGTCGACGCAGTCCAGATGGCCCCATGATTTCAGTCCGGATGGCACTGACTGTGACATTCGGTGCTGCCCAAGCTGGTCAGTACCTGCGGAAGAGCGGCATGAGGCCGATCATGCAGGGAGGGAGGATGTTGTGTTGCGAATTCGGAAGCGAATTCGGAAGCCAATTCTTGCAATTCTGGCTTGTGCGCTGCTCATGTCCCTCAGCGGCAGTGGCGTGACCCTGGCTGATGGTCCCCAGAATGGTCCTTCTGGTGGGTGGTTGCCTGATCCGGGCCGTTCCAGCCCGGGCACTACGTCGACGTACGCGGCACAGAAAGCCGCGGACTTCGCTTCATTCGTCGCTGCGAAGTCTGCCCAGGCGGAGATCTCCCCTTCAGAGTCGTACATGCTCTTTCTAAATGAATATCACCAGAAGACTACCTACTACTGTCTCGTTGCAGCAATCCAGTCGCTCCTCAACACCTACTTCGGCGGCTACGTTACCGGTGGGATAGCGGCCGGCCAAAATGCCATCGCGACGGCGACAAACACCACAACCGGCGGGACCTACAACGGGCCAGCGATCAGTTACACGAACCAGCAGATCAGCAAGCACCCGCGCACCCCGTCCGATTGGCTCTATGTGTCGAGCACGACGACGAGCGCCACCCAATTGTGGAATCGTGTCCTGTATGACGTGGGCTATGGCTGGCCCACATACGTCATGGTGAACTGGAACAGCACATATTGGCCTGACCATGGCAGCGGTGCTGGAGTGGGCCATGCGACGCTCGCCTTTGGTTGGGCCGATCCGAACACCATCGACGGTTATGACCCGTGGTCATACCTGAAGAGCGATAGGACCTGCTATTTCGGTCCGGGCTACACATCTACTCCGGACCGGGCATGCTACGTCCAGCTTTCTCGTAGCACCTACTACCAGACTACGATCGGCGGCTGGAACATCCAGTGGTACTGACAGTATCTCCAGGTTGTCAGCGGAACATCCGGTCGGTGGCGGTCGCGATCGTCTGCAGTGTGCTGGTCCTCGGTTGCGGAGGGCCAGCACCTTCCGCGTCCTCATCGACGATGCCGCAGCCGTCCAACTCGGTCAAGACGCTGACGCCGTCCATCAAGCCAAGCATCGCGCCCAGCGCATCCGCGTCGACCCCGACGCCAAATGAACTTCCATGGCCCTGGCCGTCGGTCCCACTTGCCGAGGGCGTCACCCACCGAGTGAAGTTCCCTGTGGGAGTCACGGACAATCGGCTCGAGAGCAGCGGACCGCTGGCCGTGTTCACCGAGCCGAAGGCGTGTGACAGCCGAGGGCCGATCTGGCTGGCAGATCTCGCCGCCGGTACGGTGCGCAAGCTCTACGTCCCGCCGGTCGCAGTCTGCATCTTCGAGCCGGCCATCAGCGGTCAGACGGTAGCCTGGCTCGAGGCCCAGGGAGCCTCGACGTGGCGAGTGATGCTCCTGAGCCTTGACGCGAGCACGCCGACCACGATCGCCACGTTCCGCGCACCGACGGAGCGGGCGGGCGTGATCCGGCTCGACGACCAAGCTGTCGCCTACGTCGAGCCCGGGCCCGCGGGCGAGGGCGACACGATTCACCTACTGAGCTGGCCAGGCCTCCACCCCATCCGCACCCTGCATCTATCGGAAGGCGTCTTCAAGCTGGCGCTCGTCGGCACGGATCTGTTCTGGAGCCAGGGAGCCTTCACCCCGGCACCCCAGCTCTCCTACTACGACACGACCGGGTGGCTCTCCACCGAGGCGGACCCGACGCCTCGCAAGGTCATCGACAATGCGTTCGAGCTCGGCTTCGATGGGACCTGGATGGTCTGGGTCCACGATGACTGCGAGAACGGCTACTGCAACCGGATCTACGCCATGCGCACCGATCAAGCCTCGCCGCTCGTCTTGACCCCGATGCCACAGCTCGGCTCGCCCGACTTGCCGTTCCGCTCCATCTGGCCCTCGGTCGGTGAAGGCCTGGCAGCCTGGTCGATCGACGGACCGAAGGGCTCACCACTGGTCGTCTGGCCGACCGGCGCATCGACCCCGGTGGCGGTCGCTGAGACCTCTACGATCGCCGGGACGTCCATCGAGGACGGCTGGCTCGTATGGAACGAGGGTGAGGGTTTTGGCGCGGCCAAGGTGACGGACGTCCTCAGCGCCATCGCTTCAACCGGGATCCACTGACCGTTCGAGCCTGGCCGCAACGATCAGGGCGCCGCCGGTTCCGGCCAGGACGACGAGATAGATGAGCACGGCCAACCCCCAGCCGCCGACCCAGGGCTGTGTGGACGCGCTGAACGACCCCTGGACCGTGGTCGCGGCCAGCCACACGACCGCACCGACTAGCGCGCCCAGGAGGTCGCCGACGCCGAGCAGCGTCCAAGGCCATTTGGGTCGACTCACCATGGCCACCTCTGCCGTCGTTCGCACGGGTGAGGCCCATCGTCTGATCCCGGCCTGCACCTTACGCAGGTTGTGGACCCTCGGTCAAGCTACTGTCGCTCAGCCCTGACTTCTGTCGTTCGCGTTGCATGGGGCGAGGGGATCGACGAACGACGGCGGTCTAGTCGGACCGAATGGCCCCCCTGCGTGGTCGTTCGGGGCGTGCGACGCAACGTTGGGCGAGGGAAGGGCACTCTTGCGGCGCGTGACCGCCTCACCGGGGTCAAGTGCGTCGCTGGATGCAAGGCCGCGGCGAGGAGACTGCCGGGCGAGGACCTCCCGGGCACCGCGCGGCGTCGGCGACGAGCCTCTTGCATTCGCCTCCCATGGCGGTATCATGTCGCGCATGGTAGCTAGCTCGACGGCCAGAGGTCAACTCACCGAGCTTCGGCGGGGGGTGCTGGAGCATTGCGTCCTGGCCATCCTTCGGGAGGGCGAGTCGTACGCCTTCGAGATCGTGCGGGTCCTGTCCCAGGCGGGCGAGCTGCTCACCAGTGAAGGCACGATCTACCCCCTGCTGGCCCGGCTGCGGCGCGATGGCCTGGTGACGACGAGCTGGCGGGACTCCGAATCGGGGCCGCCGCGGCGCTACTACCGCCTGACCGACGATGGGCGGACATCCCTGACGGCGTTCGGGGCGGAGTGGGCACGCTTCCGCGACGCCGTCGACGCCATCCTGGCCGAAGGGCCCAGCGACCGGCCACGGCCCTGGGCACGGCAAGGAGCGAGACCGGCATGACGGCCGACCCGCTGGTCCAGGACTACCTTGGGCGCCTGGAGGCCGCCGCCTGGCCGCTGTCGGCCGACCGCCGCACGGAGCTCCTCCAGGAGGTCCGCGAGCACATCGAGGACGCGCTCTCGGTCGAGGGCGGCCGAGACGAGACCACCGTGCGCAACGTCCTCGACCGGCTGGGTCGACCGGAGGAGATCGTCTCGACCGAGGTGGACGGTGCGCCGCCGGCCGCAGGCGCAGCTGTGATCCGCGAGGCAGCTGCGACCCTGAGCACGGGAGCCGACCATGAACGCTTCGGAGGCGTGGAGATCATCGCCCTTCTGCTGATCAGCTTCGGCGCTTTCGTCGTGCCCGTGGTCGGGCCGCTCCCTGGCCTCTTCTTCGTCTGGGCCTCGAACCGTTGGACGACACACAACAAGATCGTCGCCACCGCCCTCGTTGTCCTCCTCGTCGCCTTGCCGTTACTCCTGGTGTTCGTCGTGGCGTTGGGCCGCTTGCAGCCGATGGGGGCTTCCGCGCAACCGATGGGGGCCTTCCCGTGAATGTCGGAGGCCTCGTTGTCCTTTGGGTCGTGTGGGCGGCGCTCCAGTTCATCCCGGCCATCTACCTGATCCTGGCCCTGAGGCGACGCCGGGGAGCGTGAAGCCCCGACCCCAGGGCTCCCCCAGGAACCAGGAGGTCAGGGCTTCGGGCTCGTGGGACGTTCAGCTGGCCGGCGGCCAGACGTAGTACACGCCCTTGATCACGCAGGCGTAGAACGCATTCGCGCCGGCACCGCCGCCAAGGTCGAGGACGTCCCCGCCGCGAGCCACGAGGGTCCCGTCACCAGCGAAGAGCGCCAGGCCCGGGTCGAAGGTGGCGTAGAAGCCGAATGGCCACAGGACGGTGTGGCGGTCGCCGTCGGGACTGGTGACCCAGACAGCAGGCGACCCATTCGGATCGCCGTCGAGGCGGACGTTCGGGAGCAGGCCCTCGGCGCACGCCTCGCCCGGCGAGGGATAGGCGGCGGTGGGGGCGGGCACGGCATCGGATGGGGTCGGGGCGATGCGGAGCCAGGCCGGGACACTCCCGCTCGCGTGTCCCGTCGGCGAGACCGTGGTGGTCCCGACCGTCGAAACCGATCCCGCTCCACCGCAACCGACGATGAGCACGAGCAGGCCACAACGCGCGAGCAGGCGACCCCCGTCCCGAGCCCTGCCTGCCATCGTCCTCGTCACGAGCGACATCACCGCTTGCCGCATGACCCCGCATGATCCCGGCCGACGGACGGCCGTTCACTGTTCCAGACGTCCGAGAGTCACCCTTCGTTGCAGGCGCGGCGAGCTCGGGGCGTCGGGGCCGAGGACTTCCACCCGAGCGTCGGTCAGGGTTCGCAAGCGGGTGGCCGCGGTGACGCATCCCTCGGCTGCGTCGTGGGATCCGTTCCACTGGAGACCGAGGTGCCATCCCAATAGACCGGGTTGATGGCCCGCAGGGAGCTCCCATCGCGAAACACAAGGACGTCGGAGCGATACGCATGACCCGAACCGTCGAGACCGCACACCGTCAGCCTCCGACCACCGATGGATCTGCCACCATCGACGGGTGATGTGGGGATGATGGAGTCGTCGATGATGATCGGGCTTGCCATCGGCACGCTCGATCGGCCGATCTGCGTGAGTCTGGCCTCGCAGTAGCCATCACCCATGCCGCAGAACGCGTCCCACTGACCGGCTTGAGCAGTCGTCACCAGCCGATCGAGGAAACCCTCTGCTTCAGCACGCGAGGGGATGTCACCGTTGGTCGGCCCCCCGACCCCTGAGCAGGCCACCGCTACGAACGTGGCCACGATGATCGCTATCGCATGACGCACCGCCTGAATGTAGGCTCGGCGGGATGGCAGGACAACTAGAGGAAACCCTGCACCGCCACTTCCGGCTACCTGCTGAAGACGGCACCGATCGATGCGTTGATGGAGGCGATACGTACGATCGCCGCCGGAGGCAGCGCCTTTTCCTCGACAGGGATACAGCGGGTGTCATCCTCGGCCGCTCGGTTGAGCCGCAGGGAGACCTCGATCGTGACGCTCCTGCTGCGAGGCGAGTCCAATGCCGAGATCGCCGGCCATCTCGGCATCGCCCTCAAGACGGTGGAGGCCTGCTTCACTCGCCTCTACGTGCGGTTCGGCGTCGTTTCCCGGACGGAGCTGGCATTGAAGGCCGAACGGGAAGCCTGGATCCCGAATGGTGTGACATCCGTCACGGTCGTCCCCGATCAGCCATCAGGGTGAGTTCCGGAGGGCCGTGACTTCCGGTCGGGCCCGAGGGCCGGGAGACTGGGGGCATGACGAACCAACCCTCCAACACCCTGAGCCTGGAGCCGATCCCGACCCCAGCCGCCGAGACCACCCGAGCCACCGACGTCGCCCCCGCCCCCTGGGCCACCAAGCCCACCATGGCGGTCAGCTTCACGGGCGTGACCAAACGGTACGGGGCCGTGACCGCCCTGTCCGACCTCGAGCTCCAGCTTGGGGCCGGCAGCACCGTGGCCCTCCTGGGCCCCAATGGGGCGGGGAAGTCGACCGCCATCGGGCTCATGCTCGGGCTCCTCCATCCCGACGCCGGGACCGTCACCGTCCTGGGTCAGAGCCCCGCCTCCGCGGTGAGTGCCGGTCGGGTGGGCGGCATGCTCCAGGAGTCCGGCCTGCCCGTGGGCGTGACCGTGGCCGAGCTGGTCGACTTCGTGCGCAGCCTCTATCCGCATCCCCTGTCCCGAGCCGACGTCCTGGCTCAGGCCGGGCTGGCGGACCTCGCCGCCCGCCAGGTCGAGCGCCTGTCCGGCGGGGAGACGCAGCGAGTCCGTTTCGCCCTGGCCGTGGCCGGCGACCCCGACCTCGTCTTCCTCGACGAGCCCACCGTGGCCATGGACGTCGAGACCCGCCAGGCCTTCTGGCGCGACATCCGGGGCTTCGCGGCCGCCGGCCGGACCGTCCTCTTCGCCACGCACTATCTCGAGGAGGCCGATCAGGTCGCCGACCGGATCGTGGTCCTGGACCATGGTCGGACCGTGGCCGACGGGACGCCCTCCGCCCTCAAGGCCATGGCTGCGGGCCGGGTCGTCCGCTTCACCCTGCCGAGCGCCGACAGCGCGGCCCAGCGGGCGGCCCTCCGGGCGCTGCCCGGCGTCACCGAGGTGGCCATCCACGGCGACGACGTGACCCTCCGCTCGGCCGATGCCGACGCCACCGTCCGGGCCGCCTTCGCCGCCGACCTGCCCCTGCGCGATCTGGAGGTCACCGGCCTGGACCTCGAAGCCGCCTTCCTGGCCCTCACGTCCAACTCCGGCTCGAGCGCCAGCTCCCACGCCGACCACGAGGAGATCCGATGATCTACGTCCTGTCCCGAGCCGCCGGCCCCACCGTGCGGCCCTTCGTCGCCCTGGAGATCCGGCGCGCCGTCCGCAATCGGCGGTTCCTCGTCTTCACCGTCGGCTTCCCCCTCGTCCTCTACCTCCTCTACACCACGGCCGGCGTGGCCACGGCGGGCAGCGCCGACCACGACCCCATCGTGGGCGGCATGCACTTCAGCGCCTACTTCATGGTCTCTATGGCCAGCTTCGCGGCCATGAGCGCGGCCTTCACCGTGGGCGGGATCCGGCTCTCGATGGAGCGAGCCAGCGGCTGGGTCCGCCAGCTGCGCGTCACCCCGCTGCCCGCCGCGGTCTACGTCGTCGGGAAGGTCCTGGTGGCCCTGGCGATCATGCTCCCGGCCCTTGTCCTGGTCGCCGTGGCGGCGGTCGTGGCCAACGATGTCTCGCTGCCGCTCCAGACCTGGATCCGGCTGCTGGTCTCGATCTGGCTGGGGTCGCTGCCCCTCGTGGCCCTGGCCATCCTCCTTGGCTACCTCTTCGACGTGGAGGCGGCCCAGGCGGCGCAGATGCTCCTCCTCTTCGGGCTGAGCATCTTCGGCGGGCTCTTCGTCCCCGTGCAGTCCCTGCCGGACGCCCTCGCTACCATCGCCAGGATGACACCGACGTACCAGCTGGCCGACCTGGGCTGGCGGGCCATCGTGGGCCAGACGCCCGACCTGGGCGGGGTCTGTCTCCTGGCCGCCTACACCGCCGTCTTCGGGGTCCTCGTGGCCTGGCGCTATCGAGCCGACGAACGGGGCCGATGACCGAGCCTCCGCTGGGCCAGCCGCCCGATCCCTCGATCGCTCGAGCGCCCGACCCCTCGCCGGGCCGCCCGGCGCTGGACGTCCAGCCCAGCCGCTGGCGGCTCCTGTTCGTCGTCATCGCCGCGGTCTTCGTCGTCTACCCGATCTTCGCCTTGGCCGGCACCCGCCCGAAGGCGCTCGACGTGGTGCTGGCCGTGGGGGCCATGGCCCTCTTCTCGCTGACCTTGGCTGGCGGCTGGTTCCGTTGGGACGGGCCGCTGGCCCACCAGAGCTGGCTGACCGCCCTCATCGCCGTGGCCATCGCCGCCATCGCCGTCGTCCTTATCGTCCGCCTGCCCGATGCCGGCTGGTTGGGGCTCTTCTACTTCGCCGCCACGGCCGCCAGCCGGGTCTGGCCGCAGCGCCGAGCCCAGGCCATCATCGTGGCCATCGGGGTCACCGCCGGGCTGACCCTCCTCCTCACGGGCAGCGCCATCACCGAGGCCGCCTTCCAGGGATTCTCGGTGGCCGTCGTGGGCTGGCTCGTTTTCCTCCTGGCCACGGTGCGCTACACGAACGCGGCCCTCGTGGCGGCCCAGGAGGAGATCGCCCGCCTGGCCGTAACCGCGGAGCGGGATCGCATCGCCCGCGACCTCCACGACGTGCTCGGCCACAGCCTGTCGCTCATCGCCATCAAGAGCGAGCTGGCCGGGCGGCTGCTGCCCGACGACCCGCTGCGGGCGCAGGTCGAGGTCCAGGACATCGAGCGGGCGGCGCGTGAGTCGCTCGGCGCGGTCCGCGAGACGGTCGGCGGGTACCGACAGCCGACCCTGGCGGCCGAGCTGGCCGGCGCCCAGGCCGCCCTCGCCGCGGCCGGCATCACCGGCCGGATCGAGGCCAAGGCGGGCGACCTGCCGCGGCCGGTGGACGCGCTGCTGGCCTGGGCCGTCCGCGAGGGAGTGACCAACGTGGTGCGTCACAGCCGGGCCACGCACTGCACGATCTCGACCGGGCGCCAGGCCGGCGAGGCCAGCCTGGCCATCGTCGATGACGGCGCCGCGGCCGGCGCGACGTCGGGGGTGGGGGCCGGTGCGGGTTCGGCTGGCCCATCGGACTCGGGCGGGGCGGTCGATGCGGGTTCGGGGGCCGTCTCGGGCAGCGGTCTGCGGGGCTTGGCCGAACGGCTGGCGGCGGTCGGCGGCCGCCTCGAAGCCGGGGTGCGACCGGACGGCGGCTACCGTCTCGTGGTCCGCGTCCCGCTGCCCAACGAGGCCGCATGAGCGCCTCGGCCGAGCGACGCATCCGCGTCCCGCTGCCCAACGAGGCCGCATGAGCGCCTCGGCCGAGCAGCACATCCGCGTCCTGCTGGCCGAGGATCAGGCCCTCGTCCGTGGCGCGCTGGCCGCCCTGCTGGCCCTCGAGGAGGACCTCACGGTGGTGGCCCAGGTGGAGCGAGGCGATGCGGTCGTGGCCGAGGTGCTGCGAACCCGACCCGACGTGGCCCTCCTGGACATCGAGATGCCGGGCCTGGACGGGCTGTCCGCGGCGGCCGCCCTGCGCGCCGCGGCACCGGCCTGCCGCGTGCTCATCGTCACGACCTTCGGGCGACCGGGCTACATCCGCCGGGCCATGGAGGCCGGCGCCTCAGGGTTCGTCCTCAAGGACGCGCCGGCGGGGCAGCTGGCCGTGGCCATCCGGCGCGTGGCGCGGGGCGAGCGGGTGGTCGACCCGAGCCTCGCCCTGGACGCCCTGAGCGAGGGCGGCAACCCGCTGTCGGAGCGGGAACGGGAGGTCCTGGCGACCTCGACTGACGTGGGCACGGTGGCCGAGATCGCGGACCGCCTCGTCCTGTCCGAAGGCACGGTGCGCAACCACCTGTCGGCCGCCATCCAGAAGACCGGGGCACGCAATCGGGCCGAGGCGGCGCGCATCGCGGCCGACAAGGGCTGGCTGACACCCGGCACCTAGGTCCACCTGCGTGGACCGGATTCCCTCTGCGCGGACCGGATTTCCCTCCGGATGGGCGACCGTGATCATCCCGGCGACGTTCGGCGACGCGCGGAGGGCACCGGCGTCAAGGCCACCCACTGGGCGAGAGGGATCGGCCCGAACGCGTCGATCCGTACCGCGCCATGGGAAGGACTGACGGATGGATCGCGAACCGATCCTCCACGCCGGACGACCACGTCACGCTCGCCCCCCCGGTGGGACGCCAACGGATCGGTCGGGCGCATCGGGCGCCGTGCGCCGTGGCTCGGGCGCCGTGCGCCGTGGCTCGGGCGCCGTGGCTCGGGCGCATCGGGCGCCGTGGCTCGGGCGCATCGTGCGCCGTGCGCCGTGGCTCGGGCGGATCGGGCGCCGTGGCGCGGGCGGGCGCATCGGACCTCCTCCTCGAAGGCGATATAGTTGCTCGTGCAAGCATCTGAGCCAAGGAGGCCCGCATGGCCGATGAAGCCACCATCCCCGAAGACCTGAGCTACCTGCTGACGACGAACGTGCCGGCCCACCTGACCGCCGTGGCCGCCGATGGGTCGCTCGTCAGCTACGTCGTGTGGGTCGACTACGACGGACAGCGCATCCTGACCAGCTCCCCCGTCGGATCGGCCAAGGGTCGCCGGTTCCGCAAGCGGGCCCAGGTCGCCCTCTCGGTCCTCGACCCCAAGGACGCCTGGCGGCGCCTGTCGATCAGCGGCCACGTGGTCGACATCCAGCCCGACGAGGGCCTGACCCTCACCAACAAGCTCTCGCAGCGATACACCGGCTCGCCCTACCCGCGGCCGGACGCGCGCGAGATCTTCAGCATCGAGCCCGACAAGGTCCGCGCCTTCCGCGGTCGAGCGAGCGGACCCAGACCGAGCTGACAGCACTCAGCCCGGAGCTCGCCGCTCCGGCTCCGAGCAAGCCGCTCCGGGCCGAGGAGCTAGCGGCCCTCCCCGGCCGAGCGGCGGAGCCAGTCGCGGAGGGCGCGGGTCGTCGTGTCGAAGGCGATGCCGTCCCAGGGGATGCGCTCGGGGCTGAAGGTCCCGAACTCGAGCGCTTCCTCGTTGAGATGGAGCTCGCCGCCGACGATGGGGGCGGTGAAGGCGACCACGACCACCGCCGCCTGGGGTCGGGAGTAGAGGCCCACGATCTCGGCCGGCTCGACGAGCAGGCCCGTCTCCTCGAGCGTCTCCCGTACGGCGCCCTCGCGGACCGTCTCGTCGATCTCCAGGAAGCCGCCCGGCTGGGCCCAGGATCCGCGGCCGGGCTCGATGCCTCGCCGGAGGAGGACGATCTCGCCTCGCTCGGTGAGGGGCAGGGTCGTGACCACCAGCCGCGGATTGAGGTAGGCGATGAAGCCGCAGGCCGAGCAGCTGAGGCGCTCACGCAGCTCGCCGTCGACCGGCCCGAACCGCAGGGCCGTGCCGCAGCGGGAGCAGAAGCGGACCTCCTCGGCCAGCCAGGAAGGCTGGACGCTCACCGCCCGGCGACCTCGATGCCCAGGGCCTGGCTCAGGAAGGCCCAGCGGTCGGCCGCCTCCTCGACGAGCTTGTGGGTCGGCGTCCCCGCCCCGTGGCCGGCCCGTGTCTCGATGCGGATGAGGATCGGGGCCGGACCGGCCTGAGCGGCCTGGAGCGCGGCCGCGAACTTGAAGGAGTGGGCCGGGACGACGCGGTCGTCGTGGTCGGCCGTGGTCAGGAGCGTGGCCGGGTAGACAGTCCCGGGCCGGACGTTGTGGAGCGGCGAGTAGGCGTGCAGGACGCGGAAGTCAGCCTCGACCTCGGGGTCGCCGTAGTCGGAGGTCCAGGCCCAGCCGATCGTGAAGCGATGGAAGCGGAGCATGTCCATGACCCCCACCATCGGCACGGCCGCGCCGAAGAGGTCCGGCCGCTGGGTCAGGCAGGCACCGACCAGCAGCCCACCGTTGCTCCGGCCGCCGATGGCCAGCCGCTCGCGGCTCGTCCAGCCGGCCTCGATGAGCCACTCCGCGGCCCCGATGAAGTCGTCGAAGACGTTCTGCTTGTGAGCCAGCCGGCCGGCGTCGTGCCAGGCGCGGCCGTACTCCGACCCTCCTCGCAGGTTGGCCACGGCGTAGACGCCGCCGAGTTCCAGCCAGCAGATGGTCGTGGGCGTGAACTCGGGGGTGATGGCGACGTCGAAGCCGCCGTAACCGTAGAGGTAGGTCGGCCGCGGGCCGCCTGGGGCAGGAGCCCGGCCGAGAGGGCCAGGGGCGTCCCCGTCCCGGGCGGGCGCTTCCCCGCTCGGGCGGTTCCCCCGGCGGGCGGTGATGAAGAGTGGCACCCGGGTCCCGTCGCGGGAGGTCGTGAAGACCTGATGCGTCTCGTAGGCCTCCGGGTCGAAGGGGAGCTCCGGCGGATGCCAGGCGCGCAGCGCACCCTCGGCCAGGACCAGGCGGTAGACGGTCGGCGGCCGGACGAAGCTCGTGTAGGCGAAGGCCGCCTCAGGGTCCTCGCGCCGGCCAGCCAGATGGCTGATGGTGCCCATCCCCGGCAGCTCCACGCTCCGCAGCAGCTCACCGTCGAGGGAACGGACCTCCAGCCGATCGTGGGCGTCGACCCGCCACTGACAGAGGAGCCGCCCTCCGGCCACGTGGGCGGCCGCCAGGACGGCCGAGCCGGGCCCTTCGCTGACCAGCGTGGTCCAGGCCTCCGGCGCCGGACGGTCCCGATCGACGGCCACCAGGCGCTTCCGCGGGGCGCCCTGATCGGTCAGGACGACGAACCGCGGCCCATCGCCGTCGATGACCTCGTAGGCCCCGTCGAAGCGATCGAGGAACGGCTCCACGGAGCCCTCCGGATCATCCAGGTCGCGAAGGAGGACCCGGCAGCGCGGATCGGTGCCCTCGAACTGGTAGACGATCAGCCAGCGGCCGTCGTCGGTCACCTCGGGCTCGAAGAGCCAGTCGGGCTGATCGGGTCGGGCGTGGATGACGGCGTCGTCCCCCGCCGGCGTGCCCAGGCGGTGGAGGGCCAGCTCATGGTGGCGGTTCGGCGCGGTCAGCTCGGCTGGGCTGTCGAAGGGGAGCGGGCCGGGACCGTCCGTGTCGACGACCTCCCTGGCAGGCCCGGTGACCTCGCTCGCAGTCTCGGCGACCTCGCTGGCAAGCCCGGTGACCTCGGGACCGCGGCCTTCCGGATAGCGGCCGTAGACGAAGCCCGAACCGTCGGGCAGCCAGGCCGCCCCGCTGAACTTGGCCCGCTCCACGACATCCGGCAGGTCCTGGCCCGTGGCGATCGCACGGACCCGCCACTCCAGCCAATCCGAGCCGCCATGCTGGAGGGCGTAGGCCAGCCAGCGCCCGTCCCGGCTGGCCGACCAGGCGGCCAGCGAGACCGTGCCGTCGGTGGAGAGGCCGTTGGGATCGAGGAGCGGCTCGCTGGGGCCGTCCAGATCGGCCGCCCGGTGGAGGACGGGCTGGTCGCGGACCCCATCGTGGATCGTGAAGAGGTACCACGGCCCGTGGCGCTCCGGCGGCTCGCGCCGCTCGAAGGCCCACAGCTCGGCCAGTCGGTGCCGGAGTCGCTCCCGGCCTGGGATGGCTGCCAGGAAGGACCCGCTGAGGGCGTTCTGGGCCGCGATCCAGGCCCGCGTCTCGGGGCTGTCAGGATCCTCCAGCCAGCGGTACGGGTCGGCGACCGGCGTCCCGAAGTGATCCTCGACGACGTCCGTTCGCCGGGTCGCTGGATAGGCGAACGGCGTCGAGGCGGGCCGCCCGGTCATCGTCGGCTTCAAGCGCTGAGGACGAGCCACGCCGCCCCGAGCTCGAGCACCAGCCCGAGGGCGAGGACGCCGACCCAGACGATCCGGAAAGCGGCCCGACCCGCATCCACCGCCCGCCACGCCCCCACCGAGCGGGCGATGCGTACCGCGGCATCGGCCGTGACGAGGACGAGGATGGCGACGGCGACGAGGGTGGGCAGGCGGACGAGCGGGGCCGCCAGCGGCTGGCCGAGTTCCCAGGCGGTGATGGCGATCGTGCCCGCCACCAAGGCCACCGCCGAGAGGTGGATGAACTGGGCCTGGAGGGGCGTGGGGCGGGTCTCGGCGACTCGCGACGGCAGCACCGCCCGGCCCGCTGCAGCCGGATGCGCAGGGAGCGCCTGGCGATCGAGCACCGGCATGCCCGGGCTCCAGCGTTCGTCATCCATCTGCCCGAGTGTACGCGCGGCCTCCGCGGCGGGCGCGACCGGGGTTACGATGGGTCGCCGGCGGCATATCGAGCAAGGCGAGAACGGCAGGAGGCACCTCCGAGGGTGGCGGGCGAACAGGTCGTGATCTGCACCGCCTGCGGGACCGAGAGCCCGGCAGGCCGGAAATTCTGCGCCGAGTGCGGAGCTGCCCTGGCCCGCTCCTGCCCGGCCTGCGGGGCGGCCGTCGCGCCGGGCCAGAAGTTCTGCGCCGAGTGCGGCACCGCGCTCGGGGTAGCGGCGGGGAGCGGCCCGCTCACCTCCGCTCCACCCAGCCCGGTCGGCGCGGCCGGCTCTGGACGGCCGATCGCCGCCCCGACCCTCCCCTCCCCGCCCTCGGGCCCAGCCGCCCCGATCGCCGAGCGGCGTCTGGTCAGCGTCCTCTTCGCCGACCTCGTCGGCTTCACCAACCTCTCGGAGGGCCGCGACGCGGAGGACACCCGCGAGCTGTTGAGCCGCTACTTCGAGGCGGCGCGGGAGATCGTCGAGCGCTACGGCGGGACGGTGGAGAAGTTCATCGGGGACGCGGTGATGGCCGTCTGGGGCACGCCCACCGCCCATGAGGACGACGCTGAGCGAGCGGTGCGCAGCGCTCTCGACCTGATCGCTGCCGTCCACCAGCTTGGGCAGGATCTCCAGGCCCGAGCCGCGGTCATGACCGGCGAGGCGGCCGTGACGCTTGGCGCGACGGGGCAGGGCATGGTCGCCGGCGACCTCGTCAACACCGCTAGCCGGCTACAGTCGGTGGCGGCGCCGGGTGTCGTCCTGGCCGACGAGGCGACGCAGCGCGCGGCCAGCAAAGCCGTCGCCTTCGAGCCGGCGGGCGACCAGGTCTTGCGCGGCAAGGAAGTGCCCGTGGCCGCCTTCCGCGCCCTCCGGGTCGTCGCCGAGCGCGGCGGCCGGGGCCGCGCGGATCGGCTCGAGGCGCCGTTCGTCGGCCGCGAGATCGAGCTGCGGCTGCTCAAGGACTTCTTCCACGCTACCGGCCGAGAGCGTCGGCCGCGGCTCGTCTCGATCATCGGCCAGGCTGGCATCGGCAAGAGCCGCCTGGCCTGGGAACTCCAGAAATACCTCGACGGCATCGTCGAGAAGGTCGTCTCCAACACCGGCCGGTCGCCGGCCTACGGCGAGGGGGTCACGTTCTGGGCCCTGGGCGAGATCGTTCGCCAGCGGACCGGCCTGGCCGAAGGCGACGACGAGGCGACGACGCGGGCCAAGGTGACCGAGACACTCGACGAGCGGATCGCCGATCCGGCCGAACGACGGGCCATCGAGCCGGCCTTGCTGGCCCTCCTGGGTCTCGAGCCGGCGCCGCCGGGCGGCCGGGACGAGCTCTTCGCCGCCTGGCGGACGTTCGTGGAACGGGTGGCCGCCGGGCGGACGACCGTACTGACCTTCGAGGACCTCCAATGGGCCGATGCAGGGCTCCTCGACTTCATCGACTACCTGCTCGAATGGTCGCGCGGAGTGCCCCTCCTGGTCATCGCCCTCTCCCGCCCCGAGCTCCTCGAGCGGCGCCCGGATTGGGGAGCTGGCCGGCGCAACTCGGTCACGCTCTCCCTGGAGCCGCTGCCGCCGGAGGCCATGCGGGAGCTCCTGGCCGGGCTCGTCCCAGGCCTGCCGGAGCGGGCCGCCGCCCGGATCGTCGAGCGGGCGGACGGCATCCCGCTCTACGCGGTCGAGACCGTCCGGATGCTCGTCGCCGATGGACGCCTGGTCGAGGATGAAAGCGGCTACCGGCCGGTGGGTGACCTGTCCGACGTGGCCGTTCCCGAGACGCTCCAGGCGCTCATCGCGGCCCGCCTCGACGGGCTCGCGCCACAGGACCGCTCCCTGCTCCAGGACGCAGCGGTGCTCGGCCAGAGCTTCCCGCAGGCAGCGCTGGCGGCCGTGAGCGGGCTCCCGGAAGCCGAGCTGCGGGCCCACCTGGACGGCCTCCTCGCGCGCGAGATGCTGACCGTCGAGACGGATGCGACCTCCAGCGAACGCGGCCAGTACGCCTTCGTCCAGGCCCTCATCCGCGAGGTCGCCTACGGCACGCTGGCCCATCGGGACCGCCACACGAAGCATCTCGCCGCGGCCCGCTACTTCGAATCGCTCGGCGACGATGAGCTGGCCGGGGTCCTTGCGGCTCACTACCTGGCCGCCCATCGCGAGAGCCCGGCCGGGCCCGAGGCGGACGCCCTGGCGGCACAAGCCCGGGTCGCGCTCCGCGGGGCGGCCGAGCGGGCCGCCGCGCTGGGCTCCTTCGCCCAGGCGATGGTCTTCTACGAGCAGGCGCTCGACGTGACGACAGCCCCGACGGAGACCGCTGAGCTGCTCCTCGCGGCCGGGACCGCAGCGACGACCGCGGGCCGCAACGAGCACGCCGAGGAGCTCCTGCGGCGGGCGATCGAGGCTGCCCGTGAGCTGGGCGATCCAGCCACGGCGGCGCGGGCGGCGGCCTCGCTGGCGAGCCTCCTCACGAGCATCGCCAGGCCGGACGAGGCCGTTCGACTTCTCGAGCCGTTCGCGGTCGGCGATGGCGACCTCGGACTCGGCGATCTCCTGGTCCGTTCCCAGCTTGCCAGGGCCTACTTCTTCGCCGAGGACCCGGTGGCCTCGGCCCGGGTGGCGGACCAGATCCTGCCGGCAGCCGAGCACGCCGGCGACTCAGCCATCGTCGCCGACACGCTCATCACCAAGGGCCTCGCCCTCGGGTTGTTGTCGCGCACCCAGGAGGCCCTGGCGCTCATCGCCGGGGGGCGGCGACTTGCCGAGCAGCAAGGGCTGCACGCCACGATGCTGCGCGGCTACATCAATGAGAGTTCGATCCTGTCGGGACTGGATCCGCGAGCGGCCCTGGCCCTGGCGCGCGCGGGGCTCGAAGAGGCGCGCCGGCTCGGCCAGCGGCACTTGGTCGTGCCCCTCCTGCTCAATTCGACCCAGAGCGCGGAGGAGACCGGAGACTGGGCCTGGGCCATCGCCGCCCTGGACGCGGATGCCGATGACTTGGAGGGTTCCGATCGCGCGAGCATCCTCATCGAACTCGTGCGCTACCTGGCGCTCCGGGGTGAGCCAAGCGACGAGGTGGCGGCCGAGGTCGAGCGGCTCCAGGCCGGCTATACCGATGCCCAAACGACCCAGGAGCTGGCGTCCATGCGCGCCCTTCGGGCGCTGGCGGCCGGCGACCCTGCCAACGCCTTCACGTTCTGGCTGAGCGCGGGAACGGCCAGCGCTTTCCAGCCAGGCCATTTCCTCAACGCCGCCCGGGCCGCCCTGTGGGCGCGGGACACTGCCCATGCCCGGGAGGCCCTGGAGCGGTTCGACGCGGCGGGCGTCCACGGGCCTGCCTACACGGCGATGTGGCGGACGGTCAAGGCTGGGCTGACTGCGCTCGAGGGGGGCCAGGACGAGGCCCTGTCCGGCTACCGCGAGGCGCTCCGCGAGTGGCGGGACCTCGGCGCCGCCTTCGACCAGGCGCTGGTGGCGATCGACATGGCCGAGCTGCTGCCGGGGCCCTCGACAGACCTGGCGGCGATCACCGCGGCCGCCCGTGACATCCTGGTCCAGCTTCAGGCCCAGCCATTCATCGCGCGTCTCGACACCGCGCTGGCGAGGATGGCGTCCGGCGCGGAAGGGCCGGCCGACCAAGGGAACCAGGCCCCGGCGAGCAGGACCCGCGTGGAGGAATCGGCCGGCACCGGTCACGGCTGAGGCCGTCGGTCTAGGGCTGAGGCGGTTCGGGCTCAGGTCTCGAGCGATCCCGCGTTCGACGCGTCGTCGAGGACGGCCTGCGTCTGGGCCGCCCGCCAGGCCCCCAGCCGCTGGGCGAGACCCGGATCCCCCAGGGCCAGGATCTCGACCGCCAGGAGCGCCGCGTTCTCAGCTCCGCCGATGGCCACGGTGGCGACCGGCACGCCGCGCGGCATCTGGACGATGGCGAGGAGCGAGTCCAGGCCGCCCAGGTGCTTGGTCGGGATGGGCACGCCGATGACGGGCAGGCCGGTCTTGGCCGCGAGCATGCCGGGCAGGTGGGCGGCCCCGCCGGCGCCGGCGACGATGACCCGCAGGCCTCGACCCGCCGCGGTCTCGGCGTAACGGAACAGCAGGTCCGGCGTGCGGTGGGCCGAGACGACCCGAAGCTCGCACGGCACGCCCAGCTCTCCCAGGAGGGCGGCAGCCTGCTCCAGGACCGGGAAGTCGCTCCGGCTGCCGCCGACGACCCCGACCAGCGGCCCAGCCACCGATCCGGCGCCCACAGGGCGCCCGACCGATCCAGCCACCGGAGCCCCTACTCCCCCTGGGCCTTGGTGTAGCCCGGCTCGCCGGCGAAGTCCTGGAGCCGCTCCACCTGAGTCCAGCGATGGCGCTCAGCCACGCGGCCGACGAGGGCCAGCAGCGCCGCCTCGGAGGGCTCATCCCCGCCAGAGGCCACGAACCGGCCGGTGTACCAGCGGACGGTGTCGCCCACCGCCTCACCCGGGAAGACCTTCGTCCCGCGAGCGGCCACCGACTCGAGCCGGAAGTCGTCGCTGGACCCAGCGCAGGCGGCCAGGCTCGGCCCCAGCTCCTCGATCGGTAGGTCGGACTCGACCATGACGTCCACCCCGACCTGGCGGCGAGGGATGGCGGCGTAGTGGGCGGGGGAATAATCCCAGTGCGGCAGGGGTCGGGCCTCAGGGTCGAGTGTCCGTGGCCGCCCCACAGCGACGTCCGGACGGCGGCCCAGGTTCTCGATGACCGTATCGGTGAAGCGGGTGGTGGACGCGGCCTCGGCCACATCTCCCCCGATCTGACGGGCCAGATCCTGGGTCACCGCCGCGCCCGACTCGAGGGTCACGAAGACCGCATCCTCGACCTGCTGGGCGGCGGCGAACTCACCCAGGTGCCGCAGCATCATGGCCGCCGAGAGGATGATCGCGGTGGGGTTGATGACGTCCTTGCCGGCGTACTTGCGGGCCGAGCCGTGGACCGCCTCGAAGATGGCCACCCGGTCGCCGTAGTTGCCCGACGAGGCGAAGCCCAGCCCGCCCACGAGGCCCGAGGCGAGGTCGCTGATGATGTCGCCGTTGAGGTTGGTCGTGACCACGACGTCGAATTGGGCCGGGTCCTTGGCCAGCTGGTGGGCCACGTTGTCGATGATGAGGTGCTGGGCTTCGATGCCCGGGTACTCCGTGGCGAGCTCCTCGAAGACCCGCTTGAAGAGGCCCTCGGTGAGCTTCATGATGTTGGCCTTCGTGGCGCAGGTGACCTTGGTGCGCCCTTCCCGGCGGGCCAGCTCGAAGGCATAGCGGATGATCTTCTCCGAGCCCTTCCGGCTGATGAGCTTGAGGCACTGGGCCACGTCTGGGGTCTGGAGATGCTCGATCCCGGCGTAGAGGTCCTCGATGTTCTCACGCACGATGACCATGTCGACGCCCTCGCCCCGATAGCGGGTGGGCACCCCCGGCAGCTCGCGAGCGGGACGGACGTTGGCGTACGTCTCGAACAGCTTGCGCAGGGTGACGTTGGCGCTCTTCTCCCCGAAGCCGACGGGCGTCTCGAGGGGACCCTTGAGGACGACGCCGGTCCGCTCGATGGAGGCCCGCGTATCCATCGGCACGCCACTGCTGTCGCCGGCCTTGAAGACGGCCGCGCCGCCCAGGGCGTCCTCCCAGGCGATGCGGACGCCGGTGGCGTCGACGACCCGCCGAGCTGTGGCCACGATCTCCGGCCCCACCCCGTCGCCGGCGATGACGGTCACCGGATGAGGAGCGCCGGTCGGCTGGGAGATCATGCGGCTAGGACTCCTTCGGTCGCGGGTGAGCCCACGTATCGTAGCCGGGCGGCGATCGGCCGCTGACGAAGATCAGGTCCCGGTGCTGGGCAGCGTCAGTCGCTCCAGCGGAGGAGCCAGGCCGCGGCGCGAGCGTGTCCCAGTGCCTCCTCTGGCTCCGCCCCGAGGGCCGTGAGGTGGCCCATCTTGCGCCGCTCGAAGACCCGCCGTTTGTCGTAGAGGGTGATCCGGACATCGGGATCAGCGAGAGCCGCCGCCAAGCCCTCGAGCCGGGCTGGACGGGCGGCGCCGGTGCCCAGAAGATTGACCATGGCCGCGGCCGGGGCGGTCATCTCGACCGGGCCAAGGGGCAGGCCCGAGATAGCCCGGACGTGCTGCTCGAACTGGCTCGTGGCGCAGCCGTCGAGGGTCCA
>DASUKL010000125.1:0-20940 GCA_036278755.1 Candidatus Limnocylindrales bacterium | reverse complement strand
GTCAGGCTGCGCACCGATTCTCCGAAGGCGATGACGGTCGAGCCCGAACCTGACAGGCAGGCCCCCATGGCCCCGGCCTCGCGGGCCGCCTGGACGAGGCGCGGCAGGGCCGGGTACACGGCCGCACGGTACTGCTCATGGATGCGGTCCTGGGTCAGGACGCGGAGGGCGGCGCTGCGACCCTGCGCCAGGCCGGCCACGCCGAGCGCCACCCGGCCGATGTTGAAGACCGCGTCGCGGTGGGGCACCTCGGACGGCAGCACGGCCCGCATCTTGGCCGTCGGCAGGGCCAGGTCGGGCACGAAGAGGATGACCCGCAGGTCGCGCGGCACGTCGAAGCGGACCGATTCGGGCCGGCCGTCGACCAGGCCGGTGACGCAGAAGCCGCCCTCCAGGGCCGCCGCGGCGTTGTCCGGGTGGCCCTCGATCTCGATCGACAGGGTCAGCAGCTTGCGTCGCTCGAGGCGCCCGCCGCAGAGCGCGTCGGCCGCCAGGAGGCCGCCCACGGTCGCCGCGGCGGACGACCCCAGGCCTCGAGCGAGGGGGATCTTGTTGTGCATGGCGATGCGCCAGCCGAGGCCCGCCGGCAGCTCCCCCAGGGCCCAGCGGAGGCCGGTCTCGAAGGCCACGACGAAGCGGTTGTCCTTGTCGGCCGCGATCCCGCTGGGCCCCGAACCCTCGCCCTCGACGGAGAGCTCGATGCCGGGCTCGTCGCGGACCTCGACCTCGAAGCGATCGACGAGGTCGATGGCCAGGGCCAGGGCGTCATAGCCGGCGCCCAGGTTGGCCGACGTCGCGGGCACCTCGACCAGGACCCGGCGGTGGGCCAGGCTGGCGGGCGGAGGTTCGGGCTGCGGAGAGCGCCCCGAGGCTGGCTTCGGCTCCGGGGCCTCCTTCGGCTGCGGGGTCTTCGTCGGCTGTGGTTCGGTCATCGCGCGGACGTTACCAGCCCAGGGCGGCCGCGACCGCCTCGACCGACGCCTCGGCCGGCAGCGGGTCACCCGAGACGGCCGCGGCCTGCGCGGCGGCCAGGCCCGGGTCCTTGAGGCCGTGCCCGGTCAGGACGCAGACGATCGTGCCCGACGGGTCGATGGCGCCCGCCGCGACGAGCTTGCGGACCCCGGCCAGGGAGGCCGCGCTGGCCGGCTCGCAGAAGACCCCTTCGTGCCGGGCCAGGTCGCGATAGGCGGCCAGGATCTCCTCGTCGCTGACGGCCTCGATCCGGCCGCCGGATTCGTCCCGAGCCCGGATCGCCCGCTCGCCGCTGGCCGGCCGACCGATGCGGATGGCCGTGGCCACGGTCTCCGGCCGCTCCACCTCGCGGCCCACGACCAGGGGCGCCGCGCCCTCGGCCTGGAAACCCAACATGACCGGCCGCGTCTCGACCATGCCCGCGTCGCGGAACTCCGTGAAGCCCATCCAGTAGGCGCTGATGTTGCCCGCGTTGCCGACCGGGATGGCCAGATAGTCGGGCGCCCCACCGAGGTCCTCGCAGACCTCGAAGGCGGCCGTCTTCTGGCCCGCCAGGCGGTGCGGGTTGACCGAATTGACGAGGGTCAGCGGATGGCCCAGGTCGGACCCCCGCTCGACGAGCTGGCGGACGACCCGCAGGGCGTCGTCGAACGAGCCGTCGACGGCCACCACCCGAGCCCCGGCCATCTGGGCCTGGACCAGCTTGCCGGCCGCGATCTGCCCGGCCGGCAGGACGACGATCGTCTCGAGCCCGGCCGCCGCACCGTAGGCCGCGGCCGAGGCGGCCGTGTTGCCGGTCGAGGCGCAGACGATGGCGCCGGCGCCCGCCTCGAGGGCCTTGGCCACGGCCACGACCATGCCGCGGTCCTTGAACGAGCCGGTGGGGTTGCAGCCTTCGAGCTTGAGGTAGAGCTCGGGCGTGCCGAGCTGGCGGCCCAGGTTACGGGCCTGGACGAGCGGCGTGGCCCCCTCCCCCAGGCTGAGCGGCGGGGTGGCGTCCGTCAGCGGCAGGAACGAGCCATAGCGGTGGATGAGGCGCGGTCGAGCCTCGCTCTCGGTCTGCTGCTGGCGCAGGTGGCGCAGGACGTCGCTCATGCGCATCTCAGCCCACCGCCTCCAGGGATGGCGCGCGGGCCGACGCGGCGTCAGCGTCGGCGTCGGCAGGGAGCCGTGCGACGCCCTCCGCAGCGAGCCGCCCCGCCGCCGGCAGGCCGGCCCAGGTCGAACCTTCGCCCCGAGCCAGGGCCAGCAGATCCCCGAGCACGGCGCTGCTGGTGGCCCGACCGCCTGCGCCCGGGCCCTCGAAGGCCACCGTGCCCAGCGGCTCGCCCTCCAACTCGATCCGGTTGTCCGTGCCACGGACGCGGGCCAGGGGCTCCTCGGCGGGGAGGGCCACGAGGCCCACCTCTGCGGCGATCGTGCCGTCGGTGCCGCGGCGCGCTTCGGCCACGAGCTTGAGCACGCGGCCGACGCGGGCCGCAGCCGCGATGGCCTCGGGCGTGACGCCGGCGACCCCCGGGGTCGCGCTCCTGATGCCCGACCCTGCCTCGTCCCCGCCGCGTGGGATGGCGGCCACATCCGGCCAGGCCCCGAAACAGAGACGGATGAGGATGGCCAGCTTGCGGGCCGCGTCGAAGCCCTCGACGTCGTCCGCGGCATCGGCCTCGAGGATGCCCTGACCGCGGGCCTCGGCCAGGCAGGCCTCCAGCGGCTGGCCGGTCTGGGCCATGCGCTCGAGGAGGAGGTTCGTGGTGCCGTTGACGACGCCTCGCACCCGCGACCAGCGGTTCGCGGCGAGGTCCGCGGCCAGGGGCCCCAGGATGGGCAGGCCGCCGCCGACGGCGGCCTCGAAGCGCAGGGCGGCCCCACGCTCCCGACCCAGGGTTTCCAGCTCCGCCCCCCGCTCGGCCAGGAGGGCCTTGTTGGCCGTGACCACGGAGCGGCCAGCGGCCAGGGCTCCGGTCACGAGATCGGCCGCCGGATCGAGGCCGCCGAGCAGCTCGACCAGGATGTCGATGGTGGGGTCGGCGGCCAGGGCGGCCAGGTCGTCGGTCCGTCGGACGGAGCTCGGGAGCTCGATCGCCCGAACGCGTCCGGGCTGGCGGACGCCCACGGCAACGAGCTCGATCGGACGCCCCGCCGCGCCGGCGGCCAGCGCGGCCGGTCGCTCCAGCAGGCCCCGCGCCACCTCCGCGCCGACCGAGCCCAGGCCCAGGAGGCAGACGCGCAGGGGCTCGCGCCGCGGCCGGTTCACGGCCGTGGCCGTCGGGGCATGGGCATGCCGGGATTGTACGGGGCTCAGCCGGGGAGGAAGGAGAGGCGGACCTGGCGTTCGTGATTGTCGACGTTGAGGTCGACCAGGCAGACGCGCTGCCAGGTGCCCAGCTGCAACCGGCCACCGAGCACCGGCAGGCTGGCGTAGGGCGGGACGATAGCCGGCATGACGTGGGAGCGGCCGTGGCCCCGGCTGCCGTGGCGGTGGCGCCAACGATCGTCCGCCGGGAGGAGGGCGTCGAGGGCGGCCAGCAGGTCGGGCTCGCTGCCGGCCCCGGTCTCGATGATGGCCAGGCCGGCCGTGGCGTGGGGCACGAAGACGTGGAGCAGGCCGTCCGCCTCCGGGCTCACGAAGGCGGCGCAGTCGGCGGTGATGTCGAGGACGCAGGGCTCGCTGCCCGTGCGGTACGTGGTGACGGTCGAGCGCATGCGTCGATGCTATAGACTCGGCGGCCCATGGTCTCCGCCTCTCCCACCCCGGCTGCCCCGAGCGGCCCTGCCCTGGCCCGCGTCTTCAGCGGCATCCAGCCCTCCGGGCTGCCCCACATCGGGAACTACCTGGGCGCCATCCGCAACTACGTGGCCATGCAGGACGGCTACGACGCCATCTACTGCATCGTCGACTACCACGCCCTGACCAGCACCCACGACGGGGAAGCCATCCGGCGCAACACCCACGAGATGGCCCTCGGGCTGCTGGCCCTGGGCCTCGACCCGGAGCGTGCCGTCCTCTTCCGTCAGTCGGACCGGCCCGAGCACACCGAGCTGGCCTGGCTCCTGAGCTCGGTCGTCCCGGTCACCTGGGTCGAGCGCACGCCTTCGTTCAAGGAGAAGCGGCGGAGCCAGCCTCACGACGTCAACCACGCCCTGCTGAGCTACCCCATCCTCATGGCCGCCGACATCGCCATCTACAAGGCCACCCGGGTGCCCGTGGGCAAGGACCAGACCGCCCATCTGGAGCTGGCCCGCGAGATCGTGAGGGCCTTCGACGCCCACTACGGGCCGATCTTCCCCGAGCCCCAGGCGGTCTTCACCGAGTCGCCCATCATCAAGGGCACCGACGGCGTCAACAAGATGTCGAAGTCCCTGGGCAACGTCATCGACATCTTCGCCGAGCCGGACGTCATCCGCCGCCAGGTCATGTCGATGGTCACCGACACGAAGCGCATCCTGCGCACCGACCCGGGCCGGCCGGAGGTCTGCAACGTGTGCCAGATGCACCGCCTCTTCGGCGACGACTACGAGCAGATCTGGGAGGGTGAGCGGACCGCGCGCACGGGCTGCGTGGACACCAAGCGCCTCCTGGCGGAGCGGATCATCGCCGCCTTCGCCGAGGCCCGCGAGCGGCGCCGCGAGCTCGAGGCCCGGCCCGGTTACGTGGAGGAGGTGCTTCAGGCCGGCGCCGCTCGCCTGGAGCCGCTGGCCCGCGAGGCCATCCGCGAGTGCCACGAGGCCATGGGCCTGGGCCCGATCCGCTGACCCGGCGCCTGGCCTACGTCCTGACCCGACCCCTGGCCCGCATCCTGGCCCGCATCCTGGCCCGCGCCCTGGCCGGAGCGCCCCGGGACCGCCCGCGGGACCGTATAGACTCCGCCCATGAGTGAGCCCAGCTCGGGGCGGGGACTCCTCGACGCCAGGGAGCGCCGCTGGCTGGACGCGCTCCTGGTCCTCGGCACAGCCGCCGTGGCCGTCATCCTCGTCGGGCTCATCTCGAACATCCTGCTGTTCTTCAGCGACATCCTGCTGATCTTCTTCCTGGCCTGGCTGCTGGCCTTCGTCCTCGAGCCGATCGTGACGGCCATCCAGCACCTGGCCCCCTTCCTGCGGCGGGGCATGGCGGTCATCGTGACGTACGCCATCCTGCTCGTCCTGCTCACCCTCATCGTCCTGGTCGTGGCCCAGGCCCTGGCGGCCTCGCTGCAGGGCTTCGTCGACAACCTGCCCCAGCTCCAGGCTCAGCTGCCCCAGATGCTGGCCCCCTGGCAGGACCGGCTGGCCGGCCTGGGGCTGCAGGTGGACCTCCAGGCGGCCGCCCGGCAGGGCCTCGACTACATCGGCTCCCTGGGCACGAACCTGGCCCAGCCGCTGACCGGCCTGGCCGTGGCCAGCCTGGGCATCTTCGGCAACCTGCTGATCATCCTCTTCCTGTCGCTCTACGTCGTCATCGACCGCGACCGCATCTCCAGCTTCATCGCGCGGCTCGTCCCGCCCCGCTACACCGAGGAGTACCGCCTCCTGTCCTCGAGCGTCTCGCGCTCCTTCGGCGGCTTCCTCCGCGGCCAGGCGGTGATGGGCGTGATGTACGGCATCCTGGCCTTCGCCCTGAGCGCCGTGCTGGGGCTCGACTACGGCCCCCTCTCGGCCGCCTCAGCGGGCCTGCTCCAGGCCATCCCCTTCTTCGGGCCCTTCGTCTCCTGGGCCCCGCCGGTCATCGTGGCCGTGCTCACCAAACCGGCCGTCCTGCTACCCGTGGTCATCGTCATGGCCGCCGGCTGGCTCGTCATCATGAACCTCGTCCAGCCCCGCCTCATGGCCGAGGCGGTGGGCATCCATCCCGTGGTCGTCCTGGCCTCGGTCATCGTGGGCGCCAAGATCGCCGGCATCGCCGGGGCCATCTTCAGCGTCCCGGTGGCGGCCGTCATCTCCAGCTTCTTCTTCTACTCGCTCACCCGATCGGCAGCCGGGCCGCGCGACGTGACCTCCCGGGCAGCGCGCCTGGTGGAGTCACGCGAGGGCCGTCAGGTGCGAGTGCCCAAACCACCCGAGGCGGCGACCATCCACGATCCGGCAGGTGAGGACGTGACGGGGCCGGCCGTCCAGCAGAAAGGGGTACCGCGATGAAGGATCTCCTGCGCTCGGTGTTCGGCAAGCGTGCCGCGGATGCGGTCCAGCCGACGGCGCCGGCCGCGCCAGCCACCCCGGCCACCCCGTCCGTGCCGAACGTCCTGTCGGCGGCGGACCAGACGGCGGAGGCCCAGCGCGAAGCCCAGATCCAGGCCGCGCAGGCGGCAGCCCAGGCCCCGGGCACGGCAACCACGGCCGCAAGCCAGGCCCAGGCCACGGCGGGCGGCCTGGGAGCTGACCTCCCGGGCGGCCTGGGCGGCATCCTGGGGGGCATCCTCGGCGGTGGCGCGGGCGGCAGCGGCGGGACGGCCGACCTGGGCGGCCTGCTCGGTGGTGGCGGCGGCGGGCTGCTGGCCCTCCTGCCGGCTCTCCTCGGCATCCTGGGCGCCAGCGGCGGCTCGAAGAGCGGCCTCGAGTCGCTCCTCGGTGGCCTGCATGCCAACGGCCTCAGCGATGTCGCGAACTCATGGGTCGGGACGGGGTCCAATCAGGCCATCTCGCCCCAGCAGGTCGAGCAGAGCCTGGGGTCGGACACGGTGGCCAAGCTGGCCCAGCAGGCCGGCGTCTCGCAGGACGAGGCCAAGCAGGGCCTGGCCACCATCCTGCCCGGGCTGGTGGACCACCTGACCTCCGGCGGTCAGGTGCCGGATGCCGATTCCCTGGAGCAGGCCCTGGGCGGGCTGCGGAGCCAGCTTCCGGGCAGCTGAGCGCCCAGGGGGCGTCGATCCCCGCCGCTGAGGGACTCAGCTCGGGGCGGCCGCGCGTCAGTCGCGACGGCGCCGAGACGGGTGGCGCGCGTCGGCCAGGATCTCGCGGGCCGCGTTGGCCCCCGGACCGCCGGTCAGGCCGCCACCGGGGTGGGCTCCCGAGCCCACGAGGTAGAGGCCCGGCAGCGGCAGCCGATAGCGCGCTGAGCCCAGGAGTGGCCGCCAGGCGAACCACTGGTCCAGCCCCGGCTCGGCGTGGAGAGGGTGCCCGCCGCCCAGCCCGTACTCGGCCTCGAGGTCGATAGGGACGATGATCTGCCGCGCTCGGAGTCGAGCCCCGAACCCGGGCGCCACGGCCTCGAAGGCGGCCACGACCGCGTCGCCCAGGCGCTCGCGTGCGGGCTGATCCCAGCTGCCCTCGGCCAGGTCGTGCGGCACGCCGTGCACGACGGCGCTGACGACGTGCACGCCCGCCGGGGCGAGGCTCGGGTCGAGGAGGGTGGGGATCGTGGCCTCGACGGCCAGCGCGGGTCCGTCCGGCAGCCGACCCGTCCGTCCGGCGTCGGCCGCTCGCTCGAGATCGTCGATCGTGGGGGCCAGGAGGATCCGGCCGCGGAGCCGACGATCCGGCGCGCTCGAGCCTCCAGCGCCCGCCGGACCCGTTGACACCGAGCCCCGGTTCACCGAGCCCGTAGGCCGCGAGCCTGAGGGCTCCGAACCGGCGAAGGGCGGCAGGCCGTCGAGGACGAGGTTGACCTTGGCCGTCCGGCCGGGCTGGCGGATGTTGGCTGCCCGCCAACGGAGGGTGGGGCCCAGGAGGGCCGGGTCGACCAGCTCGAGGAGGGTCCGCCGGGGGTCCAGGCCCGAGGCCACGATGGGGGCCTCGATCTCCTCGCCGGAGGCGAGCACGACCCCGCTGACCGTGCCGTCGCGGGCCGTGACGCCGACGACCTCCGCCCCCGTGCGGATGGTCGCCCCGAAGGCCCGGGCAGCCGCAGCCAGGGCCTCGGCCAGCGCTCCGGGCCCGCCGATGGCGATCACGGCCTGCCCGGCCGCTCCCGCATCGGGGCCCGCGGCGTCGCCCAGGAAGACCGCGCCGCTGCCCGCCGCCCGGGGTCCCATGGCCGTGAGGGCCACGCCCCGCCAGGCCAGGAGAGCCCGCAGCGCTTCGCTCTCGAACGACTCGGCCACGAGGTCCGCCACGGCCATCGGCAGCCAGCGGAAGAGGGCCTGCGCGTCGTCGCGCCCCAGGCCGCGGTAGCCCAGGCCCAGGCGGAGGCCGGCCAGGGCGTCGAAGGCGGAGGGGGCGCCGAGGTCGGGCGGGGTCGTCGCCGCAAGCCTGGCGGCGTAGCCCCCCAGGGCACGGACCCGGCGATCGAAGTCGGGCCAGGCGGCAGCGTCCGGGGCGGAAAATGGGCGGATCTCGTCGGCCGTGCGGGCCGTGTCGGCCCAGAGGGTCAGAGAGCGACCGTCGGCCAGGGGCAGGCAGGCCCGGGCCTCGGACTGGATCAGACGGAGACCGTGCTCCTGGAGCCGGAGGTCGCTGGCCACGGAGGGTCGCAGGCGACCCACGGTGTGGGCCAGGGTGGGCACACGCACGCCGGGCTGTAGCTCGTCGGTGGCGGCCTGCCCGCCGACCTGCTGGCGGCGTTCGAGGATCAGGGTCCGCAGGCCGGCCCGGGCCAGGTAGGCGCCCGCCACGAGGCCGTTGTGACCGCCGCCGACGACGATGGCATCCCAGCCCGGGCGGGCGGGGGCGATGGCGGGGCCGGACAGGGCGTCGGGCTCGGGCGTGGCGGGCGCGGGTCCGGCCAGGGCGTCGGGCTCGGGCGCGGGGGCCGCGCCTTCGGGCGTGGGGACCGCGGCGTCCGTATCGGGCTTGGCGGGTGCTTCGACGACCATCAGGCCGCCTGGCTCGATCGCCGCAGGCCGTCGCGCAGGGTGCGGCTCAGGCTCGCCCGTCGGCCCTGACCCAGGCCTGCGCGTCGGCTGCCGAGGAGCTCCAGGGCGGCCAGCCTCCCGGGTGCGCCCATGATCCCGCCGCCCGGATGGGTCGCCGAGCCGCACAGCCAGAGGTCGCGCACTGGGGTCCGATAGCGGGCCCAGCCCGGCACGGGCCGGTTGAAGAAGAGCTGCTCCAGGCTCAGCTCGCCCTGGAAGATGTTGCCGCCGGTCAGACCGAACTCGCGCTCCAGGTCGAAGGGGGTGAGGACCTGGCGACCGACCACGATGTCGCGGATGTTGGGCGCGAACTCGGCGATGGTGTCGATGACCGTGTCACCGAAGGCCTCCCGGCGGGCGTCGTCCCAGACGGTGCCGGCGGCCAGGTCGTAGGGCGCGTACTGGACGAAGCAGCTCATGGTGTGCTTGCCCGGCGGAGCCATGGCGGGGTCGACCAGGGTGGGGATGACGATGTCGACGTAGGGCCGATGGCTGAAGGCGCCGTACTTGGCCTCGTCGTAGGCCTGCTCCATCCAGGCCACCGAGGGCGAGAGGCTGATGGCTCCGCGCAAGTGCTCCCCGGGGCCGGGCAGGCAGCGGAAGTCGGGCAGCGCATCGAGGGCCAGGTTGACCTTGCCCGACGATCCGCGGAAGCGGTAGGCCCGCACGTGGGCCTCGAAATCGGGTTCCAAGGCGCCCGGCTCCAGGAGCTTGAGGAAGGTCACGTTGGGGTCGGCCGAGCTGAGCACCGCGCCGGCCTCGATCTCTTCGCCGGAGTCCAGGACGACCCCGGTGGCCCGATCGTCGGTCGTGCGGATGGCGGCCACGGGGGCCTCGGTGCGGATCTCGGCGCCCGCTTCGCGGGCTGCTGCGGCGATGGCCAGGCTGATGGCTCCCGTGCCGCCGCGGGGGATGCCCCAGGCTCGGAAGGCGCCGTCGATCTCGCCCATGTAGTGGTGGAGCAGGACGTAGGCCGTGCCCGGCGAGCGGATGCCCTGGAAGGTGCCGATGATGCCCGACGCCGACATCGTGGCTTTGAGCGGGTCCGTCTCGAACCACTGGTCGAGGAAGTCGGCTGCGCTCATCGTCATGAGCTGGACGAAGACGGCCTGTTCGCGCTGGGGCAGGGCGGCGAAGGCCCGCGCGAGGCCGCCCAGGGGCAGGAAGGGGCGGGGGTCGAGGGCCGTCGGGTCGGGCGGGACGACCGAGAGGATGGGCTTGATGAAGCGCGCCATCTCCACCATGAGGCGGCCGTACTCCTCGTAGGCCTCAGCATCCCGGGCCGACCAGCGACGCAGCTCGCGGCGGGTGTGGGCGTGGTCGTCGGTCCGCCACAGGTAGCCGCCCGGGGTGCCCTCGGGGAGCGGCGTGAACGTGCCGTCGAGGGGCAGGATCTGGAGGCCATGGCGGGCCAGATCCAGCTCGCGGATGATCTCTGGCCGGAGCAGCGAGACGACGTAGGAGCAGACGCTGAAGCGGTAACCGGGCACGATCTCCTCGGTCACCGCCGCGCCGCCCAGGACGTGGCGCCGCTCGAGGACGAGCGTCCGCCAGCCGGCCCGGGCGAGGTAGGCAGCCGCGGTCAGGCCGTTGTGGCCGCCGCCCACGATCACGGCGTCGTAGCGCTCCGTCATCCGATCTCCACTCGCATCCCGTCGGCGTATGCAGGCTGGATAGCCGCTATGCAGACTCTAGCCGACGGGCCCCTCCTGCGGCTCCGAGGCGGATCCCGGGGCGGATACCGGGGCGGATACCGATCGGCCTCGTTTACCGACGGCAATTCGCGATCACGTTCGATCCGCGGCGCTGGCGTCGGTCGTTCGATACGCCAGACACACCAGTTCACGCGATGGGTGAACATCCCGTCCGTCTCCATTCGCCAGACGCACGACATCACGCGATCGTCGAACGGACGCGCGCGATCGAGGCCGCCGATCGAATCTGATCGCGTAAAGGCGCCTGTGGCCGCGCGCGGCGGAGAGCGCCCAGACTCGGCCGTGAGGTCGCCATGCTCGGCCCGCGAAGGACGCCTGTGGCCAGCGCGCCCGCGAAGGACGCCCAGATTCGACCGTGAGGTCGCCCGTCGTCGACACAAGTTCGCGATCACGTACGGTCCAGGGCGCCAACGTCGAAATCGACGGTCGCATGACGACGAGATCCCGCCATGGCCGAACAGCGCGTCAGTCCGGGACGGGCAGACGCGCGGATGTCCGCGATGGCCGACCAGAAAGGGGGCGGGCCGGCCGCGAACTGCCCGCGCGACGCCCCGAGGCGAACGTGATCGCGTAAAGCCGTGAGCAAAGCGACTGGCGGACCGCCACCGGACCCGGATCAGGCCGGATCGCGCACAGCCAGGTCGACGGCACAGGGAACTGCAGCCCCCGCGGGCCGGCGACCGAGGCGAACAGCCCGGGCGGCCCGGCGGCCATGGGGAACAACAGCCCCCGCGGGCCGGCGACCGAGACGAACGGCAGGCCCGGCAGCCCGGCGACCTGAGCCGCCCAGCGGCCCATCCTGGTGCCCCGTCATACTCAGGCCATGACGATCGGCACGCCGTTCCATGGTCGCACCGCGGCCCTGAACCAGAAGCTCGCCTGGCGCGATTGGTCGGGCTACTTCGCGGCCAGCGCCTACGCCGACAGCCTGGCCATCGAGTACAACGCCATCCGCGAGGCCGCGGCGCTCATCGACGTCTCGCCGCTGTACAAGTATCGGCTCGAAGGTCCCGACGCCGGGCGCCTCGTCGATCGCATCGTGACCCGCGACGCGAGTCGCCTGGCCGTGGGCCAGGTGGCCTACACGCCCTGGTGCGACGAGGACGGCAAGGTCATCGACGACGGCACGATCGCCCGGCTCGACGAGCACGCCTGGCGCTGGACCGCGGCCGACCCCCAGCTGCGCTGGTTCGAGCTCAATGCCGGCGGGCTCGACGTCCGCATCGAGGAGATCAGCGAGTCGGTCGCCGCGGTGGCCCTCCAGGGGCCGCGCGCTCGCGACGTGCTCGAAGCGGCCAGCGGCGAGGACTGGGCCGACCTGCGCTACTACCGTCGCCGGGCCTCACGCCTGGCCGGCCACGACATCGACGTCAGCCGCACCGGCTACACCGGGGACCTGGGCTACGAGCTATGGATCCCGGCCCCCGCCGCGCCCGAAGTCTGGGATGCCCTCATGGCCGCCGGCGCGCCGTATGGCCTCCGCCCAGCCGGCATGCTGGCCCTCGACGTGGCCCGCCTGGAGGCCGGCCTCATCCTCATCGAAGTGGACTACACGAGCTCCCGCCAGGCCCTGGCGCCCGAGGAGCGCTACAGCCCCACAGAGATCGGGCTGGGCCGGCTCGTGGCCCTCGACAAGGACGCGCCCTTCGTCGGCTGCGAGGCCCTGCGCGCCGAGCGATCGGCCGGCGGACCGGCTCGACGCCTGGTGGGCCTGCGGCTCTCCTGGGACGACATCGCAGCCCGCTTCGCGGAGCACGGCCTGACGCCCAGCATCGCGCCGGAGGTCTCGCGCACGGCCGTGCCGATCCTGAGCCACGGCCGCCACGTCGGCCGGGCGACGAGCCTGGGCTGGAGCCCGATGCGCAAGGAGATGGTCGCCCTGGCCTCGGTCCCGTCCCGCTTCGAGGCGCCGGGCACCCAGCTCGAGGTGGAGTGGACGGTGGCCGGGCGCCGCGGCCCGGTGGGCGCGATGGTCGTGCCCCTGCCGTTCTTCGACCCGCCCCGCAAGAAGGCCTGAGGGCGACCCGAAAGCCCGAAGGCCAGGCTCAGGCCCGAGGAGTCCCGAGCTCAGGCCCCGACCGCGTGGAGGGCGGCCACCAGGCGGACGAAGGTGGCCTCGTCGAGATCGACGCTGGCCGCGGCCCAGGACGGCGGATCGCCCGGGCTGACGTACACGGCATATCCGGGGGTGAGGCCCATCAACTGGCCGTCCCGATCGCCGAAGGCCGTCGGCCCGATGACCGTGTCGTGCGGCGCGCAGGCATCGGCCCCACCGCTGCAGAAGGCGCCCTCCTGGAGCTGGAGGTGGACGTCGCCCGGACCCTTGTAGGTGACCGTCATCTGCCCGCCGCCGTCGAGCTGGTAGGCGCCCTGCTGGAGATACCAGCCGCTCGGCAGGACGGCGCAGTAGACGGTCCAGCTCACGCCTGCGGCCACCGAGGCGAAGAAGGCCTGGTTCTCGGCCGTGCCGGTGCAGGCGGCCTCGCTGCCCCCGGATCCGCCCGAGCCGCTGGGCAGCGGCGTGGCGCTGGCCAGAGGCGGGTTCGGGGTGGCGTCCGGGACGCCGCGCGGTGCGCTGGCCGAAGGCGACGTGCTGGCCGCTGGCTGGCTGGGGCTCGTGTTGGTCCCGCCTCCCGTGTCACCGCTGCCGCCGGGCGAGAGCACCGGGCTGGGGAGCCCCAAGGCGGCCGTGGGCGAGCTGCCCGAGGCGGACGATGAAGCACCGGAGGCCGACGACACGGCCGAACCGGGGGCGATGGTGATCGTGGCCGGCGACGAGCCGCAGCCGGCGAGGCACAGCGAGACCAGGCAGAGCGCCGCCGGCAGGACGGTGATCGGGGAGGCGGCAAGGACCCGTGGGCGGCGGTCGGCCAGCAGGCCACGGGGGCGGCGCTGCATCCGGGCCAGCGTATCGGGGCCGGGGCCAGCGGTCAAACGCCCAGAAGTACCTAGCGCTCAGAGCCCGAGCGGCGTGCCGCCCGCGACGGCCAGCAGGTCGGGCGCGACGCCGAAGACCGGCCCGGCCAGGCCGGGGGCCAGGACCGTGTCCGGGGGGCCGTCGGCCACGAGGCGACCATGGTCGAGGAGGGCCACACGGGGGAAGAAATGGCGGGCCAGGGCCAGGTCGTGGAGGACCGCCACCACGGTCACCCCATCCTGCTCGGCCAGCTGGACCAGCAGCTCCATGATCCGCACCCGGTGGCGGATGTCGAGGTGGACGGTGGGCTCGTCGAGGATCAGCAGCGGCGCCTCCTGGGCCAGGGCCAGGGCCACCAGGGCCAGCTGCCGCTCGCCGAGCGAGAGCTGGCGCACGTCGCGCCGCCGCAGCTCACTGAGGCCGACCCGCTCGATGGCCCGCTCGACGGCCGCCGTGTCGGCCGCGGAAGGCCCGCGCCAGCGGTCCTCGTGGGGGATCCGTCCGAGGGCCACCAGGGCCTCCACCCGCATGGCGAAGGGCACCATGGTCAGCTGGGGCACGACGGCCACCCGTCGGGCGATCCCGCTGCGACCCAGGACGGCAAGGGGCCGGCCGTCCAGCTCGACGCTGCCGCGGGCCTCGGCGGCCAGACCGGTCAGGCAGCGCAGGAGGCTCGACTTGCCGGCCCCGTTGGGCCCGACCACGGCCAGCCGCTCCCCGGGCCCGAGGGTAAGGTCGACGCCGACCAGCACCTCCCGCCCGCCGTAGGCCAGGCCGACCCCGCGCAGGACCACCTGGGTCATAGCTCGTAGCCCGCCCGGGCGGAGCGCAGGAGGGCCAGGAAGAACGGCGCCCCGACGATGGCCGTGACGATGCCCACCGGCAGCTCCCCCGGCATCCGGGCGAGCAGGTCGCAGGCAGCCAGGAAGGTGGCCCCCACGAGGCCGGAGAGGGGCACCACGGCCCGCGCTCCCGGGCCCACGAGGAGGCGGACGACGTGGGGCACGACCAGGCCGACGAAGCCGATGAGGCCCGCGCTGGCCACCGCCGCGGCCGTGATCAGGGAGGCCAAGCCCAGCAGGAGCAGCCGCTCGCGGCCCACGTCGAGGCCAAGATGAGCTGCCGTCTCCTCGCCCAGGAGGAAGGCGTCGAGGCTCCGCGAGCGGAACGTCAGGAGGGCCGAGCCGATGAGGATGAGCGGCGCGGCCACGACCAGCTGCGACCACGAGGCGGTGGCGAAGCTGCCCAGGAGGTAGGCCACGATCTGGCGCAGCTGGGTGCCGGAGACGACCATGGCCACGGCCAGGCCGGCAGCCAGGAGCGCGCCCACGGCGTAGCCCGTGAGGAGGACCGAGCTCAGCGAGTCGAGAGCCGCCGCCCGAGCCAGGCGCCAGACGAGCCCGACCGCCAGGAGGGCCCCGACGAAGGCGGCCAGCTGGGCCAGCCCCAGGCCGACGAGGAGGACGGGCACGGGCACCAGGAGCCCGATGGCGGCGCCGAGGGCGGCGCCGCTGGCCGTGCCCAGCACGTAGGGGTCGGCCAGCGGGTTGCGCAGCACGCCCTGGAACGTAGCCCCGGCGACCGAGAGACCCAGGCCCACGCACATGGCCAGCAGCATCCGGGGCAGCCGCAGGTCGAACAGGATCGTCTCGTACGTGCTCGGCCACGTCTGGACCACCGGCCAGCCCAGGAGACGGTGGGCCAGGATGGCCACCGTGTCGGGCAGGGGGATGGCCACGCTGCCCAGGGCCAGGCCCAGGAGCAGCACCACCAGGAGCGCGACCAAGCCCCCCAGGGCGACCAGCAGCGGCCGGCGGGCGCTGGCCAGCCGGGCCACCGAGCGGGCGAGCGGCGGATGCCCGGCCGCGGCGGCCGGCGCCCCGACGTCCGGCAGGCCGACCTCCGGCAGGCCCACGTCGGGCAGGCCCACCTCGGGCGCCGACCTGACGCTCATCGTCCGGCCCTCAGCTCCACCCGGCCTCAGGGCGTCGGCGAGGCCGAGCCTGCCGCCGCCGGTGGCAGGACGAGGTCGGGATGGATGGCCAGGGCCAGGGCGGCCAGCCCGTCGGCCAGGCGCGGCCCGGGGCGGGTGATGATGATGTCGTCGACCGGGCGCACGGCGCCCTGCTTCACCGCGGTCATGGCCGTCCACGGCGCGCCGCGGGCGCTGACCTGGTCCGGGGTCGTGCCGTAGTCGGCGTCACCCAGGACGATGACCTCCGGATCGGCCGCCACGAGACGCTCGAGGGGCATGGTGTAGGAGGTCGAGCTGCCGGTGGTGATGGCCTGCCCGCCGGCCCGCGTGACCATGTCGGCGACGAAGGAGTCATCGGCCGGGCCGTAGATGTCGGGCTGGTGGTCGATCTCATAGAAGGTCCGCGGGCGGTTGCCCAGGGCCCCCGCCGCGGCGCTGATCGTGGCCATCCGGGCCTCCATGGCCGCGGTCATCGTGACCGCCGCGGGGTACAGGCCGCTGGCCTCGCCGACGAGCCGGATGTCGGCCAGGACCTGCTCCACCGTGGCCGCGTAGACGACCACGACGGGGATGCCGAGGGACCGGATCTTGGCGATGTCGGCGGCCGGGTTGCCGCCGTTGCCGCCGGCCACGACGAGGTCTGGCTGGAGGGCCACGAGCTGCTCGATGGACACACCCTGATAGCTGGCCACGTGGGGCAGAGCCTTGGCCGCCGCGGGGTAATCGTCGAAGTCCGTGTCGCCCACCAGCCGCGCGCCGCCGCCGAGGGCGTAGAGCGTCTCGGTCGTGGCCGGCTGGAGGCTGACGATGCGCTGCGGCTCGGCCGGCACGGTCACCGAGGTGCCCTCGTCGTCGGTCAGGGAGAGGGGGAAGGCGGGCTGGGTGGGAGCGGGGCTGGCGGTCGGGCTGGGGGAGGCGGTGGGGCTGGCCAGGGGGCCGGTCGTCGGGCTGGACGGAGGCGTCCGGCTGGGTGTCGGGCTCGCGCCCGCGGAGCAGCCGGCCAGGGCCAGGGCCAGGGCCAGGGCCAGGGCCACGATCGGGGCCAGGGAGCGCCCGCGGAGCCGGCGGCGGGCATGGGAAGACCCCTTCCCACGGCTGGAAGGGGTCACAGGGTTCGGTCGCGGCACGGTGTCGTCCCTTTCGTGCGAAGGTGCGGACACGACCATGGGTCCGGCGACCGGACTTCCAGCCTCAGGGGCTGGTCACCGTAGCGCGACTGTGCCGGATTCCCACCGGCTTCGCGGAGCCCAGGATCCTGTTCTTGGATTGTCCGGCCAGTGTAGCGCAGCGATTAAGCGACCGATAAGTGGCCTGTGGCATGGTCTCAGGCGACCCGCCTCCTCCCGCCGACCGACCCGCCGGAGGAGGTATCGACCGTGTCGAGGCACCGTGGGACCCAACGCTTGCTCGGCCCGCCGCTCGCCGCCCTGCTCCTCGTCCTCTCCTTCGGGGCGCACGGCGCGGCCGCCTACCAGGGCAGCGCCTACGAGAACTACACCGCCTTCCAGTCCTGCATGGGCTGGGCCAGCGGCATGACGGACACGATGCGGGCTCAGGCCGTGTCGGCCCTGGCCGCGCTGGGCTACTCGACGACCTGGTATCGCCGCACGGCCTTCACCCGCAGCCGGGTGCTGTCTCGGGCGGGCGCGGACCAGGCCGTCTACGTCCAGAGCCACGGCGACCAGTACTACAAGGGCGCCCCGACCAAGGTGCAGGGCTTCCGCCAGGACGGCGGGGCCTGCAGCGGCGCACCGATCGTCTACGCCACCGACATCGATGCTCGGCGCTCCAGCACCGCCGCCCACATCGTGGTGATGTCGACCTGTCACCTCGGCGAGGCCGCCGCGACGCAGGGTCAGATCACGATGTCCCAGGCCTACGGCATCGCCCAGCGACGGAGCAGCCGGACCGACAGCGTGGGCTATGGGCCGGAGTTCTACCTGAGCTACATCGGCGACGCCTGGCTCGACGACCAGCTGAAGTTCGAACGGTCGTTCTGGCACTACGCGGCGACGTCCTCGACCCTCGGGCAGGCCTTCGACCTGGCCCTGGCCACGTCCGGCAAGGCGGCCCGCACGACCCCGACCTGGTTCGGCACGTACCTCTACTCGGGCTTCCCCTGGGCGCCCAGCCCGCCCTGCACCCGCTGCGCATGAGGAGCATGGTGATGCGCGCTCTCCCCTTCCCTGCCCGCCGCTGGGCACGGGCCCTGGCTCGCCCGGCAGCGGCCCTGGCCGTCGCCGGAGTGGTCGGCGCGGCCGGCGTGGCCGCGGCTGCCGGGCCCCCAGGCCCCGCCCTGCCCGCCGGCGCCGAGTTGCCGCGGTCCGTGGCCCTCGCCGCCGGACCCGCCGCCGCGCTGCGCCAACGGGCCTCGACCCTAGCCCGGGCCGTGGGCCTGCAGGGGACCGCCACCGCGGCCCGCGAGGTCGTGGACCCCCTGCTGAAGCGGACCGTCCACGAGATCGACCTGACCGAAGGCGGGCGGCGCACCGGCCTCCTGGTCCAGGACGCCCAGAGCGGCCGGACGCTGGCCATCGCCGACCTGGCCTGGGACCCGGACGACGACGCCCCGCGGACGGACCGTCGATCGGCCCCCGCAGCCGCCGCCCGGCTGGCCAAGGCGGCCGGTCTCGGGCCGCCCGACACGGCCCCCACCGTAGCCTGGGACGACGCCGCCGATGCCTGGACCGTGAGCTGGCCGCGGATCGTCGACGGCGTGCCGGTGCCCAGCGACACGCTGACCGTGCGGCTACGGCCCGGCGGGACCCTGGCCAGTCTGTCTGCACCCCAGTCGCCGCTGGCCGCGGCGCCACAGCGGACGATCTCGAGCCAGACCGCGCTGCGCGTGGCCCACGACTTCGCCGCGGGTCATGCCCTCGACAGGCTGAGCGGCTTTCAGGTCGAGGACCTGGGACTGGCCTGGAGCGAGGTCAACGGCTTCGCTGGCGGAACGGTCGCCTTCGAGCCCACCCTGCGCCTGTGCCGGGTGATCCGCATCTCGTACCTGCCAGCGGACGCGGCAGATCCCGAACGGATCGAGCTGCACGTGGACGCGGGCACGGGCCAGATCGTCGGCGGCGACCAGACCTCGTGAGCAGGACGCCCGCCCAGTGGCAGGACCGGGCGTTGGGGCGCCCGGTCCGGCCCATCCCCTCCAGGCCCGCCGCCCCCGCCGGACCTGCCCCTCGACCCCGGCCCGCCAGCGGGGCCAGGCTCGTCGGGGCCATGCTCCTGAGCGCCGCGCTGACCGCCTGCACCGGGGGCCCTACGCCCTCGCGGTCCGCGGCCCCGGGCACGGCCAGCGCTGGACCGGTCAGCCCCACCATCGGACCCAGCCCGAGCCCAGGAGGTGCGGTCTCTGGCAGCCCGAGTCAAGCTGACCCGGCCGACCTGGCCGACCTGCCATCGCTCCTCATCGCCGGGCCCGACCCGGCCGGCGGGACGGGCCTATGGCTGACGGCCAGTGGCCGACCAGACCTGCGCACGCGGCTCGCCCTGCCGGCCGGCGGCTGGCGACCCGACGCCGCCAGCCACGAGGCCGTGGCCCTCACCGCGACCAGCGGTCCGCCCCGCCTCCTCGTGGCCGCGCTCGAAGGGACGCGGCTGATCCCCGGCCCTCCCCTGGCCCTGCCGCCGGCCCTCGAACAGGACACCTCGGAGACGGGCTTCGTGGCCTGCCTGGCAGCGACCGGTGATCTGCTCTTCGCCGATCAGGGGGTGGCCCTCCACGTCATCCGCAGCGACGGGACCGTGGGCCCCACCGTGCCCGCCGCCACCCGTGGCTCGTGCGCCTGGCTGGGAACGGACGCGGTCCTCTTCGACGTGGAGGAGACCCATCATCTGGGCCGCTGGCGGCCGGGCCACCAGGACGTGGCCCTGAGCGACCTACAGCTCACCACTCCGTCCGTCGGCAGGGCCCTCGTGGCCGCGCTCTCGGACGACGATGCGCCCGGCCGGGTCGTGGTCGTCCGGACCCCCACCGGCCCGGACAGCGGCCGCCTCGACCTCCAGGTCGTGGCCACCCTCCGACCCGCCGACGGCGACGCGTATCAGGGTCTGGCCTTGTCGTCCGACGATGCCTGGCTGGTGGCCTGGGGCGGCCTTGACGGCGGTGCTACCGCCTGGTTCGACGCCTACCGCTGGGGTGGCAGCGCCTTCAGCCTGGCCGGGCGTTCAGCCCTGGGACCGGGCGAAGACGTGCGGACGATCGGGGCCGGGGGCTGAGCCCGTCAGGCCGTGGCCACCACCGGGTCGGCTTCGTCGTGCGCCAGCAGCGAGGTCTGGGCGTCCGCGGGCAGCATCTGGCCCAGGATGCGCTGGAGGGCCATGACGTGGACACAGCCACCCCAGCCCTCGAAGAAGTGGCAGGTGCAATGCCAGCCGTCGGCGTCGAGCGAGACCCGGTGCGTGTCGTTGTCACCGCGGAACTCGAGGGCGAGCGCCTGGAACGTGATCCGGTCGGTCTCGCGCGCGTAGCGATGCGCCTTCTCGATCTTGCCGATGAGGCTGGAGTGCATCGATCCGGTCCTCCATGGGCGGCGATGCGCGCGGCATCGGCTGCCCGCTCAGACGCCGAGCCGGTCGCCACCCGACGGCCGGGAGCGGCGGATCCTCAGGTCCGTAGGCTACACCGCGACCGGGTCCAGGGCAAGGTTCGGGAGCTCGTTCTGGTCAATCCGCCGTCGCGGCGAGGCGCTCCTTGAGGCGGCCCAGGATGGCCACCGGCGTCGGGTCGATGCCGTAGAGGAGGCCCAGGTAGACGCTCACCAGGTCGCCCGCCGCGACCCCCGCCAGGCCTGCCTCCAGGCGGCTCGTGCCGGGCAGCTCGAGCTCGCTGTGGCCGACCCGGACCTCGTCGAGCAGCTCCCGAGTCAGGGCCGCCCGGAGGCGGTCCCGGGGATGATCGACGGCGCTGGCCAGGAAGACGGCGTGGACCTGCTCGGCCTGCCACTCGGGATGGCCGAAGCCCACGACGCTGTTGTGGTCGGCCTCGGGCAGCTCGTCGAAGACGGCGGCCGACTTGCCGTTCTCGTTGAGCTGCGTCTTCCAGCGTCGGGCCACGGCGGCCAGGGCCCCGCTGCCGACGACCAACGGCAGCCGATCGACGAGGGTCCAGGCCAGCTGCTTGGCTGGATTGACGGCCGTCACCCGCTCGGGCCCGAAGGTCGCCAGAGCGGCACGGGTGGCCGTCGCAGCGGCTTCGACCTCGGCCGTCTCCAGATCCAGTCGAGCGGCCCGTTCGAGGGTCCCGGCCAGGAGGCCCACGGCGTAGCCCACCGCGGCCCGCGGCTGCCCACCGCCGGGGAAGGCCAGGCAGGGCAGGTCCGCCTGGCGGGCCACCTCGAGGAGCGGCCCGCCGGTCGTCAGCACGACGACGGGAGCGTGCCGTTCGAGGGCCGCCGCCAGGGCCGCCACGGTCTCCTCGGTGGCCCCGCTGTACGACGAGGCGACGACGAGCGTCGTCGGGCCCACCCAGGCCGGCAGGACGTAGTCGCGCACGGCCACCAGGGGCACGCTCAGGCGGTCGTCGAAGATGCCCCGCACGAGGTCGGCCCCGATGGCCGAGCCGCCCATGCCCAACACGGCCACGGACGT
>DASUKL010000124.1:0-7461 GCA_036278755.1 Candidatus Limnocylindrales bacterium | reverse complement strand
CTTCACCTTGCCCGCGGTCCATCCCGACGCATTGCTCGCCTGGACCGCCTCCGCCGACGTCTCGATCATCCCCCTGCCGGCCGTTTCGCTCAATCAGCGCCGCTCCACGCCTAACAAGTTCTGGGAGTCGCTGGCGGCCGGGACGCCGGTCGTCCTGGGCCCGGGCCTCGAGGCCATGGAGCCCATCGTCCGCGAGCACGCCCTTGGCGGGATCGCCGTCTCGCTCGGATCGGAGGATCTGGCGGCCGCCTTGGCCGCGGTCCTCGACCGGCCCCTGGAGGTGCGCCAGGCGGAGGGTCAGCGGATCGCGGCCCTGGCTGCGGAGCGGTTCGCCTGGCCCGCTGCCGCCCGGACCTACCGCGACCTGCTGGCCACACTCATCGCGCCCGCGGCGGAGGCTTCCGGTTCTCCCGAGGCGGCGCCGTGACGAAGGCCGCCGCTGCGCAGGCAAGCGCCGGGCAGGCCCCAGGCCGTGTGGTCATGTTCGTCCGCAACGACGCGGCCCGCGACGTTCGCGTGCGGCGCGAGGCGACCTCCCTGGCAGAGGCCGGGTACGCCGTGACGATCGTGGCTCTCCAGCCGGTGCGCGGCTCGTTGCCGCTTCGGGAGCGGTCCGCAGGGGTCGAGATCGTGCGCGTCCCGGCACCCACGGGCTGGCATCCACGCTGGCAGGACGTCCGCTATCGGCCCTGGCGGGCGCGGGCCTGGCTGCCCGAGGCCATCGCTGCCGAGGCCCGTTCGGGCGGTGTCCGGGGCTGGTTGACGGCTGGGGCGGGCATCATCGGGGCCCTCATCCTGGCGCCCTATGCCGTCGTTCGGTTGCTCGAGTACCTGGGCGGCGGCCGGCGACGCCCTCAAGTCGAGGAACGCGGCGACGTCTGGGACTGGCTGGCCCGCTGGTGCTGGTCGATCCTGGGCTGGGCCCGGGCCGCGGCTGCTGCTGCGCCGCGCGCGACCGTCTATCACGGCCACGATCTGAACGCCCTGCCGGCTGCTGTCGAGGCCCAGCGGCGGCATGGCGGGACCGTCGTCTATGACAGCCACGAGCTGTTCCTGGAGGCCGGGTCCACGGCCCGCAGGCCGGCCTGGGCCCGGCGCATCCTGGCCGTCTTCGAGGGTCGCTGGGCCCGCCGGGCCAGCGCCGTGGTGACCGTCAATGCCTCCATCGCCCAGGCCCTGGCCCGTCGATATCGGGCCGGCCCGGCGGTCCTGGTCCGGAACTGCCCGCCGCGCTGGGATCCGCCCTCGGGGGGAGGGGTGGGCCCGCTGCGGACCGCCATCGGGGTCGGGCCGGAGGCCCGGATCGTGCTCTACCACGGCGGGTTCCTGCCGGACCGGGGCCTCGATCTGCTGGCCCAGGCCGTGCAGCGTCCGGAGCTGGCTGCGGTGCACCTGGTCTACCTCGGCTTCGGGCCGGGGCAGGCCGACCTGGAGGCCCTCGCCGCGGCCCCGAGCGCCGGTGGTCGCATCCATGTCCTCCCGGCCGTCGCGCCCGAGGTGCTGCTCGCCTGGGTCCACGATGCCGACGTGGCGGCCATGCCCAACCAGCCCGTCACGCTCAACGAGCGCTACTCGACGCCCAACAAGCTCTTCGAGAGCCTGGCCGCGGGGATACCCGTGGTCTCCAGCGACACACCCGAGCGGCGGGCCGTCGTCATCGACGATCGGGACGGACCACTGGGCGCCGTCTGTGATCCGACCGACCCGAGTGCCATCGCCGCGGCCATCCGCTCGCTGCTCGACCTGAGCCCCGACGCGCGAGCGGCCCTGCGGGCCCGCTGCCTGGCGGCGGCCCATGCGCGGTACAACTGGGAGCAGGAGTCGGCCGCGCTGGTGGGCCTCTATACGCGCCTCGCCCCGCTCCCGCCTGCGTCCCCTTCGCACGTCGAGGCAGGAGCCCATATCGAGCCTGAGGGCGGCGGGCAGGGCGGGGCGTGAGCCGTCGCCGCCGGCGGGCAGTCATCCTGGTGGCCAATCCGGCCGCGCCCTACTCCCGGGGCCTGCGCATCGCCCGGAGCCTGGCCGGCGCAGGCTTCGAGGTCGAGATCGCCGCCATCCAGGACGGGTCGCATGCGGTCCAGGAGACGGAAGGGTCGATCGTCGTCCGCCGCTACCGGCCCATCGGGCGCTGGGTGCGCTGGGCGGCCTGGCGGCCCGACCATCCGTCGGCCGTGCATCGCTTCATCGTCCGGGCCCACCGCCGTGCGGGCCGGTTCGTGCCGGCCGCGCGCCGCTTCCCCGCTCCGACCCTGGATGCCTTGCGCCGCATCGCATGGTTCCCGTTGCCGGCCCGCGGGTGGTGGGCAGGGCTCCGACGCCAGGCCCCCCTGGCCGACCTTTACCATGCCTGCGGCATCCTCTCGATCGGCGTGGCCCTGGACCTCGGCCGCCGGGCGCGCCGGCAAGGCTTCGAGGGTCGGATCATCTACGACGTGATCGACGTGAACCTCGAGTCGAACAACCATCCCAAGGTGGCTCCCGAGATTCTCTCCTTCTACCGCTGGAAGGAGCGGCGCTGGGTCGCCCGAGCGGATGCGATCGTGACCGTCAACGCGCCCATCGCCGACCACCTGGAGCGCATCTGGCGGACCCCGACCCGGCCCACCGTGCTGCTGAACTGTCAGCCCCGCTGGACCCCGCCTGCCGTGCGACCGGACCAGCTCCGGGCCGCGACGGGCATCCCCCCCGAGCGCAAGGTCATCCTCTTCCTCGGCCGCCTAGGCCGCGATCGGGGCCTGGAGCAGGCCGCCGAGGCCACGCTGCTGCTGGACGATGCCGCGCTCGTGCTCATGGGCTTCGGGCCGTGGGCCGATCGGCTCCGGGCCCAGGATGCCGAGCCGCGGTTCGCCGGTCGCCACTTCACGCTCCCGCCGGTCCATCCGGACGAGGTGCCCCTCTGGACGGCCTCGGCCGACGTCTCGATCATCGCCGTGCCGGCCGACTCCCTCAACCAGCGCCTCTCCACGCCCAACAAGTTCTGGGAGAGCCTGACGGCCGGCACGCCGGTGGTCGTGGGCCGCGACCTGGAGGTCATGCGATCGATCGTCGAGCGGGCGCGGGTGGGCGCCATCGCCGATCCGGCCGATCCGGCCGACCTCGCCCGCGCCCTGGCCGAGATCCTCGAGCAACCGCCGGAGGACCTGGCGGCCATGCGCCAGCGTTGTCTCGACATCACGGCCCAGCACTTGAACTGGGAGACGGCGGTGGGCGACTACCTGCGCCTGGTGGACGAGCTGGTGGCGGGGACGGGCCGCGGATCGATGAGCGCTGCGACCGGCGGGCCGGAGGCCTCATGAGCTCGCTGTCCGGAGGGGCCCGCCGCGGACTCCGGGCCGTCCGACGCCGGCTGCTGCCAGGGGCTCAGGGACGGCCCGGCGCTCAGGGCTCCGTCGGCGCGACGGGTCGGCCGCCCGCGAAGGCGCGGACGGGACCACCGGCGCCGCGCTCGGGACCGGACGTCCCGGACCCCACGTTCCGGCTCGAGGAGGTGGAGCTGCGCCGGCTGCCGCTGGAGGAGCGGGCCTATGTCATGCCGGACCTCGCGCCGCTCGAGGTGGGCGGGGCGATGGACGCCGCCGGCCTGCCGCTGTTCGTTCGCGACGGCACCTCGTATCGCCATCCGGTCATGCTGGCCCAGCGGGCCCTGGCCCTGCTCGATGGCCATCGGCAGACGCGCGACCCGCGCTACCTGGCCGCAGCGCGCACCGTGGCTGATGTCCTGGCCGAGCTGTCCGTCGACCTCCCCGACGGTCGCTACCTGCCCTATCCGTTCGCCTTCGATCTCCACGGCCGGCCCGCCGAGCGGCTGGAGGCGCCGTGGTACTCGGGCATGGCCCAGGGCCAGGCCGCTTCGGTCTTCTGCCGGCTCCACGACTTCGGGGGGCGTCCGGCCGACCTGGATCTGGCCGCCGGGTTCGTGGCCGCTCTCCGGCCCCACGGGCGTCGCGGCCCGTGGATCAGCGAGGTCGACGAGGCCGGCTACCTATGGATCGAGGAGTACCCCGGGCCGCGGCCGGATCGGACCCTCAACGGCTACGCCTTCGCCCTCTTCGGCCTCTACGACTTCATCATGGCCACGGCCGACCCCCAGGCCCGCCGCCTCCTGCTCGGCGGCCTCAGCTGCCTGCGGCACTACCTGCCCGACTTCCGGGTGCCGGGTGGGCTCAGCGTGTACTGCCTGGCCCATCGCGTCCAGAATGCCAAGTACCACGCCATCCACGTCGAGCAGCTGGGGATCCTGGCGGCCATGACCGGCCAGGCCGATCTCGCCCGCTACGCGGAGCTGCTGGGCGCCGACGCCTGAGGCCCGCCCGAGACGCGCCGGATCTCGGCCTCCCGGGCCGCCTTGACCAGCTCCGAGTGGGCTCGGTGGACGGCCACCACCGCCTCCGGCTCGCCCTCGGCCACGATGCGGCCGTGCTCGAGGAGGATGGCCCGGTTGCAGAACTCGATGACCCAGTTCATGTCATGGGCCACCAGGATCACGGCCTTGGCGCCGCGCACCAGTTGCATGACCCGGGCCCGGCTCTTGGCCCGGAAGACCTGGTCGCCGGTGGCCAGGACCTCGTCGAGGAGCAGGATGTCGGGGTCGACCGCGGTGGCGATGCTGAAGCCGAGGCGGGCCCGCATGCCGGTCGAGTACGTCCGGATGGGGGCATCGATGAAGTCGCCGATATCGGCGAAGTCGACGATGTCCTGGAGGCGTTCCTCCATGACCCGGTGGTCGATGCCCATGAAGGCCCCGGCCAGGTGGATGTTCTCGCGACCGGTGAGCTCCTGGTCGAACCCTGCGCCCAGGGTCAGGAGGCTGGAGACCCGGCCCCGCACGTCGACCGTGCCCGTCGTCGGCAGGATGATGCCGGCCAGGACCTGGAGGAGGGTGCTCTTGCCGGCGCCGTTGGGCCCGATGACGGCCAGGGACTCGCCGTTGACGACGTGGAAGCCGACGCCCTGGAGGGCCCAGAAGTTGGTCGGCCCATTGGCCCGCTTGAGGAGGTTGGTGAAGCTCCGATGGAGCGTCGTCTTGCGGGTGAAGCGCAGGCTGTAGCTGACGCCCAGGTCGCGGACGTCGATGGCCACGTGGTCGGAGAGGGGAGGCGGCAGGCCCATGGGACCTAGAGCACCTTGGCGAACGAGGGCTCGACGCGCTTGAAGACCCAGGCGGCGATGGCGATGAGCACGAGCGAGACGGCGAAGAGGCTGGCTAGGCCGGCCCAATCGGGGCGCGTGCCGGCGTAGATCACGTCGCGGTAGGCCTCGAAGAGGATCGTGAAGGGGTTCAGCCGGAAGAGCGTGCCCAGGATCGGCGACTCGGCCGCCAGGTGGTCGATCTGGCTGATCGAGTAGAGGGCCGGGGAGAGGTAGAACCAGAGCCGCAGGAGGTGGCGGCTGACGTTGCCCAGGTCACGGTAGAAGACGTTCGTCGCCGCGGCCAGGAAGGTCAGGGCCAGGGTGAAGGCGAACTGGACCAGGGCCACGACGGGGATGAGGACGAGGGTGATGTTGATCCGGTGGGGGTAGAGGAGGACCAGCAGGCCGGCCAGGCCCACCAGGCCGAAGCCGAAGTTCACCAGGCCGGCCACGGTCGAGGCGAAGGGCAGGACGATCTTGGGGAACTGGATCTGCTTGATCAGCCGCTCCTGGCTGGTCACCGAGGCGATGGCGTCGCTGATGCTGCTGGTGAACCACTTCCAGGGCAGGATGGCGGCGAAGATGAAGAGCGGGTAGTCGGGCTGGGAGCGGGCGAAGATGATCGTCACCAGGACGACGTAGACGAGCATCTGGAGGAGCGGATCGAGGATCCACCACAGGTTGCCCAGCAGCGTGTCGCTGCCCTTCTTCTTGAGGTCGGCCTGGACCAGGTAGCGGATGAGCCGGCGACGCGACCACGACTCGCGGAGGGCCTCGAGGACGAGCCCGGGCGCGTTGGGGCGCAGGGCGGTGCTTCGGAGGGGAGGTGCTTCCCGGGGGACGGCCATGGTCCGCGGTACCGTAGCATCCCGATGGCACTTAGCGCCCCTGTCCGGCCGCGTCACGTCCTCGTCGTCGCTCGCTGGTATCCCTCCCACGATGTGCCCGCCCGGGGCACGTTCGTGGCCGACCTCGTGGCCGCCCTCGTGGACCAGGGCCTGCGCGTCTCGGTGGCCTCCTTCGAGACCGTCCAGCCGGCCACGGCCGATCCCGTGGCGGTGGAGTCGCTGGCGGCCGTGGAGGCGGCCTGGGCCGCGGCCGTGAGGCGACCGGAAGCCCTGTCCCGGCCGCGCTCGTGGGGCGTGGCCGGCGTCCCCGTGGCCCGCCTGCCGGCGGTCAGGACCTGGGTCCGTGGGGAGCGCATCGACGTCGCCGAGCAGGCGGCTCGCCATGCCGGCCCGCTGCTGGCCTTCGGGCGGGCCCTGGCCGACCGCGACCCCTTCGACCTCATCCACGCCCACACCGGCCTGCCGGACGGCCTGGCTTCAGCCGAGCTGGCCGACGCCCTGCGGCTGCCGCTGCTCGTCACCGAGCACGACTCGACGCTCCTCCGCCGGCTCGACCAGGATCCCGTGGCGCTGTCGCACTACCGCCGGCTCCTCGGGGGACGGCGACGGGTCGTGGCCGTCAGCGAGGCACTGGCCACTGGCCTGGGCGCGCGGCTCGACCTCGAGGCCCCGCCGGACGTGCTGCCCAACGCCCTGCCCACGGGCATCTTCCGGCCGGGACCTAGGCAGGCCCGTGACCCCGACGAGCTGCTGTGGGTCGGCGCCCGGGTCAGCCACAAGGGCACCGATCGGCTGCTGCGGGCCTTCGCCCTGGCCCGGCGTGAGCGACCGGGACTTCGGCTGCGAGCCATCGGGCCGAGCCCGGGCGGCGACGAGTCCTGGCTGGCCCTGGCCGAGGAGCTGGGGGTGCGGGACGCCGTCAGCTTCGAACCAGCGGCCGATCGGCAGGCCGTCGCCGCGGCCATGCGCCGCGCCGGCCTGCTGGTCCACCCCAGCCCGGCCGAGACGTTCGGCATGGTGGCGGCCGAGGCACTGGCCAGTGGCCTGCCGGTGGCGGCCACCCCGTCGGGCGGGGTGGAGGGCATCATCGGCCGCGATGGTCGGGCCGGCGAACTGGCGGCCGGCATGGCCCCGGAGGCCCTCGCGCAGGCCATCCTGCGGGCCCTGGCCCGGCGGCCCTCGTTCGACCCGCAGGACCTCCACGACCGCGTGGCCCAGGCCTTCGGGCCCCAGGTCGTGGCCACCCGGGTCATGGCCGCCTACGACGCCCTGCTCGAGGCCGGGTCCTTGGAGGCGGGACGTGCGGCGCCGCCCAGCCTGCGGGCCAGCACGCCAGGGAGCGCGCCGGCGAGCCCGCGGCCGACCACGTCGACCACGAAGTCCGGCGACCGCGAGCGCGTCCTCATCGTGGCCCGGGGCGCCTCGGCGGCCCAGCGCCTGGCTCGCCTGCCGGCCGTCGTCGGCCCAGCGGTCTCCATCCTGG
>DASUKL010000123.1:0-4184 GCA_036278755.1 Candidatus Limnocylindrales bacterium | reverse complement strand
AACCATAGCCAGCGGGTCCAGGAGATCGCGGTCGCGATCGGCCATGTCATGCGCTGCAACGAGGCTGAGCTCGAAGCGCTGGAGTGGGGCGGCCTGCTGCATGATATCGGCAAGATCGGCGTGCGCGACAACGTCCTGCTGAAGCCGGACCGGCTGAACAAGGAAGAGCGCATGGCGATGAACATGCATCCGGTCATCGGCGCAGAGATCATCTCCAAGGTCGACCGCCTCAAGCCTGAATTGCCGATCATCCGCCACCACCACGAGTGGTACAACGGATCGGGCTATCCGGACCACCTCGTCGGCGAGGAGATCCCGAAGCTGGCCCGGATCCTGCATGTGGCGGATGCGTTCGAAGCCATGACCAGCGCGCGACCGTATCGCATGCAGCCGCTGTCCGCGGAGCAGGCCATGGGGGAGCTTCGTAAATATGCCGGGATCCAGTTCGATCCGCAGGTCCTCGACGCGTTCGCCCGGACCGAGTACGTGGCGGGGGTCGCCGACCCAGGTCGACCGGCGCTGGCCCGTCAGCCGATCCCCCTCCTGGGGCAGGTCGCCGCGGCCCGCGCGGCCAAACAGGGCGAGGGCAGCTAGCCCCCAGGCTCCGGTCCTCGGGCTCCACCGCCGTCCGCCCCGGAGGCCAGCGAACGTCCGACCCTCGGGCTCAGCCGACGTCCGGTCCTCGGGGGCAGGATGAGCGTCGGCGTGCTCGACCTCCTGCACGCGGCCGGTTAGGCTTCCGCCCGTGCTGGTCGGCGGCCTCATCATCGGTCTGATCGTCGGTCTCCTGGCCGGCGGCCATCCCTCACGCCTGCTCGACATCCGCTTCCGCTCCGCGGCGCTGCTCTTCGGCGCGGTCATCCTGCGCTACGGCACCGAGCTCGCCCTGCGCCAGGAGGTCCCTGCTGCGGCGGCCCTCCGTCTCCCCCTCTTCGCCCTGGCCTTCCTCCTCCTGCTAGCTGGCCTGTGGCGCAACCGCAGCCAGCCCGGACTGCCGGTCGTGGGTGCCGGGGTGGCCATGAACGCGGCCGTGGTCGTGGCCAATGGGGGCTGGATGCCGGTCTGGAGCCAGTCCCTTGAGTTCGCCGGGCTGACGCCGGCCGACCTGGTGCCGCAGTTCCACCGGCTGATCCCCGGCCTGCCCGACACGGCCTCGCTCGTGCACCTGGGCTTCCTGGGCGACGTGCTGCCGCTCCCCCTGCCGATCGTCCCCAATGTGGCCAGCGTGGGCGACCTCATCATGGCCATCGGGCTGGGCTGGTTCATGCTGGCCACGCTGCTCCGCGGCACGGACCTCATCCGCGTCCCGGCGACCGCGGCCGACGGTCAGCCGCCGCGCCTTCTGGGCATCCACACCGTGCCCCTCCAGCGCCCGCCGGCCAGCGCCCTATCGCAGACGGGGGTCGGCCCCCAGACAGGCTTCTCCCACGCCACGGGCACGCTCGGCGGCGGAGTCCGACCGCGCACGGTGGCCTTCGAGGGTCGGAGCTGGCTCGGCAGCGTCACCGGCGCCAGCGCCGGCTCGATCCCAGGGTCGGGCCTGGATCTGGCCGCCCTCGGCGGCGCCATGGACCTGGGACCGGCCTATCCGTCCCAGGTGCCGACCGTGCTGGCCCGGGTCACCGAGCACCCCTACGTCCGGCTGGCCCTCGATGCGCGCTTCTCGGCCTTCTGGATCGGGCAGACCGTCAGCCTCTTCGGGGATCGGCTCAATCAGGTCGCTCTCGCCGTCCTCGTCTTCGGGGCCACGGACTCGCCCCTGGCTACGTCGCTCGTCTTCCTCACCGCCTCAGCCCCGTACCTCTTCCTGGGGCCCATCGCCGGGCCGCTGGTGGATCGCTGGGACCAGAAGACCGTGCTGGTCGTGAGCGACCTGCTGCGGGCCGCCCTGGTCCTCCTCCTCCCGGTCGCCGCGGCAGTCCAGCTGTGGCTCGTCTTCCCGGCGGTCTTCCTGGTCACGGTCGTCAGCGCCTTCTTCCGTCCGGCCAAGGCGGCCGTCATCCCCCGCCTCGTTCGGGGCGAGGACCTCATGGCCGCCAACAGCGCGACCTGGATCGGCGAGACCGTGGCCGACATCGCCGGCTACCCCCTGGCCGGCCTCTTCGTGGCCTTCCTGGGAGCGGAGCTGCCGCTGGCCTTCTGGGCCGACGCGGCGACCTACGTCATCAGCGCCATCCTCATCGCGGGCCTGCTGATCCCGCCCGTCATCCGGGCTGCGGGGCCGGCCGTGGGCAGCATGCTGAGCCGCTTCCGGGCCGACCTCGTGGAGGGCCTGCGCTTCCTGCGCGGCCAGCCGGCTCTCTTCCAGAACACGATGGTCAGCACCGTCGCCCAGATGTCGATCGGGGCCCTCCTGGCCCTGACCGTCGTCTACGCCAAGGACGTCCTGGACGGGACGCTGGTCGCTTATCCCGCGAACTACACCGCCGTCGAGGCGGCGATCGGGGTCGGCAACCTCATCGGCGGCGTGGCTGTCGGGGTCGTCGGCGCCCATCTGCGCAAGGGCTGGCTCATCGGGCTTGGGCTGCTGGTCATGGGCCTGGCCCAGGCCTTCATGGGCCTGACCTCGCACGTCTATCTGGCCGTAGCCCTGGCCGGCATCCTGGGCATCGCCAATCTGGTCTTCATCATCCCGACCCAGACGCTGTTCGCCGAGCTGACCCCCATGCCCCTCATGGGCCGGGTCATCGCCACCCGCTCCAGCCTCGTCCTGGGGGCCATGACGTTGGCCATGGGCGGGGCCGGCGTGATCGCCCAGGTGGCCCCGGTAGGGGTCGTGATCAGTGCCTTCGGGGTGCTCACGATGGTGATGGGCCTGCTCGCCCTGACCCTGCCCGCGATGCGCGAGGCCTGACCGGTTCGGCATACTACGGCGACCGTCCCATCCCGGCCGCGCTCCCGCGCGTGCCACTTACGTCCGCCGAATGCCCACCTGAAGGAGTGCCCGGACCCGGATGACTGACCCGACGCGACCCGAGCCTGGCGATCCCGAGGCCGAGGCGGAGCTCGCCGCAGCCGAAGGGTCGGCCCTGACCGAGGCCATCGACGAGGCCGAGATGGAGCCCGCTCCGGACGCGGCAGAGGCTGTTGCCGACGAGGCTCAGCCGGGCATGGCTCAGGCCGCCGCGGAGGAGCCGACAGAAGCAGCAGGGGCCGAGGAGGTCGGCAGCGAGGCCGAGGTCGAGGCCCAGGAGGCTCAGGGGGAGGCGCTCGAGGCCGAAGAGAGCGCGGCCCAGGTCGTCGAAGCCGCAGAGGCGGCTGAAGCACCTGCCGCCCAGGGGGGCCGGCGCCGGCGTCGCAACCGCGGGACCGATGCATCGAGACCGACGGCCGCGACCTTCATCGACCCCGAGATGCTGCCCTACGTCGACGATCCGGTCTCCAAGGCTTGGGTCGTGATCATCGCCCTGATCTTCGTGGCCATCTTCGCCTGGGGCATCTTCCTCGGCCACGGCGGCGTCTTCACCCCGCTCCCGACGCCGAGCCCGGTCCCGACGATCACCGAAGCACCGAGCTCGAGCCCGAGCCCGAGCCCGACCGAGAGCGGTTCTGCCTCACCGACGACGAGCCCGAGCCCGACCACCAGCCCCTCACCGGCGCCGACGCCCGGCCCCAGCGCGAGCCCGAGCTCGAGCTGATCCAGCGGGTCGACCGATGGCCCCTCGGGACGCCGCGTCGTACGCCACCGCCCGTCAGGCGATGGTCCGCGAGCAGCTGGAAGCCCGAGGGATCAGCGACCCGCAGGTGCTGGCCGCCATGGCCAGCCTGCCCCGGGAGCGCTTCGTGGGGCCGGAGCTCGCCGGGCGGGCCTACGAGGACCGGGCCCTGACCATCGGGGGAGGGCAGACGATCTCCCAGCCGTACATCGTGGCTCGCATGTCGGAGGCACTGGGGCTCTCGCGCTTGACCGATCCGGCCGTCGTGACCCTCGATGTGGGGACGGGCTCCGGTTACCAGGCCGCGGTCCTGGCGGCCATGGGCGCCCGCGTCGTGAGCATCGAGCGTGACCCCGACCTGGCCATCGAGGCCGCCCAGCGGCTGGCCTCCCTGGGCCTCGGTAGCGTCGAGGTCGTCGAAGGCGACGGCAGCGAGGGCTGGCCCGACGCCGCTCCTTACGCCGGCATCATCGTCGGCGCGGCTGCGCCCGGCGTGCCGCCGCCGCTCCAGGAGCAGCTGGCCGATGG
>DASUKL010000122.1:0-20116 GCA_036278755.1 Candidatus Limnocylindrales bacterium | reverse complement strand
CTGACCCTCCTCCTCACGGGCGGCGCCATCACCGAGGCCGCCTTCCAGGGCTTCTCGGTGGCCGTCGTGGGCTGGCTGGTCTTCCTCCTGGCCACGGTGCGCTACACGAACGCGGCCCTCGTGGCGGCCCAGGAGGAGATCGCTCGACTGGCCGTGACGGCGGAACGGGATCGCATCGCCCGCGACCTCCACGACGTGCTGGGCCACAGCCTGTCGCTCATCGCCATCAAGAGCGAGCTGGCCGGGCGGCTGCTGCCCGACGACCCGCTGCGGGCGCAGGCCGAGGTCCAGGACATCGAGCGGGCGGCGCGCGAGTCACTCAGCGCGGTCCGCGAGACGGTCGGCGGGTACCGACAGCCGACCCTGGCGGCCGAGCTGGCCGGCGCCCAGGCCGCCCTCGCCGCGGCCGGCATCACGGGCCGGATCGAGGCCAAGGCGGGCGAGCTGCCGCGGCCGGTGGACGCGCTGCTGGCCTGGGCGGTGCGCGAGGGGGTGACCAACGTCGTGCGCCACAGCCGGGCCCGGCACTGCACGATCTCGACCGGGCGCGAAGGCAGCGAGGCCAGCCTGGCCATCGACGACGATGGCGCCGCGCCGGGCGCGACGACGGGTGTCGGGGCCGGTGCGGGCTCGGCTGGCCTGTCGGGTTCGGCTGCTCCGTCGGGTTCGGCTGCTCAGTCGGGTTCGGCTGCTCCGTCGGGCTCGGGGGCGGAGGTCGGTGCAGGCTTGGGGGCCGTGGCCGGCAGCGGCCTGCGGGGCCTCGCCGAACGACTGGCGGCGGTCGGCGGCCGTCTCGAGGCCGGGTTCCGACCGGACGGCGGCTACCGCCTCCTGGTCCGCGTCCCGCTGCCCAACGAGGCCGCATGAGCGCCTCGGCCGAGCGACCCATCCGCGTCCTGCTGGCCGAGGATCAGGCCCTCGTCCGTGGCGCGCTGGCCGCGCTGCTGGCCCTCGAGGAGGACCTCACGGTCGTGGCCCAGGTGGAGCGAGGCGACGCGGTCTTGGCCGAGGTGCTGCGGACCCGACCCGACGTGGCCCTCCTGGACATCGAGATGCCGGGCCTGGACGGGCTGTCCGCCGCGGCCGCCCTGCGCGCCGCGTCACCTGCCTGCCGCGTGCTCATCGTCACGACCTTCGGGCGGCCGGGCTACATCCGCCGGGCCATGGAGGCCGGGGCCTCAGGCTTCGTCCTCAAGGACGCGCCGGCGGGGCAGCTGGCCGTGGCCATCCGGCGCGTGGCGCGGGGCGAGCGGGTGGTCGACCCGAGCCTCGCCCTGGACGCCCTGAGCGAGGGCGGCAATCCGCTGTCGGAGCGGGAGCGGGAGGTCCTGGCGACCTCGACCGAGGTGGGCACGGTGGCCGAGATCGCAGACCGCCTCGTGCTGTCCGAAGGCACCGTGCGCAACCACCTGTCGGCCGCCATCCAGAAGACCGGGGCGCGCAATCGGGCCGAGGCCGCGCGCATCGCAGCCGACAAGGGTTGGCTGACGCCGATATAGTTGCTCGTGCAAGCATCCGAGCGGAGGAGGCAGGCATGGCCGATGAAGCCACCATCCCCGAAGATCTGAGCTACCTGCTGACGACCAACGTGCCGGCCCATCTGACCGCCGTGGCCGCCGATGGGTCGCTCGTCACCTACGTCGTGTGGGTCGACTACGACGGGCAGCACATCCTGACCGGCTCCCCCGTCGGGTCGGCCAAGGGCCGCCGGTTCCGCAAGCGAGCCCAGGTCGCCCTCTCGGTCGTCGATCCGAACGACCCCTGGCGTCGCCTGTCGATCAGCGGCCGCGTGGTCGACATCCAGCCCGACGAGGGCCTGGCCCTCACGAACAAGCTCTCGCAGCGTTACACGGGCTCGCCCTACCCGCGCCCGGACGAGCGCGAGGTCTTCGCCATCGAGCCCGACCGGATCCGCGCCTTCCGCGGTCGGGCCGCGCCCCCCCGGCCTAGCTAGTCGCCAAGGCCGGTCGCGCCGCCGAACCGGCTCGGGCCATCGACCCGGCGCACCCAATCGCGCAGGGCTCGCGTGGTCGTGTCGAAGGCGACGCCGGCCCATGGGATCGTCGCCGGACCGAACGTGCCGAAGGCCAGGGCCTCCTCGTTGAGGGTCAGCTCGCCGCCCACGATGGCGGCCTCGAAGGCGACCACCACGATGCCGGCCAGGACGTTGGAGTACAGACCCAGGATGGCTCCCGGCTCCACGACCAGGCCGGTCTCCTCGCGGGTCTCGCGGACGGCGCCCTCGCGGACCGTCTCGTCCACCTCGAGGAAGCCGCCCGGCTGGGCCCATGCTCCGCGGCCCGGCTCGATGCCGCGCCGCAGAAGGACGACCTCGCCCCGCTCGGTGATGGGCAGGGCCGTCACCACGAGGCGTGGGTTGCGGTAGGCGATGAAGCCGCAGGCAGGGCAGTAGGCCCGGTCCCGCAACTCCCCGTCGACCGGACCCGTCCGCATGGCGCCCCCGCAGCGGGAGCAGAAGTCCAGTGCCTCACCCGGCAGCGTGGGAGGTATGCTCACGGCTGGGCGACGTCGATGTCCAGGGCTCGAACGAGGAAGGCCCAGCGGTCGGCCGCCTCCTCGATGAGCTTGTGGGTCGGCATGCCCGCGCCGTGGCCGGCCCGCGTCTCGATGCGGATGAGGATCGGAGCCGGCCCCGCCTGGGCAGCCTGGAGGGCGGCCGCGAACTTGAAGGAGTGGGCCGGCACGACCCGGTCGTCGTGATCGGCCGTGGTCAGGAGGGTGGCTGGGTAGGCTGTCCCGGGCCGGACGTTGTGCAGCGGCGAGTAGGCCAGCAGGACGCGGAAGTCGTCCTCGACCTCGGGATCGCCGTAGTCGGAGGTCCAGGCCCAGCCGATGGTGAAGCGGTGGAAGCGGAGCATGTCCATGACCCCCACCATGGGCACGGCGGCGCCGAAGAGGTCCGGCCGCTGGGTGAGGCAGGCGCCCACCAGCAGCCCCCCGTTGCTCCGGCCGCCGATGGCCAGCCGCTCGCGGCGCGTCCAGCCCGCCTCGATGAGCCACTCCGCGGCCCCGATGAAGTCGTCGAAGACGTTCTGCTTGTTGGCCAGCCGGCCGGCGTCGTGCCAGGCCCGGCCGTACTCGGCCCCGCCCCGCAGGTTGGCCACGGCGTAGATGCCGCCCAGCTCCAGCCAGCAGATCGTCGTCGGGCTGAAGCTCGGCGTCACGGCCACGTCGAAGCCGCCGTAGCCGTAGAGGTAGGTGGGCCGCTGCCGGTCCGGCTGGGCCCCGCGCCGGGCGGTGATGAAGAGCGGCACGTGGGTGCCGTCGCGGGAGGTGGTGAAGACCTGCTGGGTCTCGTAGTCGGCCGGATCGAAGGGCAGGCTGGGGGCGTGCCAGGCCCGCGGCACGCGATCCTCCGGGCGGAGGCGGAAGACGGTCGGGGGCTGGACGAAGCTGGTGAAGGCGAAGGCCGCCTCGGGCTCGTCCCTGCGACCTGAGAGGCCGCCGACCGAACCGAGCCCCGGCAGCTCCACCACGCCTTCGAGCCGCCCGTCGAGGCCCCGGACCTCGAGCCGATCATGGGCGTCCACGCTCCAACGGCAGACGAGCCGACCCCCGGCCGTCGTGACCGCGGCCAGCACCTCGGCCTCGGGACCCTCGGGCACGAGCGTGGTCCAGGCCTCCGGGGCCGACCGGCCACGCTCGAGGGCCACGAGCCGCTTCCGGGGCGCGGCCTGATCGGTGAGCACGTAGAACCGATCGCCGTCGCTGTCGACGACCTCGTAGGCCGCATCGAAGCGGTCGAGGAGCGGCTCCAGGGACCCCTGCGGATCGTGCAGGTCGCGGACGAAGATGCGGCAGCGCGGGTCGGTGCCCTCGAACTGGTAGACGAGCAGCCAGCGGCCGTCGTCGGTCACGAGCGGCTCGAAGAGCCAGTCGGGCTGGTCGGGCCGGGCGTAGACGATGGAGTCCGCGGCCGCCGGGTCGCCCAGGCGGTGGAGGGCCAGCTGGTGGTGGCGGTTGGGCGCGACGAGCTCGGTCGGGCTGTCGAAGGGCAGGCGGGACCTGGTCTCGGGCGCGGCGGCCTGGTCCGCGTCGTCGGTCGGGGCAGCGGGCGAGGCTGCGGTCGCGTCGGCCGCCTCCGGGTAGCGGCCGTAGACGAAGCCCGAGCCGTCAGGCAGCCAGGCGGCGCCGCTGAACTTGGCCCGCTCCACGACGTCCGGCAGGTCCCGGCCCGTGGCGATCTCGCGCACCCGCCACTCCAGCCAGTCCGATCCTCCGTGCTGGAGGGCGTAGGCCAGCCAGCGCCCGTCCCGGCTGGCAGACCAGGCGGCCAGAGAGACCGTGCCGTCCTCGGACTGCGTGTTCGGGTCGAGGAGAGGCTCGCTGGGGCCGTCGAGGTCTGCCGCGCGATGGAGGACGGGCTGGGCCCGCACGCCATCGTGGACCGTGAAGAGGTACCAGGGCCCGTGGTGCTCAGGCGGCTCCCGACGCTCGAAGGCCCACAGCTCGGCCAGGCGGCGGCGCAGCGGGGCGCGAGCCGGGATGGCCGCCAGGAACGACTCGGTCAACCGGTTCTGGGCCGCGATCCAGGCCCGCGCCTCGGGGCTGTCGGGGTCCTCGAGCCAGCGGTAGGGGTCAGCGATCGAGGTCCCGAAGTGGTCCTCCACCACGTCCCCGCGCCGCGTCGGCGGATAGGCGATCGACATCCTCCGCGCCACGCTCAGGCGGTGAGGACCAGCCCGATCGCGCCCAGCTCGAGCAGCAGGCCCAGGACCAGGACCCCGACCCAGACGACACGAAAGAGGGCTCGTCCGCCGTCAGCCCCGCGCCAGGCGGCCACCGAGCGCGCGATGCGTACGGCCGCATCGGCCGTCACGACGAGCAGGATCACCGCGGCCACGATCGTCGGCAGGCGGACGAGGGGCGCCGAGAGCGGCTGGCCCAGCTCCCAGGCGCTGATGGCGATCGTGCCGGCCACGAGGGCCACGGCCGAGAGGTGGATGAAGTGGGCCTGGAGCGGGGTGGGGCGAGTCTCCGGGACGCGCGAGGGCGTGCCCGGACGCTGGCCGGGACCCGTGCGCGTGGGGACCGGCTGACGGTCGAGCACCGGCATGCCCGGGCTCCATCGTTCGTCGTGGGTGGCATCGTCCATGCGCCCCGAGTGTACGCGTCGTGGGGCCCGGGGCCATCGAGTACGCTGTGCCCGCCATGAGCGACCGTCCCCGTCACCATCCCAGGCCGGTATGGCCCCGCTGTGACTGACGAGACCGTCACCTGCCCGTCGTGTGCCGCTGCGAATCGGCCCGGCCGGAAGTTCTGTAGCCAGTGCGGTGCCTCGCTGCAGGCTCCGCCTCGGTGCCCGAGCTGTGGGGCGGAGCTCGAGCCCGGCGACCGCTTCTGCGGCGATTGCGGCGAGTCCCTCGGGCCGGGACCGGGCGGCGGAGCCGCAGCCGGTGGGGCCGCGGTGGTGGCGGCCGGGGCCTCCTCGAGGGCTGCCGGGGCCTCCTCGGGGGCGGCTCGTGCGTCGTCGGGCACCCCAGGCGGCGCATCGGGCTCGGCTGGCTCCTCATCGCGCCTGGCCGGCGATCCGTCCGCCTCGGCGGACGCCCGGGCGGCGGTGGCCGAGCGGCGCCTGGTCAGCGTCCTCTTCGCCGACCTGGTCGGCTTCACGACCCTCTCCGAAGGCCGCGATGCGGAGGACACCCGCGAGCTGTTGAGCCGCTACTTCGAGGTCGCGCGCGAGACGCTCGGGCGCTACGGCGGGACCGTCGAGAAGTTCATCGGCGACGCGGTCATGGCCGTGTGGGGCACGCCGACGGCCCACGAAGATGATGCCGAGCGTGCGGTCCGGGCGGCGCTGGACCTCCTCGACGAGGTGCGCGGCCTGAGCCCGGACCTCCAGGCGCGGGCCGGCATCCTCACCGGCGAAGCGGCCGTGACCCTGGGGGCCACGGGCCAGGGCATGGTCGCCGGGGACCTCGTCAACACCGCCAGCCGCCTCCAGTCGATCGCCCCGCCGGGCGCCGTCCTGGTCGACGAGGCCACCCGACGGGCAGCCGGCAAGGCCGTGGCCTTCGAGGCGGCCGGCGAGCACGCGCTGCGCGGCAAGGAGGCGGCCATCGTCGCCTATCGGGCCCTCCGCGTCGTGGCCGAGCGCGGCGGGCGGGGCCGGGCGGATCGGCTCGAGGCGCCGTTCGTGGGGCGCGACCCCGAGCTGCGGCTGCTCAAGGAGTTCTTCCATGCCACGGGCCGCGAGCGACGGCCGCGGCTGGTCTCGATCATCGGCCTGGCAGGGGTGGGCAAGAGCCGCCTGGCCTGGGAGCTGGAGAAGTACATCGACGGCATCGTCGAGCAGGTCCTCAGCAACAACGGCCGCTCGCCGGCCTACGGCGAGGGGGTCACCTTCTGGGCCCTGGGTGAGATCGTCCGCCAGCGGACGGGCCTCGTGGAAGGCGACGACGAGGCCACCACCCGGGCCCGGATCGCCGAGACCCTCGACCTGCGGGTCCCCGATGCGGCCGAACGCCGGACGATCGAGCCCGCCCTCCTCGCCCTCCTGGGCCTCGAACCGTCCCCGCCCGGCGGCCGCGACGAGCTCTTTGCCGCCTGGCGCCTCTTCCTCGAGCGCGGCGCCGCCGGGCGGACCATGGTCATCACCTTCGAGGACCTGCAATGGGCCGACCCGGGCCTGCTCGACTTCATCGACCACCTCCTCGAGTGGTCCCGCGGCGTGCCCCTCATGGTCATCGCCCTCTCCCGGCCGGAGCTCCTCGAACGGCGGCCAGGCTGGGGCGCTGGGCGGCGCAACTCGGTCACGCTGTCCCTCGAGCCACTGCCCGAGGAGCAGATGCGTCGCCTCCTCGAGGGCCTCGTCCCAGGCCTGCCCGAAGCGGCCGTGCGGCGGATCGTTGAGCGGGCCGACGGCATCCCCCTCTACGCCGTGGAGACCGTGCGCATGCTGGTCGCCGAGGGCCGGCTGGTCGAGGATGCCGTGGGCTATCGGCCCGTGGGCGACCTCTCCGACCTGGCCGTGCCGGAGACGCTCCAGGCGCTCATCGCCTCGCGCCTCGATAGCCTCGAGGCGGCGGACCGCTCCCTGCTCCAGGACGCCGCGATCCTGGGCCAGAGCTTCAGCCGCCAGGCCCTGGCCGCGGTGAGCCCGCTGCCCGACGAGGACCTCGATCCGGCCCTCGAACGGCTCGTGCGGCGCGAGGTCCTGACCCGCGTCGACGACTCCAGCTCCCCCGAGCGCGGTCAGTACGCCTTCGTCCAGGCCCTCATCCGTGAGGTCGCCTACGGCACCCTGGCCCGTCGCGACCGCCGCTCCAAGCACCTCGCCGCGGCCCGCTACTTCGAGTCGCTCGGCGACGACGAGCTGGCCGGCGCCCTGGCGGCCCACTACCTGGCCGCCTACCAGGAGACAGCGGCCGGACCGGAGGCTGACGCGCTGGCCGGCCAGGCCCGCCTGGCCCTCCGCGGGGCGGGCGAACGGGCCGTGGCCCTCGGCTCCCACGGCCAGGCCAAGACGTTCTACGAGCAGGCCCTGGGCGTCACCCAGGACCCGGCCGAGCGCGGCGAGCTTCTGGAGCGGGCCGGGGAGGCAGCCGCGGCCGACGACCAGATGGAGGCCGCCATCGAGCACCTGCGGGCGGCCACGGCCGCGGCTCGGGAACGCGGCGATCGCTCGGCCGCGGCGCGGACCGCGGCCGAGGTGGGCCAAGCCCTGATCACTGCCAACCGCTCGGCCGAGGCCCTGCCGCTCCTCGAAGCGGCCACGGATGAGTTCGCCGATCTGGGAGCGGACCCCGGTGCGGCGCTCATCGGCTCCCAGCTCGCGCGGGCCTCGTTCTTCCTCGAGCAGCACCGCCGGGCGGTCGAGATCGCCGACCGGGTCCTGGAGATCGCCGAACACGGGGCCATGACCCCGCTCCTTGCCGACACGCTCATCACCAAGGGCTCGGCCCTGGCCAACCTGGGCCGTCTCGAGGAGGGCCTGGCCCTCATCCGAGCCGGCAGCGCCCTGGCCGAGCAGCAGGGCCTCTTCGCCACCGCGGCTCGCGGCATCATCAACCAGGCGGCGACGGCCGGGGACGCCGACCCTCGGGCAGCCTTGGCGGCCGCGCGCCATGGCCTGGAGCTGGCCCAACGTCTGGGGCTTCGCTCGCTGCTGGCCGTGCTGGTGACCAATGCCGCCTCCTCGGCCGTCTCGACCGGCGAATGGGATTGGGCCATCGAGACGCTGGCTGCCGCGCCCACGGACCTCGATCGGCTCCACAGCGCCAACCTGGCCAGCGCGACGGTGTCCTTCATGATCTACCGGGGCGAGGACGTCACCGAACCGATGGCCGCCATCCAGCGCCTGTTGGAAGGCTCCACCGAACCCGCGACCCGAGCCGGCCTCCTGGACCTCGGGGCCGACGTGGCGTTCCATCGCGGCGACTGGGCCCAGGCCTACGAGTTGTGGCTCGAGGAGGCGCGCGAGCAGGCCCTGGCGGCCGCCTACGCCCTGTCGTCCGCCTGCCGTGCGGCCCTCATGGGCGGCGATGTCGAGCGGGCCCGCACCGCGCTCGAAGCGCACCGCGCCAGGGGCCTCCACGGCCCGGCCCTCGAGGCCACCCGCCAACGCCTGGGGGCCGGGCTGGCGGCCCTGGAGGGGCGGACCCAGGAGGCCACGGTGACGTATCGCGAGACGCTGCGGGCCTGGCGCGACCTGGGCCTGCCCTGGTACCAGGCCCTGACCGTCCTCGACATGGCCGAGCTGCTCGCGGAACCACCCGCGGAGATGGAGCAGCTGGCCGGGGCGGCCCGCGAGATCATGGTCGGGCTGGGGGCGCGGCCCTATATCGAGCGGCTCGACGCGGCCATGGGCCGCCAGGCGCGCCCCGGGCCCACGGCTGCGAGCCTCAGCGTGGACGCGATCCCGGGCGGCGTCTCGGCCGGCTGAGCGGCTCGCCCATGAGCAAGAACCGCCTGGAGGCATTCTCCGACGCGGTCATCGCCATCATCATCACGATCATGGTCCTGGCCCTCGAGCCGCCCAGCGGCACGAGCCTGGGCGACCTGGGCCCGCTCCTGCCGAAGCTGGGCAGCTACGCCCTGAGCTTCCTCTTCCTGGGCATCTACTGGAACAACCACCACCATCTCTTCCAGACCGTCGAGCGGGTCAACGGGACGATCCTGTGGGCTAACCTGCACCTGCTGTTCTGGCTCTCCCTGATCCCCTTCGTCACGGGCTGGATGGGCGAGAGCCACTTCGCCTCCTGGCCGGTGGCGCTGTATGGGCTGGACCTCCTGCTCGACGCGACCGCCTACTCCATCCTGACCCTGGCCCTGGTAGCGGAGCACGGGCGGAGCTCGACCCTCGCCCGGGCGCTCGGCTCGGACGTCAAGGGTAGAGGCTCGGTGGTGGCCTACCTCATCTCGCTGCCGCTGGCCTTCGTGAGCCCGGGCCTGGCGTGCGCCCTGTTCGTGGCAGTGGCCCTCTGGTGGCTGGTCCCCGACCGGCGCATGGAACGGGCCATCGCCGGCCGATGACGAGCGGCCGGCCCGCGGCGCACGAACCCTTACCGGAGCCTCCCGTTCAGAGTAGATTGGGGGGGTTCCCGCGCACCAGTGGAGGCAGCGATCGGCGTGGCCAGTGAGAGCGTGTTCGCCTGTGGCTCCTGCGGTACGGAGAACCCCTCCGGACGGAAGTTCTGCGGCGAGTGCGGCTCGCCGCTACCGCCCACCTGCCCCGCCTGTGGCGCCCAGGCCGAGGCCGGTCAGAAGTTCTGCGGCCAGTGCGGCTCGACCCTCGGCGACGGACCCAGGGCGAGCCCGGCGATCGCGTCCGGACAGGTGGTCGCACCTGGCTCGACCTCGGCCCCGTCTGCACCGCCGGTCTCGGGCGCAGCGCCTCCGGCGCGGCCCGGCGGCGAGGGCGCGACGCGGGCTCCCGGCGCAGCGCTCACGAGCGGCCAGGGCCCCATCGCCGAGCGGCGTCTCGTCAGCGTCCTCTTCGCCGATCTGGTCGGTTTCACGACGCTCGCCGACGGGCGGGACGCCGAGGAGACCCGAGAGCTCCTGAGCCGCTACTTCGAGAGCGCCCAGGACATCGTCGGCCGCTACGGCGGGACCGTGGAGAAGTTCATCGGCGATGCCGTCATGGCCGTCTGGGGCACCCCGACGGCCCACGAAGACGATGCCGAACGGGCCGTCCGAGCGGCCCTCGATCTCATCGATGCGGTCCGCCGACTCAGCCCCGGCCTCCAGGCTCGGGCCGGCATCCGGACCGGTGAGGCGGCCGTGACCCTGGGGGCCACGGGACAAGGCATGGTCGCCGGCGACCTCGTCAACACCGCGAGCCGCCTCCAATCGGTGGCCGCGCCGGGGACCGTCCTCGTCGATCAGGTCACCCAGCTGGCCGCAGCACGGGCCGTGGCCTTCGAGCCGGCCGGCGCGCAAGAGCTGAAGGGCAAGGAGGAGCCGATCGTCGCCTTCCGGGCCCTCCGCGTCGTGGCCGAGCGCGGCGGTCGTGGCCGTTCGGACCGCATCGAGCCGCCCTTCGTCGGCCGCGACATCGAGCTGCGCCTGCTCAAGGACTTCTTCCACGCCACGGGCCGCGAGCGGCGGCCGCGTCTCGTCACCATCATCGGCCAGGCCGGCATCGGCAAGAGCCGCCTCGCCTGGGAGCTCCAGAAGTATGTCGACGGCATCGTCGAGCAGGTCGTGTCCAATACGGGCCGCTCGCCGGCCTACGGCGAGGGGGTGACGTTCTGGGCCCTGGGCGAGATCGTCCGCCAGCGCACCGGCCTGGCCGAGGGCGACGACGAGGCCACGACCCGAGCGAAGATCGCTGAGACGCTCGACCAGCGGGTCCCCGACCCGGGGGAACGCCAGACCATCGAGCCGGCGCTCCTTGCCCTCCTGGGCCTGGAGCCGGCGCCAGCGGGGGGCCGGGACGAGCTCTTTGCGGCCTGGCGGCTCTTCCTCGAGCGCGGCGCCGCGGGCCGGACCATGATCTTGACCTTCGAGGACCTGCAATGGGCGGATGCCGGGCTCCTCGACTTCATCGACCACCTGCTCGAGTGGTCGCGGGGTGTGCCGATCTTCGTCATCGCCCTCTCCCGACCCGAGCTCCTCGAGCGGCGGCCGGATTGGGGCGCCGGACGGCGGAACTCGGTCACGCTGTCGCTCGAACCGCTGCCCGATGAGGCCATGCGGGAGTTGCTCGCCGGGCTGGCCCCGGGTCTGCCGGAACGGGCGGTCGCCCGGATCATCGAACGGGCCGACGGGATCCCGCTCTATGCGGTCGAGACCGTTCGCATGCTGGTCGCGGACGGGCGACTCGTCGAGGACGAGGTCGGCTATCGACCGAGCGGCGACCTGTCCGACCTGGCTGTTCCCGAGACCCTTCAGGCGCTCATCGCGGCCCGTCTCGATGGGCTCGACCCGCTCGACCGCTCGCTCCTCCAGGACGCCGCCGTCCTCGGCCAGAGCTTCCCGAGCGAGGCGCTCTCGGAGGTCAGCGGGCGGCCCGAGGATGAGCTCCGGGTTCGCCTCGACAGGCTGGTCGCACGCGAACTCCTCACAGTGGAGACCGATTCGTCGTCCAGCGAGCGGGGCCAGTACGCGTTCGTCCAGGCGCTCATCCGGGAAGTCGCCTACGGCACGCTGGCCCGCCGCGACCGCCGGATGAAGCATCTTGCCGCAGCCCGCTACTTCGAGTCGCTGGGCGACGACGAGCTGGCCGGCGCGCTGGCCGCCCACTACCTGGCCGCGCACCGCGAGAGCCCACAGGGCCCGGAAGCGGATGCGCTGGCGGTCCAGGCTCGGCTCGCCTTGCGGGGCGCCGCCGAGCGGGCGGCTGCGCTCGGATCCCATGCCCAGGCGATGATCTTCCTCGAGCAGGCCCTGGACGTCACGACGGACCCGACCGATACGGCCGAGCTGCTCCTCGCCGCCGGGAACGCGGCCCTGACGGCCGGGCGCAACGAGCATGCCGAGACGCTCCTCAGGCGGGCCGTCGAGGCGGCCCGCGAACTCGAGGATCCGCCGGCAACGTCGCGTGCGGCCGCATCGCTCGCGAGCCTCCTGACCAGCCTCGCCCGGCCGGACGAGTCGGTCCGGCTCCTCGAGCCGCTGGCGATCGGTGGCGAAGCGCTCGGCCCTGCCGACCTCCTCGTCCGGTCGCAGCTCGCCCGCGCCTACTTCTTCGCCGACGACTCTGAGGCTGCGATCCGGGTGGCCGACCAGATCCTCCCGGCGGCCGAGCACGCGGGCGACTTCGAGATCGTCGCCGAGACGTTGATCACCAAGGGCCTCGCCCTCGGCATGCTGGCTCGTCTCCAGGAGGCCCTGGCGTTGATCGCCGGCGGTCGTCGCCTGGCCGAGCAGCAGGGCCTGACCGCCACGATGCTCCGCGGCTACATCAATGAGAGTTCGCTGATGGGCGGTATCGATCCCCGACAGGCCCTGGCCCTGGGTCGGGCAGGCCTCGAGGAGGCGCGCCGCCTGGGACAGCGCCACATGGGCGCGACGCTGCTGATGAACTCCACGGAATCAGCCGAGGAAACCGGCGACTGGGCCTGGGCGATCGCGGCCCTGGACGCCGACGCGGACGACTTCGAAGGCACCGACCGAGCGAACGTTCTCACGAACCTGGTCCGCTACATGGCCCTCCGGGGAGAGCCCACGGATGAGGTCGAGGCGGAGGTGGGAAAGCTCGTGGCCGGGCTCAACGATATGCAGACGACCCAGACGATCGAGTCGATGCGTGGGCTCCGGTCGCTGGCCACGGGCGACCTCCATCAGGCCTTTGAGTCATGGTTCCATGCCGCCCAGGCGAGCGCCTACCAACCCGGCCATTTTCTCAATGCCGCGCGGGCCGCCCTGTGGGCAAGGAATCCGGACGGCGCGCGAGAAGCCCTCGAGCGGTTCGACGCGAGCGGGTCCCACGGTCAGGGTTTTCACGCCTACCGGCGCACGGTGCTGGCTGGGCTCGCCGCCCTCGACGGCCGTCGCGATGAGGCCCTGGCCGCCTACAGGGACGCGCTGCGCGAGTGGCGCGACCTCGGCGCCACCTTTAACCAGGCCCTCGCCGCGCTCGACATGATCCAGCTGCTGCCGGCCTCCGCCCCGGACCTGCCAGCGGTCGCCGCGGCCGCGCGGGACATCTTCGTGCAGCTCGAGGCGCGCCCGTTCATCGAGCGCCTCGACGCGGCGATGGCCGTCCGCGAGGCCAACGACGCACTCCCGGCGCCGGCGACCGCCTCGGCTCAGGACTCGAGCGGCGCCTCGTTGGAGACGTCGCCCAGGACCGTCTCTGCCTGAGCGGCCCGCCAGGCCGCCAGACGCCGGGACAGGGTCGCGTCGCCCAGGGCCAGGATCCCGGCCGCCAGGAGGGCCGCGTTCTCCGCCCCGCCGATGGCCACCGTGGCCACCGGGATGCCGCGTGGCATCTGGACGATGGAGAGCAGCGAGTCGAGACCGCCCAGGTGCTTGGTGGGGATGGGCACGCCGATGACCGGCAGCGTGGTCTTGGCCGCCAGCATGCCCGGCAGATGAGCCGCCCCACCGGCCCCGGCGACGATGACTCGCAGGCCCCGATCGACGGCCGTCTCGGCGTAGCGGAAGAGGAGATCCGGCGTGCGGTGGGCCGAGACGACGCGCAGCTCGCAGGGCACCCCCAGCTCGCCCAGGAGGGCCGCCGCGGCCTCTAGGACCGGGAAGTCGCTGCGGCTGCCGCCGACGATCCCGACCAGCGGCGCCCGGGTGGCCTCGCTCGACCCTCCGGCGCCCGAACCCATCATCCCCCCACCCTCGCCCGAGCCCGCTCCCCCAGCGCCCTCGCTCACTCGCCCTGGGCCTTCGTGTAGCCGGGCTCGCCGTCGAACGTCTGGAGCCGCTCCACCTGGGTCCAGTGGTGGCGCTCGGCGACCCGGCCCAGGAGGGCCAGCACCTGGGCCTCCGAGGGCTCCTCGCCGTCCGGGGCCACGAACCGGCCGGTGTACCAGCGGACCGTGTCGCCCACGGCCTCACCGGGGTAGATCTTCGTTCCTCGCGCGGCCACCGAATCGAGGCGCAGGCCGGACCCCCCAACGGCTCCGGCGCCGGCTTCAGCGCAGGCGGCGAGGCTGGGGCCCAGCTCGTCGATCGGCAGGTCGGACTCGACCATGACGTCCACGCCCACCTGGCGGCGGGCGATGGCGGCGTAGTGGGCTCGGGAGTAATCCCAGCGCGGCAGCGGTCGGGCCTCCGGGTCGGGCGTCCGCGGCCGACCCAGCTCGGCCTTCGGGCGGCGGCCCAGGTTCTCGATGATCGTGTCGGTGAAGCGGGTCGTGGAGGCCGCCTGCTCCACATCGCCGCCCGACTGGCGGGCCAGGTCCTGGGTCACCGCCGCGCCTGACTCGAGGGTCACGAAGACCGCGTCCTCGACCTGCTGCGCGGCGGAGGACTCGCCCAGGTGGCGCAGCATCATGGCCGCCGAGAGGATGATCGCGGTGGGGTTGATGACGTCCTTCCCGGCGTACTTGGGGGCCGAGCCGTGGACCGCCTCGAAGATGGCCACCCGGTCGCCGTAGTTGCCGGAGGCCGCGAAGCCCAGCCCGCCCACGAGGCCCGAGGCCAGGTCGCTGATGATGTCGCCATTGAGGTTGGTCGTGACGACGACGTCGAACTGGGCCGGCTCCTTGACCAGCTGATGGGCCGCGTTGTCGATGATGAGGTGCTGGGCCTCGATGCCCGGGTACTCCTGGGCCAGCTCCTCGAAGACGCGTTTGAAGAGGCCCTCGGTGAGCTTCATGATGTTGGCCTTGGTGGCGCAGGTGACCTTGCTGCGCCCCTCCCGCCTGGCCAGCTCGAAGGCGTAGCGGATGACCTTCTCCGAGCCCTTGCGGCTGATGATCTTCAGGCACTGGCCCACGTCAGGCGTCTCGAGGTGCTCGATCCCGGCGTAGAGGTCCTCGATGTTCTCGCGGACGATGACCATGTCCACGCCCTCGCCCCGGTAGCGGGTGGGCACCCCGGGCAACTCCCGGGCGGGACGGACGTTGGCGTAGGTCTCGAACAGCTTGCGGAGGGTGACGTTGGCGCTCTTCTCCCCGAAGCCGACTGGCGTCTCGAGGGGTCCCTTGAGCACGACGCAGGTCCGCTCGATGGAAGCTCGCGTATCGGCCGGCACGCCGCTGCTGTCGCCGGCCCGGAAGACGGCGGCCCCGCAGAGGGCGTCCTCCCAGGCGATGCGAACGCCGGTGGCATCGACGACCCGCCGGGCCGCGGCCACGATCTCCGGCCCCACCCCGTCGCCCGGGATGACGGTCACGGGATGAGGGGCAGCGGTCGGCTGGGAGGTCATGCGCCTGGGACTCCTCGGATCGTGGGCTGAGCCCCCGTATCGTAGCCTGCGGCCCGCCGCCGGCCCCGACGATGAGGCTCAGCCCGTCGATGACGAAGAGTCGCCCCAGCTGAGCAGGCGGGCGGCCGCCCTGGCTCGCGCCAGCGCCTCCTCCGGCCCCGTGGCGAGGGCCGTGAGGTGGCCCATCTTGCGCCGCTCGAAGACCCGCCGCTTGTCGTAGAGGGTGATCCGGACATCGGGGTCGGCGAGGGCCGCCGCCAGACCCTCGAGCCGTGCCGGGCGAGCGGCGCCAGACCCCAGGAGGTTGACCATCGCCGCGGCCGGGGCCGTCATCTCGACCGGCCCCAGGGGCAGGCCGCTGATGGCCCGGACGTGCTGCTCGAACTGGCTCGTGGCGCAAGCGTCCAGGGTCCAATGGCCGCTGTTGTGGACCCGCGGCGCGAGCTCGTTGACGAGCAGCTCGCCGTCGGGGAGGAGGAAGAGTTCGACCGTCAGCAGCCCGACCAGCCCAAGCGCTTCGGCCAGCTGGGCCGCCAGGGCCTGAGCCGCCTCGGCCACCGAAGTGGGGATGCCAGCGGGCACCACGGACTCGACGAGGATCCCCTCGTCGTGGCGGTTGCGGGCCACGGGGAAGGGCCGGGTGGCGCTGTCGAGGCCGCGGGCGCAGACGACCGACAGTTCCGCGGCGAAGGCGATCTCGCGCTCCAGGAGGAGCGGCCGCGCTCCGCCGCCAAGGGTCGCGAAGGCGGCCGGGAGGGCATCAGGGCTGGTCAGTCGGAGCTGGGAGCGCCCGTCGTACCCGCCGAAGGCGGCCTTCAGCCGGCACGGCAGACCGAGGTCCGCCACGCCCGACCGCAGGTCGTCCAGATCGTGGACCGCGTGCCAGGCGGCCAGACCGGCTCCTTGGCCCACCAGGAAGCGCCGCTCGGCCAGCCGGTCCTGGGTCGCTCGAAGGGCGGCCAGGCCGGGCCGCACAGCGTGGTCAGCGGCCAGGGCGGCCACGACGTCGGCGTCGACGTGTTCGAGCTCGTAGGTCACGACGTCGCTGCCATCGGCCAGCGCGAAGGCGGCCTCGCGATCGGCGTACGAGGCGACGATGAGGCGCTCGACGACGCCGGCGGCCGGAGCTTCAGGGTCGGGATCGAGGGCCAGGCTGCGGTAGCCGAAACGACGCGCGGCGATGGCCATGAGCCGGCCCAGCTGGCCGCCGCCCAGGATCCCGATCGTGGCTCCCGGCGGGAGCGGCGCTGCCGCCAGGCCCGTCAGGGCGGCGGGTCCGGGCTCGGCGACGGTGGGCACGATGGGAGTCTATCGGTCGCCTGACGAGCGCTGCCGGACGGGGGCTGCCGGATGGCTGGTGAGGTCCGAGATCCCCGGCTTGACGGCGCGGACGAGCCAGGCAGGGCGGGCGGGCGTGCCGGCCCGGATGCGCTTGGCCCATGAGGAGCCCGTGGCCAGGACCTCGTCGCGGGTCGCCAGGCGACATCCGACGACGTCCAGACCGGCCGCCGCAGCCGCGCTCGTCAGGGGTCCCAGGGCGTCACGATCCAGCGAGGTCGGCACGCCCCCCAGGCCAGCGTCGTGCTCGGTCAGGGAGAGCATGATCGTCAGCCGACCATCGGCCGTCAGAAGATCCACCAACCCGCCTAGGAGCGCGGGTTCCGCGGCCACGATGCCGCGCAGGAGCGAGCCCCAGGGAAAGAGCACCGTCACCTCGTCGAAGCGATGGCCCAGCGGCTCGGGCAGGGTCTCGACCGCGGCGACGAGGAAGAGGGCGTTCGGCAGGCCGCCCTTGGTCGGGCTTCGGGCGGCCCGGCGCGACGCTTCGGCCATGGCGGCAGCGTCGGCGTCGATCCCCAGGGCCAGGGTCGTCGGCTCCGCGGCGGCGCGGAGGAGGATCGGGCGCCCGTTGCCCGTGCCCACGTCGATCACGGCCCGGGCGTGGTTGGCGAAGAGCGCTGCGAGCTCGGCCTCATCGAGGGCTAGGACGCGCCGGCCCAGGACCCGGCGCAGGAGGCCCATCAGCCCTCGACCGCAGCGGCCCCCATCCCCTCGGTCGCTGCCGGCTTCTCCCTGACCACCCGGACGAGGACCGTGGAGATGACGATCGAGATGGCCACCGCGGCCAGGATGGCCGAGCGGACCTCCTCGCCGAACAGCCCGGCCGTGATGGCCACGCCGGCCAGCACGTAGCCGAACTCACCCAGCTGGCCGAGGCCCAGGGCCATCTGCCAGGGGTGAGCATCCAGGCCCGCGGCCCGGGTGAGGACGTAGGTCACGAGGATCTTGCCCACGACCAGGGTGACCAAGGCCAGGGCCAGCCAGCGCCAGCCGTCCACCAGCGCGCCGGGGTCGATGAGGGTCCCGATGGCCACGAAGAAGAGCACCGCGAAGAGGTCACGGAAGGGCCGCAGGCGGCGGCGGGCCTCGGCCGTGGCCGGTCCCTCGACGATGGCCAGGCCGCCGACGAACGCGGCCAGGGCCAGCGGCACGCCGAACGCCACCGAGCCAAGGCCGGCCACGACGAGGCCGGTGGCCACGGAGACGATGAGGAAGGTGTCGGCCTGCTCGCGGACGCCGACGAGGGCCCGGGGCAGGAGCCAGGCCACGATCACGGCCAGGATGGCGAAGACGACGAGCCCGGCCAGGGCGATGGGCAGGGGCCGACCGCCGATGCCGGCCATGGCCAGGACCACGGCCGAGACGGCCACGCCGGTCACGTCCTGGACGACGCTCCAGCCCAGCAGGGCATGCTCGGTCTGAGGATCGGTGGTGCGCCGGGCACTGCGCGTGATGTTGACGACGACGACCCCCGAGGAGATCGCCACGGATAGGCCCACGATGGCCGCCCCGAACGCAGGCAGGCCCATGGCCATCGCCCCGCCGCCGGCGATCGCGGCCGAGATGAGCACCTGGAGGGGAGCGGCCCAGACGAGGCCACGCTGCTCGTGGCGAAGGCGGATGAGGTCGACCTCGATGCCGACCTCGAAGAGGAGGAGGACGACGCCCAGGTCGGCCATCAGTTCCAGCTGGTGTCGCTCCGCGACGAAGCCCGGGGTGAAGGGGCTGACGCCAAGCCCGATGACGAGGTACCCGACGATGGCCGGCAGTCCTACACGCCGCGCTACCCACCCCGCCCCCGCCGCCACGAGCAGGAGGGCCCCGAGTTCGAGGATGGGTCCTGCGGTCGCCTCCACCCATGCATGGTACTGGTCGAGCCAGCGCCGGAACGTCTCCTTGTCAGCTTGGGGCCCCTCGCTCGGCGCTCGTGGGCCGTCCGTGGCCCCCCGTGACCCCTCGCTCGTTCCGCATGCGCCTGATGACCGGCGCCTGGGGGAGCTGGATCACAAGGGCCTTGGGGACGCTCGCTCGGCGCGTGCTTGCGGCCGGCGCATGCATCCGACGACTCCCGCGGGCCTCGGCAGGCCACAAGCCTCGGGCCCCGGGCCGCCCTCCTGCGCTCAGGGCGCCTCGAAGGACGGCGCGGGGACCCGGCCGCGCAGCCCCGAGGGACGCGACTCGCTAGCATCTCCAGGGCATGGATCCCCTCCCCGTCATCCTCGACGTCGACACCGGCATCGACGACGCCCTGGCCCTCCTCTACGCCGCCGGCGCGCCGGAGATCGAGCTCCTGGCCGCGACCTGCGTGGCCGGCAACATCGATGCCCAGAACGTGGCCCGCAACACGGCCGCCGTGCTGGCCCTGGCCGGGCGCGGCGACGTGGAGGTCGCCCTCGGCGCGGAGCGGCCCCTCCTCCGTCCATTGCGGACGACGCCCGAGACGCACGGCCCGCGCGGGCTCGGCTACGCCGATCCACCGCCCGCCGAAGGGCCGCTGAGCCCTCGGGCCGCCGCCGACCTGCTCGTCGAGGAAGCGCGGCGCCACCCCGGCCGCATCACCCTCGTGGCCACCGGGCCGCTGACCAACGTGGCCCTGGCCTGCCTCCGCGAGCCCGCCTTCCCGAACCTCCTGCGCCGGCTCGTCCTCATGGGCGGCGCCTATCGCACGCCCGGCAACACGACCCCGGTCTCGGAATGGAACGTGGCCGTCGATCCCGAGGCCGCCCGCGTCGTATTCGACGCCTTCAGCCCCGACCACCTCAGGCCGTTGACGCCCGAGGCCACGCCCGACCCTTCAGGCCCAAGCGCCAGCCCGAGCCCGAGCCCGAGCCCGAGCCCGAGCCCGGAGCCTGACGAGCCCGAGCCCTATCGCCTCCCGCTCTGCTTCGGGCTCGACGTGACCGAGACCGCCATCCTGACCCCCGACCACCTCGAGCGCCTGTGGGCCAAGGCCGGCGCCCGGCCCGACGACGACCCCCTCCTCGGCTGCATCGATGAGGCCCTCCGCTTCTACTTCGAGTTCCATGCTCAGTACGACGGCTTCTACGGCGCCCATGTCCACGATCCCCTGGCCCTGGCCGGCGCGGTCCACCCCGACCTGGTCAAGCGCTCCGAGGCCGTGACCGTCGACGTGGAGACGGCCGGCCAGCTGACGAGCGGCCAGACGGTGGCCGACTGGCGCCACCACTGGGGCCGACCGGCCAACGCCGAGGTCGTCCTCGAGGCGGACGTGCCCGCCTTCCTCGATCGCTGGATCGACCGCGTCGCCGACCTCGCCCGAGCCACGCGCGCAGGCCGGTCGGCGTCCTAGCTCGCCATCTCGACCGGACCCCTAGCGCTGGCCACCCTCTTCGTGGCAAGCTTCAAGGCCGAGCTGACGACGCCCGCCCCCGGGGCGACGCAGGCTTCGAAGCAGGACCCCTGAGGAGGACCGCTGCATGGACTGGGTTTCGCGCCAGTTCCCGACCCGCGTCATCG
>DASUKL010000121.1:0-2907 GCA_036278755.1 Candidatus Limnocylindrales bacterium | reverse complement strand
CGATGGCGGGCGGGGCGACCGGATCATCGCCGCGGCGGCGGATCGGGGCCTGCTCCTGCTGACCTGCGGGCCGGCCCACAACGTCATCCGCTGGATCCCGCCCATCGACGTCAGCCCGCCCGAGCTGGAGGAAGCCCTGGGCATCTTCGAGGCCGCCCTGGGCGAAGGTTGAGGCCGGAGGCAAAGCCGTCCCACGCCGGCGCCCGCTGGCCCCGGACAGCCGAACGCCGCCGGGAGGAGGGGTTCCGGCGGCGTCAGGCGGAAGCAGACCGGCCCGACGGCCGGCGGTGTGACGGCGGTATCAGCGGTTGCGGCCGAGGAAGGCGATCACGTCGTCGTAGCGGAAGCGCCGATCGCCGCGCTTGCACACGCGGTAGAAGGGCAACTCGCCCCGGTCGCCCAGCCGCTTCACGGTGTTGACGTGCAGGTGGAGCATCTCGGCCACCTCACTCGCCGTGAGCATCGGGCCGATCTCGTTCACTGCCATCGAAGCCATGTCGTTCACTGTCCCTCGCGGTATCGTCCTGGGCTGTGCCGACCACCTCGCTCCGACCAGGGCCGGTGTGGTGCGGTCGGTGCGACTCGCGTGTCCGATGGTGCCGTGAGGGACAGACTGGGGCAAGCCGTACTTTGGGCGTCCGGGCGGCCGGTACCAAGGCGGTAGGACCGATGGACAGGGAAAGGGAGCGGATATGACCAGGCTGAGCCGGACGGCCGTCATCGAGGCCACATTGGGGCAGCGGGTCGTGCCCATCTTCAACACCCAGGACGTGGCCACGGGGGTGGCCGTCCTCGATGCGTGCGCCGAGGCCGGCCTGCGGGTCGTCGAATACACGAACCGCGGCGATCGGGCCCTGGCCGTCTTCCGGGCCCTCATCGAGCACGTCCGGGAGGGCCGCCCCGAACTCATCCTGGGCGCCGGCACGATCCTCGACGGGCCCACGGCCGCCATCTTCGTGGCCGAAGGAGCCGAGTTCATCGTCGCCCCGACCCTCAGCCGCGAGGTCGCCGAGCTCTGCAACCGCCGCCGCGTCCCCTACCTCCCCGGCGCCTTCACGGCCACCGAGGTCTCCGACGCCGAGGCCCTGGGCTGCGAGCTCATCAAGCTCTTCCCCCAGGCCGCCGTGGACGGCCCGGCCTGGCTGCGCTCGATCCTGGGACCCCTCCCCTGGGCCCGCATCGTGCCCACCGGCTGCCCCTCCGACCCCGATACGATCCGATCCTGGTTCGCCGCCGGCGCGGCGGGCATGGGCATCGGCCCGGACATCTTCACCCCCCAGCGGCTGGCGGCGGGCGACTGGAGCGCCGTGCGGGACGGACTGGCGGCCGCCTTGGCCGCGGCCAAGGCGGCGCCGGGTCCCAGTTAGGTCCCGGGCGCCACGACCCCGTCGGGGACGAGCGGCAAGGCGGTCAGCCGCAGGCCGCAGGCATCGCGGATAGCGTTGGCGATGGCCGGGGCGACGCTGATGAGTGGCACCTCGCCGGCGCCCGCAGAGGGCAGGTCGGGCCGGTCGAGGAGGACGACCTCGATGCGCGGCAGGGCGACGAAGCGCGGCACGGCATAGTCGGCTAGACGAGCGTTCGTGATGCGCCCGGCGGTGAAGTGGATGACCTCGCCGAGGGCCGGGCCAAGGGCCATGACCGTCCCGCCTTCGACCTGGCTGCGGAGGGCCGCAGGCTCCACGATGGCCCCGCACTCGATGGCCGTGACGAGGCGGACGAGCTCGAGCCGCTCCCCGGGCGCGGCACGGACCTGGGCCACGGTCGCCACCCGGCCGCCCTTCTCCAGGCCGCAGGCCAGACCCAGGCCCATGCCCTGTGGCCGTGCGTCAGGACGACCCCAGCCGACCTGATCGGCCGCCGCCCGCAGGACGGCCGCCAGCCGCTCGTCGGCCAGGTGCCGGAGGCGGAACGCGAGCGGGTCCTGGCCGGCCCGCCGGGCCAGCTCGTCGAGATGCGACTCCCGGGCGAACGTGTTGGCCGTGGCCGCCAGGGCCCGGTAGGCGCCCTGGGGCAGGGGTCGGGCGGTCGGCTGGAAGCGCAGCGCGAAGGCCCCGGCGGCGTAGGGACCGGCCAGGGCGTTCGGCCCGGCGTTGAAGGTCGTCATCGACCAGGCCGCGAGGTCGCCCTGAGCCCCGAGCCCGGCCCGCACGTCGATGACCGCCGCGGGCCGCAGGTAGCCGGCCCGGAACTCCTCCTCGCGGCTCCACTTCACCCGCACCGGGCGGCCCGCGGCCTGGGCCAAGCGGGCGGCCTCCACGGCCACGCCCGCATCGGCCTTGCCGCCGAAGGCTGAGCCGGTGGGCCCGGCCACGACCCGCACGTCCTCGATCGCCAGCCCGAAGGCCTGAGCCAGCCCGGCCCGCACGCCGAAAGGCACCTGCGTCCCGACCCACACCGAGAGGCGGCCGTCCCGCCACTCGGCCAGGGCACAGCGCGTCTCCGCCGGCACGTGGGCCACGTAGGCGGTCGTGTACGTGGCCTCGTGGCGCACGGTGCTGCCAGCCAGGGCAGCCTCCACGTCGCCGCTCGACTCGTCCAGGGTGCCGCCCCAGCCCTCCTGCTCGATGGGATGGGTCCGCAGGTACGCCTCCAGGTCGGCCTCGGACGGCAGGTCCGGGACGTCCCAGGTGGCCTCCACGGCAGCCAGGGCCCGCTCGGCCGTGGCTGGATCGGCGGCCGCGACGCCCACGAAGTCCTGCTCGGCAGCGACGATGAGGCTGGGCTGGGCCAGGGCCGCCCGCAGATCGACCGAGCGGAGGGTCGCCCCGGGCACGGGCGGCCGCAGGACACGACCATGGAGCATGCCCGGCAGCCGGAGATCGGAGACGTAGCGGCGGCGGCCGCTGATAGTCTCGGCCAGCGCAGGCGGGGCTGGCGATGGTGCGGCGTCGGGCATCGGTGGTG
>DASUKL010000120.1:0-6206 GCA_036278755.1 Candidatus Limnocylindrales bacterium | reverse complement strand
GTGGACACGGTCCACATGTTCGATCGGGAGCGCCCGCCCGCCGTCCGGCTCTGAGGTTCAGGCCGGGCGTGGCCAGATGAGTCCGAACCGAACCGTCATCCGGCCGGAGCGTCATCCGGCTGGAGCGTCATCCGGCTGGAGCGTCATCCGGCCGGAGGGTCCCTGGGCGGGGGCGTCATCCGGGTCGCCCTGGCGTCCGGCACCTCCGGAGGCCGCCAGACTCGCGGCGCGATGGGCCAAACACGCCGCTGGCGGCGTCTTATCCGGGCCGCGCCCGAGCTTGAGGGTCCCGAAGGCCCCAGTCCTGGCCAAACACGTCCGAATCCGCAGCGTTATGCCTGGCCGGGCCGAGGTCGTCGCCTCCTGATCGTCCAGATCGGCCTCGACGGTGGCCATACGCGCGCTGGGAGAAGGGTATGGCCAGGATCCACGCCGATCTCGGCCTCAAGGACGGCTCGAGCGTGGCCAAGAGGTCGTGGTCGTCGAGGGGCCTGGGCATAAGGGTGCGGAAGCGACACTGTTTGGCCAAGGCTGGGCGCCGGAGGCACGATCGAGGGCCAGGACGCAGGGCGGACTCGGGAGTCGGTGCTGGGGCTCGGCGGCTCGGCGGCTCGGGGGCTCGGGGGCTCGGGTGCGCGGGAGCTCGGGGGGCTTCGGTGTTCGAGAGGTCCCGCTCGGGCGTCGGTGCTCGGAGGCTCGGGGGCTCGAGAGGTCGTGGGAAGACGGAGGAAGGAGCCTGAAAACGTCAGGCGGGCGGACGTGGCCGCCAGGTACGGGTCGCGGCGTCCCATGCGGCGATGCGGCGTACGGCGTCGGGCGCCTCGGCCGTCCGAGCCTGGCGGGCGGCGCGGCCCACGGTCATGGTCCAGCCCGGCGGGACGAGGCCCGGCACCAGCTCGGCCAGGGGGGCCAGCACGAAGAGCCGCTCGGCGGACCGAGGATGGGGCACCACGAGGGGCAAGGGCCCGTCCTCGACGACGATCCGCCGACGCCCGAAAACGAGCAGGTCGAGGTCCAGCTCGCGCTCGCCCCATCGCCGACGAGGCTGACGCCCGAAGGCCAGTTCGAGGCTCTTGAGGGCGGTCAGCAGGGCCAACGCCCCGGTCCGCGGCTCGGGGCCGCGGGGCACGTCGAGGGCGACCACGGCGTTGTGGAAGTCGGGCTGGTCGAGGACGCCCACGGGCCTGCTGCCGTAGAGCGAGGAGACGCCCCGCAGGCCTGCCCCGGGCAGGGCGGCCAGGGCGTGGACCGCGGCGGTCAGGGTGGCTGGAGCGTCACCCAGGTTGGCCCCCAGGCCGATGTAGGCGCGCACGGGATGACGAGTGGGCAGGGCGGCCTCCTCGGAGCGGCACCGTAGACTCGCCGCCGATGGGCGAGGTCACCGTCATCATCTTCCACCCGGCCGCCGCGAAGGAGGACGGCCCCTTGGCAAGCAAGCCGGCTGGCAGCGTGCGGCCACCGAGCGTCGTCGGGCCGGACGGCAGCGCCGGGCCGGACGGCAGCGTCGAGCGGGACAGCAGCGCCGGGCCGCTGAGCGCCACGCTCGCGGCCGCTCGCGACGCCCTGGCCGCGGCCCACGCGGAGCGCTTCCGGCGCGCCGGCGCGGCTGCGGTGCGGATCGATCGCCGGCCCGTCGGGGCGAGCTTCGGGCAGCGCCTGGCAGAGGTCGCCGCGGCGCTCCCCCCGGCGGACGGCCTCGTCGTCCTGGGCGCCGGCTCGGTGCCCCGCCTGCGGCTGGCCGACGCCCGCCGGCTCGTGGCAGCCGCGGCCGGTCCCGCCCCCCAGGCCCTGACCAACAACCGCTACTCGTCCGACGTCTGCGCCATCGCGCGGGCCGCGGAGACCCTGGCCGGGCTGCCGGTCCTGCCCGGTGACAACGCCCTGCCCCGCTGGCTGGCCGAGCGGGCCGGGGTGGAGGTCCGCGAGCTGCCCGGCCGCGAGCGCCTGGCGGCCGACATCGACAGTCCCCTCGACCTGGCCCTGCTGGGCCTGCTGCCCCGGCCGCCGGCCGTCCTGCGGCCCTGGACCGGCACCCTGGCCGTGCCCCACCTGGCCGAGCTGCGAGCCGTGCTGGCCGATCCCCGCGCCGAGCTCCTGGTGGCCGGGCGGGCCTCGTCGCGCGGCCTGGCCGTCCTGGAGCGGACGGCCGCCTGTCGCATCAGGTTCCTGTCCGAGGAGCGCGGCCTGCGAGCCTCCTCGCCCCTGGCCCAGGCCGACCCCCGCAGCGCCGCATCCCCGCCAGCCGCGCGGGGGCAGGCGACGCACCCCGCTCGACATCCGCGTTCCGTCCTCGGCCGGCTCCTCGAGGCCCGTGGCGGCCCCAGCGCCCTGGCTGCCGCCGTGGCCGAGCTGGCGGATGCGGCCATCATCGACTCCCGCGTCTTCCTGGCCGATCGCCTGGGCGCGGACGAGCGCCGTTGGCCGGACCCGGAGGATCGCTACGCCTCGGACCTCCTCCGGCCGGAGGCCGTGACCGACCCCTGGCTGCGCGCCCTCACCGCGTCGGCGGCGTCCTCGGCCGTACCCATCGTGCTCGGTGGGCACAGCCTCGTCGGGCCGGGGCTGGCCCTGCTCGTCGGCGCTAGAATGGCCTGAGGACCGGGCATCCTCTCGGCGCGCCTCCTGCACGTCGCGCCCCCGTCCTCCGCCCACAACCGTCTTCGAGAGAGAGGCAGCTTGACCGGACTCTGGTACGTGATCGGCTTCGCCTTCGCCGGCACGTCCTTCGTGTTCCTGACCATCGGCGCCTCGTGGCTCATCAGCCATCGCAACAAGGGCGACCGGCACAAGGGCCTGCCCTATGAGTCGGGCATCGACACTTACGGCGACACCTGGGGCCGCTTCGGGCTGCCGTTCTACATCTACGCCCTGCTCTTCGTGGCCTTCGACATCGAGGTCGTGTTCATCTTCCTGTGGGCCCTGGCCTTCAGCGGCCTGGGCCTGACCGGGCTCGTGACGGTGCTCGTCTTCGTCCTCATCCTCATGGTCGGGCTGGGGTATGCCTGGCGGAAGGGGGTCCTGGCATGGCGCCAGTGAAGCGACCCCGCGACGGCGGGCCGGCCGACCCCGACCAGGGCGCTTCGGGCCCGACCGCAGGAACGGCCTCGGCTTCGGCAGCCTCGAAGGGCTCAGGAGCAGCCACGGCCACGTTGCCCGCCACCCGGCCGCAGAGCGAGGTGGCCGAGCCGATCATCGTGCCCAACGAGGTCTGGACCCCGGCCGATCCGAACGCCTACGGCGGCGGCGAGGTGCCGGCCGTCACGCATCTTGGCCTCCTCGAGGCCCACGGCGACCCGACCGACAACGCCCGCTGGTCGGGAGCCCTGGAGGTCATCCCCACCAAGGCCGACTACGTCCTCGACCTCATCCGCCTCAACAGCCTCTGGCCGCTCCTCTCCGGCCTGGCCTGCTGCGCCATGGAGATGATGTCCTCGGCCACAAGCGTGAATGACATGGACCGCTTCGGGATGTTCCCCTTCCGGGCCAGCCCGCGCCAGTCGGACGTGCTCATCGTGGCCGGCACCCTGACGACCAAGATGGCCGGGCCCCTGGTCCGCCTGTGGGAGCAGATGCCGGAGCCCAAGTGGTGCGTGGCGATGGGCGATTGCACCTGCTCCGGCGGCCGCTACAAGCGCTCCTACGCCACCGTCCAAGGCATCGATCGGGTCATGCCGGTGGACGTCTACGTGCCCGGCTGTCCGCCCCGCCCCGAAGGCCTGATCTACGGCATGCTCAAGCTCCAGCAGCTGATCATGGAGCGGCGCGGCCACTGGGCCGAGCGCAAGATCGGCCCCAGCGTGCCGGCCGGCGTCTAGGACCGCGGCGCGGATGGATCGATCCCTCGCCCGCCGCCTGACCGCGACGCTCGGGGAGCGGCTGGATGGCCCTGTGACGGCGCGCCACGACACGACCGAGATCCGGGTCAAGCCGGCCGTCGTGGCCGATGTCCTGACGGCCCTCCACGACGCGCCCGACCTCCGCTTCGAGGTCCTGGCCGACCTTTGCGGGGTGGACACCGGGACCGACTTCCAGGTCGTGTACCACCTCTGGTCGGAGGCCACCCCGGATTGGCTGCGGGTCATCTGCGGCCCCCTGCCGCGCGACGACCCGCGGGTCAGCTCGGCGACCTTCCTGTGGAAGGGCGCCGAGTGGGCCGAGCGGGAGGCCTACGACATGTTCGGCATCATCTTCGAGGGCAACCGCGACCTGCGTCGCATCTACATGCCGCCCGACTACGAGAGCTTCCCCTTGCGCAAGGACTTCCCCTTGCCCGACGAGGCGTCGCGCTCGCCGGGCCTGGGCGTGCGCGAGGTCGAGCAGATGCGCCAGCCCATCGGGGCGGTAGCTGGGGCGCCCGCCCGGCGCGATCGTTCGGGGCTGGCATGACCGCCCCCCAACAGACGCGCGTCCGCTCCCTGGACGACCCGGAGGTCTTCGTCGAGCGTCCGGCGACACTCTACGACGCCGTGCCGCCGTACCCCCCGCGGACCGAGCGGGAGGCCGAGTTCTACGCCCTCCAGGAGGGCGAGATGCTCATCAACATCGGGCCTCACCATCCCTCGACCCACGGCGTGCTGCGGCTGGTGACCAAGATCGAGGACGAGATCGTGGTCGACCTCGACCCCGTCCTGGGCTACCTCCACCGGGGCGTGGAGAAGATCTGCGAGAACAGCGACTGGCACATGGTCATCAGTCACTGCGATCCGCTCGAGTACATCGCCTCGATGTTCAGCGAGATGGTCCCGGTCTACGCCGCCGAGAAGCTGCTCGACCTGCGCGTACCACGGCGGGCCGAGTACATCCGGGTGCTGGCCATGGAGCTGACCCGCATCCTCAGCCACGGCCTCTACATCGGCTGGCTGGCCCTCGACGTGGGGGCCATCACGCCCGTCCTCTACGGCTTCATCGAGCGCGACGAGATCGCCGAGATGCTGGCCGCCCTGACCGGCCAGCGTCTGCTCTACAACTACATGCGCATCGGCGGCGTCAACGGCGACCTGAACCACGAGTTCATGAGCCGCCTGGGCGACTGGATGGGCCACGCCGGCAAGCGCCTCGACGACAACATGCGGCTCCTCAACGAGAACGAGATCTTCGTCAAGCGGACCCGCGGCCTGGGCGTCCTCGATCGCGAGACGGCCATCCGCAACTGCGTCACCGGGCCGCCCCTGCGGGCCACCGGGGTGCCCTACGACGTCCGTCGGGCACACCCCTACAGCGTCTACCCTGAGCTCGACTTCGAGGTCCCCACCCGGACCGAGGGCGACTCCTACGCCCGCTACCTGCTTCACCTCGACGAGATCAAGCAGAGCATGCGCATCATCGACCAGGTCCTGGAGCAGATCCCCGACGGGCCCATCATGGCCAAGCTGCCGCGCCTCCTGCGGCCCCGGCCGGGGCGCTCATTCGCCTCGATCGAGAGCCCCCGCGGGCAGTACAGCGTCTACGCCATGAGCGATGGCACGGACCAGCCCTACCGGCTGCGCCTCCACGACCCGTCCTTCTTCAATCTCGAGGCCGTCACCCAGATGGTCCCCGGCACGCTCATCGCCGACCTCATGGCCATCCTCGCCAGCCTCGATCCGATCATGGGCGGCATCGACAAGTGAGCCGCACGCGATGAACGTCATCGCCCGCCCCTGGAGCCGTCTCTCGCTGGCCGGCAAGCTGGTCCTGCCCACCCTGGTCGGCCTGGGCCTTCTCGGCCTCATCATCCTGGCCGGCACGGCCTTCGGGGTCATCCCTTTCATCGCCACCTGGATCGTCCAGCTGCTGGCCGACAACATCGGCATCGTCCGCTTCCTCATCGCCGCCACGCTGATCCTCATCCTGGCCCCGCCCATGGCCTTCATCATCATCTACCTGGAGATGAAGGTCATCGCGCTGATGAACCAGCGCATCGGCCCCAACCGGGTCGGGCCCTGGGGCACCCTCCAGTCCACCATCCACGGCCTCAAGGTGCTGGCCAAGGAGGACTTCACCCCCACCGCCGCCGACGTCCCGGTCTTCACCCTGGCCCCGGTGGTCGTCTTCCTGGCCATCGTCATGACGGCCATGGTCCTGCCCTTTGCTCCGGGGCTCTACGGCCAGGACTTCAACATCGGCCTGCTCTACTTCTTCGCCGTGGGCGGCATCAGCGTCGTGGGCGTGATGATGGGCGGCTGGGCCAGCTTCAACAAGTACTCCCTCATCGGCGCCATCCGGGC
>DASUKL010000119.1:0-4345 GCA_036278755.1 Candidatus Limnocylindrales bacterium | reverse complement strand
TCACCCTCGACTGATGGCCGTTCAGATGCGTGACCGACCTATCACCGATACGACAGCGGATGTCCTCCACCGCCTGGAGGACCTTGGCCTTCCCTACTACCTCACCGGCTCCGAGGCTCTGGCCTTCTACGCGGCACCGCGTCAGACCATGGATGCCGACGTCGTCGTGGCCCTGCATCCCGAGCGATGGGACTGGCTGGTCGCGACGGCCTTCGCTGACGCCTATCTCGTGGCCGATCCGATCATCTACCCCACCCGTGCTCTGGCGTCGGTGCTTTCGAGCGAAGGCCTGGGGAAGGTCGATCTGATCCTGCGCACCGGCGACCCGTGGGGCGACAGCGCGATGGCTCGGCGGGTCAGGATCCACGATGCTCGTCTCGGCGAGGTCTGGATCTCGTCGCTCGAGGACCTCCTGCTGGCGAAGATGGACTGGTCAGCGGGGACCTCAGAGCTTCAGTTGCGCGACTGCCGGGATCTGATCCGCCTGAACCCCGGGCTCGACGTGGCCTACGTCGAGCGGTTCGTCGACCTGCTCCATCTTGGAGCGATCTGGGAGAAGGTCCGTGGGGCCGACGACTGATCCAGGGCTAGCCCGCGCCTGGGACACCAACGTCCAGCGGACGTCCGCGGAGGATCGGCTGGCGACGGTGGCCTGGCTGCGGCACATCGGACAGCAGCGCGTCTGGGCCCAGGCGGATCGGGCTCGCCTTGCGGACCCCTGCGAGCGGGCCCTCTTCGCCCTGGACCGCCTCTACCCACGGCTGCCCACGGCGCACCGAGATGCGTTCGTCCTTCAGCTGCGCATGAGGTGGAGCAAGGATGCCGGCGCGCGATAAGACCAGCGACGCCGCCCCGACGCCCGTCCCGGCGCCCGTCTCGGCGGTCGTGGGCCCAGGCACGGACCGTCCGGCCAGCTGGGGCCTGGGCGACGGTCAGGCCATCCCCTGGGAGTACGCCTCCGCTCCAGAGTCGCGCGACATCGTCCACCTCCAGTCGCGCTACGGGCTGTTCGTGGGCGGCAAGGAGGTCGCCCCCCGCTCCGGGCAGTGGTTCAGCGACCTCGACCCGGCCACCGAAGAGCCGCTGGCGGAGATCGCCCGGGCGGGCGTGGAGGACGTCGACCACGCCGTGGGCGTGGCTCGTCGGGCCTACCGCCGGTCCTGGGGTCAGTTGCCCGGTCGCGAACGGGCCAAGTACCTCTTCCGCATCGCCCGCATCCTCCAGGAACGGAGCCGCGAGTTCGCGGTCCTCGAGAGCCTCGACTCGGGCAAGCCGATCAAGGAGTCGCGGGACGTCGACGTGCCGCTCGTGGCGGCCCACTTCTGGTACTACGCCGGCTGGGCCGACAAGCTCGACTACGCCTTCCCCGGCCGCACGGCCCGGCCCCTGGGTGTGGCGGCCCAGGTCATCCCCTGGAACTTCCCCCTCCTGATGCTGGCCTGGAAGATCGCCCCGGCCCTGGCCGCCGGCAACACGGTCGTCCTCAAGCCCGCCTCATCGACGCCCCTCACCGCGCTCCTCTTCGCCGACGTCTGCCGCCAGGCGGACCTGCCCCCCGGGGTCGTCAACATCGTCACCGGCCCGGGCCAGATCGGCCTGGCCCTGGTCAGCCACCCCGACGTCGACAAGGTCGCCTTCACTGGCTCGACGGCCGTGGGCAAGGAGATCGGACGGGCCGTGGCCGGCACCGACAAGGCCCTCACCCTGGAGCTGGGCGGCAAGGCCGCCAACATCGTCCTCGACGACGCCCCCCTCGACCAGGCCGTGGAGGGCATCGTGCGCGGCATCTTCTTCAACCAGGGCGAGGTCTGCTGCGCCGGCAGCCGCCTGCTCGTCCAGGAGTCCATCGCCGACCTCCTCATCGACAAGCTCAAGGACCGCCTGGCCACCCTCCGGGTGGGCGACCCACTCGACAAGAACACCGACGTGGGGGCCATCAACAACCCCGCTCAGCTGGCCAAGATCCAGGAGCTGGTCGAGGCCGGCCAGGCCGAGGGCGCCGAGCTCTACCAGCCGGCCTGCGAGCTGCCCGCCCGGGGCTGGTTCTTCCGCCCCACGCTCTTCACCAACGTGGCCCAGAGCCACCGCATCGCCCAGGAGGAGATCTTCGGCCCGGTCCTCTCGGTGCTCACCTTCCGGACCCCCGAGGAGGCCATCGAGAAGGCCAACAACACGCCCTATGGACTGTCGGCCGGGGTGTGGACCGAGAAGGGCAGCCGCATCCTCATGATGGTCAAGCGCCTCCGGGCCGGCGTCGTCTGGGCCAACACCTTCAACCAGTTCGACCCCACCAGCCCCTTCGGCGGCTACAAGGAGTCGGGCTTCGGCCGGGAGGGCGGCCTCCAGGGCCTCCTGGCCTACGTCCGCCTGGAGGACCGCTGATGGCCGGTCGGTCTGCTCTAGTGCCGTCGACCGGCCTCGCGCGGCGGGCTGTCGCGCTCGACGACGCTGCACGCCTCGACGTTCGCAAGACATACAAGCTCTACCTCGGCGGCGCCTTCCCGCGCTCCGAGTCCGGGCGCTCGTACGTGGTCCGCGCTCCGGACGGGACCCCCCTGGCCAATGCCGTGCGGGCCTCCAAGAAGGACCTCCGCGATGCCGTCCGGGCGGCCCGGGGTGCGCTGGCCGGCTGGTCCGCGGCGTCGGCCATGAATCGCGGCCAGATCCTCTACCGCGTGGCCGAGCAGATGGAGGGCCGCCGGGAGCAGTTCACGACCGAGGTCGGGGCCGCGGAGGGCCTGGACCCCGAGGCTGCCGGGCGGCAGGTGGGGGCGGCCATCGACCGTTGGGTCTGGTACGCCGGCTGGGCCGACAAGATCGCCCAGGTCTTGGGCACGGTCAACCCAGTGGCGGCCAGCTTCTTCGACTTCACGATCCCCGAGCCGACCGGCGTCGTGGGCCTCGTGGCCCCCGAGTCCTCCTCGCTCCTAGGGCTGGTCTCGCGCCTGGCCCCGGTCCTCGTCGGCGGCAACACCGTGGTCGTCATCGCCTCCGAGAGCCGGCCGCTGCCGGCCGTGACCCTGGGCGAGGTCCTGGCCACGAGCGACGTGCCAGGCGGCGTGGTCAATGTCCTGACCGGCTACCGGCGCGAGCTGGTGCCCGTCCTGGCGGCCCACATGGACGTCAACGCCCTCGACGCCTGGGGCGTGGCCCGGGACGAGCTGGCTGCGATCCAGATCGCGGCCATGGAGAACGTCAAGCGGGTGGCTCGAGCCCCGAGCGGCGCGGCGGAGCGCTTCGACTGGCTCGACGAGCGAGCCGCTCAGCGCCCGGAGTGGATCGCCGCCTTCCTCGAGCTCAAGACGGTCTGGCATCCCATCGGGCTGTGACCTCGGCCCGCTCGAGGAGCCGATCGAGGAACCAGCCCGCGGTCCGCCAGGCGACGTGGTGGAGGATGGCCCGGTCGATGACCAGGCCGACGGCCCCGCCGGGCGGCGCATAGGCTCCCCGCAGCCGCAGGGCACCAGGGCCGACCGCGAGCTGGCCGGCGAAGACCGGGAAGAGAGGGGCGAACGAGGCCGCCTGCCAGGCGACCTCGAAGCGGCAACCCGTGACCGTGGATTCCTCAGCCCCGATGTCGACCAGGGCCGCCTTGCGGAAGGTCACCACGCGCCCCTCGCCCCCCAGGGGCAGGGCCAGGTCCGTCTCGATCCGCCGCACGAGGCCGTCGTCGGGGCCCGCGTCGATCGCCGTGGGCCGGCCGGCCGCCAGCTCGTGGCCCAGCCAGACCGGGTCGGCCAGGGCCCGGCAGACCCACTCGGGATCGAGATGGAGCGCCCGGCGGACGTCGAGGCGAGCCGAGCCCTGCTCCAGGTGGGCGACGGCCAGCGATCTAGTCACGCCCGCAGGATGGGCTCCCCCTTCCTGAGGGGGTAGGGCCGTTCGGCCCGTTCAGCCGGGTACTGGGGCGGGCCGATCACCGAGGAGCACCAGGAGCTCACCGGCCAGCTCAGCGGCGTGGCCCACCGGGTCGTGCTTGAAGAAGCAGTAGACGTCCTGGCCGGCGCTGCGGAACGGTTCGATCCGAGCCGCCCAGGCCTCGAGGTCGGCCGGGCCGTAGTCGTCGCGCCGGAGGCGCAGGTAGAGGAAGGGCCCGGTCAGGCGGATGAGCGGCGGCTCGTCGAGGGTCGGCAGGTCGGTCACGCAGAGGGCCGCACCGGCCGCACCGAGCCGCTGGTGGACCCAGTCGTCGTCCCAGGAGGGATGCTGGAACTCGAAGGTCAGCGGCACGTCGGCCGGCCAGGCCCGGAGGACCCGATCGAGGGCCGCGTCGTCGCGGACGAGCGCATCCGGCACGCGCAGGAGGACCGTGCCCAGCCGCTCCCCGAAGACGCGGTAAGGCCGG
>DASUKL010000118.1:0-6115 GCA_036278755.1 Candidatus Limnocylindrales bacterium | reverse complement strand
CCCGGCGACAACGTCGAGATGACCGTCGAGCTCATCACCCCCATCGCCCTCGAACCCGGCCTCCGCTTCGCCATCCGCGAGGGCGGCCACACCGTGGGTGCCGGGGCCATCACCCAGATCCTGGAGTAGGCCATGGCGAAGGCCGAGAACCGCCCCGTCATCGTCCTGGCCTGCACGGAGTGCAAGGACCGGGGATACTCGACGACCAAGAACAGGAAGAACGACCCCGAACGCCTGGAGCTGAAGAAGTACTGTCCCCGCTGCCGCCGCCACACCGTCCATCGGGAGGCCAGGTAGCCCGGGCCCCGGAGGCGCGTAGCTCAATTGGTAGAGCTCTGGTCTCCAAAACCAGTGGTTGTCGGTTCGAGTCCGGCCGCGCCTGCCACCCCCACAACGAGCTGAAGACGAGGAAGAGCGACCTGCCGTGGAGCGTATCCGCCGCTTCGTGACCGAAGCGTGGTCCGAGCTGAAGAAGGTGACCTGGCCGACGCCGGAGCAGACCCGCAACCTGACGGTGCTCGTCTTCGTCGTGAGCGCCCTGGTCGGCATCTTCATCTTCTCGGTCGACGCCGTCTTCACCAGCGCCTTCCAGTTCATCGCCAAGGGTTCGTGACCATGGAACAGCAGGTCGCCGAGGGTGCCGCCCCGGCCAAGCACTGGTACGTCATCCACACCTACTCGGGCTACGAGAAGAAGGTCAAGGCCAACCTCGAGCACCGCATCGAGTCGATGGGCATGGACGACAAGATCTTCCAGGTCCTCGTGCCCGAAGAGGACGAGATCGAGATCCGCGGCGGCCAGCGGGTGACGGTCCAGAAGAAGGTCTATCCCGGCTACGTCCTCGTCGAGATGATCCTCGACCCGGACTCCTGGTTCGTCGTCCGCAACACCCCCGGCGTGACCAGCTTCGTCGGTGGGGCCAACATCCCCGGCGTCCGCAGCGAGCCCATCCCGCTCGACGAGACGGAGGTCAAGCAGATCCTCCGCCAGATGGGGGTCGAGACGCCCAAGTACCGCGTGGCCTTCACGAAGGGCCAGAGCGTGCGGGTCACCGACGGGCCCTTCGCCGAGTTCATCGGCACCATCGACGAGGTCAACCCCGAGCGCAACAAGGTCAAGGTGCTGGTGAGCATCTTCGGCCGTGAGACGCCGGTCGAGCTCGACTTCCTCCAGGTCGAGAAACTGTGAACGCGGACTCGCCGCGCTAGAAAGGAAGTCGCGCTCGTGGCCAAGAAGATCCGCACCGTCGTCACGCTCCAGCTGCCGGCCGGCAAAGCCACGCCGGCCCCGCCGGTGGGCACCATCCTGGGTCCCCACGGCATCAACATCGTCGAGTTCACGAAGACCTACAACGAGCGCACCGCGGCCCAGGCCGGCCAGATCATCCCGGCCCAGATCACGATCTTCGAGGACCGCAGCTACACCTTCATCCTCAAGACGCCGCCCGCCGGGGACCTGCTGCGCAAGGCTGCCGGCTTGGAGAAGGGCAGCGCCGTCACCGGCCGCGAGACGGTGGGGCAGGTCACCCGGGCCCAGCTGCGGGAGATCGCCCAGATCAAGCAGGCCGACCTCAATGCCAACGACGTCGAGGCCGCCGCCCGGACCATCGAAGGCACCGCCCGCTCGATGGGCATCCAAGTGGCCGATTAGGCCGCACGCAGGAGACAGAGACCATGGCCGGCCACGGCAAGCGTTACCAGGAAGCCGCGAAGCTCGTCGATCGCGAGCGGGTCTACCCGCCCGCTGAAGCGGTCAACCTCCTCAAGGAGACCAGCACCGTCGGCTTCGACGCGTCCGCCGAGGCCCATGTCCGGCTGGGCGTCGACCCGCGCCATGCCGACCAGATGGTGCGCGGCACGGTCGTCCTGCCCCACGGCACCGGCAAGCGCATCCGGGCTGTGGTATTCGCCCAGGGCGAGAAGGCCCAGGAGGCCCTCAAGGCCGGCGCCGAAGAGGTCGGTGGCGAGGACCTCGTCAAGCGGATCGAGGCCGGCTGGCTCGAGTTCGACGTGGCCCTGGCCACCCCGGACATGATGGGCATGGTCGGCCGGCTGGGGAAGATCCTCGGCCGCCGGGGCCTGATGCCCAACCCCAAGTCGGGCACCATCACCTTCGACATCGAGCGGGCCGTCCGCGAGGTCAAGGGCGGCCGGGTCGAGTTCCGGGTCGACAAGGGCGGCATCATCCACGTCCCCTTCGGCCGCTCCAGCTTCGCCCCCGACCAGCTGGCGGAGAACCTCGCGGCCCTCGTGGACGCCATCAATCGGGCTCGGCCCAGCGCGGTCAAGGGCCAATACTTCCGCAGCCTCACGGTCACCTCGACCATGGGTCCCGGCATCCGCGTGGACGTGCCCGCGGTCCTCGCCGCGGCCGCCTGACCTTCCGCCACCCACCGCCGGCGTCGGCCGAGAGACCGGCGTATCATCCATAGCCTCCCGCCACAGACAGCGTGTGCCCTTCGGGGCTTGATCGGCCGGGCTCCCATCGTGGACTGAGCCGGGTGGCACGCCGAGGCCGGGTCTCGCACGGGTCCTGACCCGTGGCGCTGCGTCGCAGCCGAGCCCCTGCGCGGGAATGTCGCAGCAGGGGCGAACGGCCGACGCCGGACGCCACCAGGAAAGGAGGGCCCATGCCCACCGAGGCCAAACGAGCGACGGTCGCCGCCCTGGCCGAGGCCTTCGCGGCCAACCAGGCCGCGATCGTGACCGACTACCGCGGTCTCACCGTGGCCGAGATCGGCGCCGTGCGCCGCACCCTTCGGGCCCAGGGCATCAGGTACCAGGTGGTCAAGAATCGCCTGGCCCGGATCGCCGCCCAGCAGGCCGGACTGGGCGAGATCGAGCCGCTCCTCGAGGGACCCACGGCCATCTGCCAGGGGCCTGATGAGGTCAGCCTGGCCCATGCCCTCGTGGAGGCCATCCGGCCCTACAAGGCCGTCACGGTCCGGGGAGCCCTGGTCCACGGCCGGCGGCTCGACGCCGAAGCCGTGACGACGCTGGCCAGCCTGCCTGGCCGCGAGGTGCTCCTGGCCCAGCTGGCCGGGGCCATGGCCTCCCCCCTGGCGACCATGGTCGGCTTGATCCGGGCCCCCATCCAGAACCTCGGCGGCGGGCTGGCCCAGCTCGCCGAGCAGCGCGGCCAGGCCGCGAGCTGAGCCTCCGGGCTCGGAGCGAACCCTTCTCGTCACGACCCTGACGCGACCTCGGTCGCGATCACACCATCAAGGAGGATCCCCCCATGGCCACCCTGACCCAGGACCAGCTCCTCGAGGCGATCGACGGCATGACCGTGCTCGAGCTGTCCGAGTTCATCAAGAAGTTCGAGGAACGCTACGGCGTCACCGCGGCGGCCCCGGTGGCCGCGGCGGCCGCTGCCGCCCCGGCCGCCGCCGCCCCGGCCGCAGCCGAGGAGCAGACCGAGTTCAGCGCCATGCTGAGCGAGGTCGGACCCAACAAGATCCCCGTCATCAAGGTCGTCCGCGAGCTGACGGGCCTGGGCCTCAAGGAGGCCAAGGACCTCGTCGACGCGGCCCCCAAGCCGGTGAAGGAAGGCGTCGCCCGTGAGGAGGCCGACAAGATCAAGGCTGCCCTCGAGGAGCAGGGCGCCAAGGTCGACATCAAGTAGGTCGGGCGCCCAGGCCCTGCCGCCGGAGCCCCACCCCGCAGCCGAGGTATTTGACGGCGCACCAAAACGTGGTATCTTAACGGGTCTGTGAGCGCGGCCCCTCCCTTCTCTCCCTCCTCCGTCAAGGAGCGGTTCATGCTGCCTGTCGCCGAGTCCGTCCGGCGGACCTCGGTCGCTCCTGCGCGCAAGCGCTACGAGCGGATCCCCGAGGTCCACCCCATCCCCAACCTCATCGAGCTCCAGCTCGATTCGTTCGACTGGTTCGTGGACCAGGGCTTGCGGGAACTGCTGGACGAGATCAGCCCCATCCAGGACTTCGCCGGGCGGGTCATGGAGCTCCACTTCGGCAAGCACGAGTTCGGGGAGCCGAAGTACACCCAGCTCGAGTGCCGGGCCCGCGACCTCACCTACGCCCGGCCGCTCTACGTCGATGTCGAGCTCCGCATCAAGGAGACCGGCGAGATCCAGAGCCAGCGGGTCTACATGGGCGACTTCCCGTTCATGACGGAGCAGGGCACCTTCATCATCAACGGCGCCGAGCGGGTCGTGGTCAGCCAGCTCGTTCGCTCGCCCGGCGTGTACTACACGGCCACCGAGGACCCCAGCACCGGCCGACGCCTCTTCAGCGCCAAGGTCATCCCGAATCGGGGGGCCTGGCTGGAGTTCGAGACCACGGCCAAGCAGAACGTCCTCCAGCTGTGGGTCAAGGTCGACCGCAAGCGCAAGCTCGAGGCCACGAAGCTCCTGCGGGCCGTGGGCTACGAGTCCAACGAGGACATGCTCGAGCTCTTCCGGCGGGTGGACACCAACGATCCGCCCCAGATCGCCGCGACCCTCGAGAAGGACGCCACGACGACGCGCCCGGAGGCGCTCATCGAGGTCTACAAGAAGCTGCGCCCCGGTGACCCGCCCACCGGTGACAACGCCGAGAAGCTCGTCGAGAGCCTCTTCTTCAACTTCCGCCGCTACGACCTCGGCCGGGTGGGCCGCTACAAGCTCCACAAGAAGCTCGACCCGGTGGCCGAGCGGATGGGCATCGAGCTGCCCCGCGACAGCCGGACCATCAGCCGCGAGGACATCGCGGCCATCGTCGGGCATCTCATCGAGCTCAACAACGGCCTCGGCCAGCCCGACGACATCGACCACCTCGGCAACCGCCGCATCCGGGCCAACGGGGAGCTGATCCAGAACGCCTTCCGTATCGGGCTGCTGCGCATGGAACGGGTGGTCAAGGAGCGGATGACGATCCAGGAGGTGGAGAAGGCCACCCCCAACGCCCTCATCAACATCCGGCCCGTCGTGGCCGCTATGAAGGAGTTCTTCGGGGGCAGCCAGCTCAGCCAGTTCATGGACCAGACCAACCCCCTGGCCGAGCTGACCAGCAAGCGGCGCCTCTCGGCCCTCGGACCCGGCGGCCTGTCCCGCGACCGGGCCGGCTTCGACGTGCGCGACGTGCACCACAGCCACTACGGTCGGATCTGCCCCATCGAGACGCCGGAAGGGCCGAACATCGGCCTCATCGGCTCGCTGGCGACCTATGGCCGGATCAACGCCTACGGCTTCATCGAGACGCCCTACCGCAAGGTCAAGCGCAGCGTGGCCTGGGACGATCCGGGCATCCTCCAGGAGACCGCCGAGGCCGACGTGGTGACCAAGAGCGGGACCGTCGTCCTGAAGCGCGGCAAGCGCTTCGACGCCGCCGCCGTGGCCGAGCTCAAGAAGCAGAAGGCCACCGCCTTCCCCATCCGCCCCCGGGTGACCGACGAGATCGTCTACCTCGACGCCTACGACGAGGAGGAGCGCTACGTCGCCCAGGCCAACGCGCCGCTCGACGCGGAGGGCCACTTCGTCGAGGACCGGGTGCCGTCGCGCTACCGCGACCAGTTCCCCGAGGGCCGGCCCAACCAGATCGAGTTCATGGACGTCAGCCCCAAGCAGGTCGTGTCGGTCGCGACGGCGCTGATCCCGTTCCTCGAGCACGACGACGCCAACCGCGCCCTGATGGGCTCGAACATGCAGCGCCAGGCGGTGCCGCTGCTCGAGCCGGAGGCGCCGATCGTGGGCACCGGCATGGAGGCGCGCGCCGCGCAGGACTCCGGTCAGGTGCTGATCGCCAAGCGTGCCGGCACCGTGCTGTCGGTCACGTCCGAGCAGATCCTGATCGAGCCCGACGAGGGCCGGCCCGGAGATCTCGACACGTACCGCCTCGAGAAGTTCGTGCGCTCCAACCAGGGCACGTGCATCAACCAGCGGCCCACCGTGGACGTCGGGATGCGCGTGGGCGCCGGCGACGTGCTTGCCGACAGCAGCTCGACCGACAAGGGCGAGCTTGCGCTCGGCCGGAACATCCTGGTCGCGTTCATGAGCTGGGAGGGCGGCAACTACGAGGACGCGATCGTGCTCAGCGATCGCATGGTCCGCGAGGACCTGTTCACCAGCATCCACATCGAGAAGCACGAGATCGAGGCCCGCGACACCAAGCTCGGCCCCG
>DASUKL010000117.1:0-63362 GCA_036278755.1 Candidatus Limnocylindrales bacterium | reverse complement strand
AGGTCGATGAGCCCGACCCGCTCGCGGAAGGCGGTGTGCTCGGCCGCCAGGCGCTCGAAGTAGGGCGGTCGAGCCCAGCCCCAGGCCCGCTGGTCGGCCCCTGCCCGGCGGGCCGGCCGGCCGGGCTCCACGTAGTCCGGCCGCTCCCAGCCGTTCTTCACCCCGAAGACCGTGCCTGCGTCCAGGAGGCGATCGTGGACCGGGCTGGTGCGGCGCGGCCGGCCCCACTCGTCCTGGTCGAAGGGGTAGCGCAGGCGGTAGTAGTAGCGGTAGGCCTCGCGGGCCTGCGTGGCCGCGTAGGTCGGGTCGCGATGGGTCCGCCCGAAGCGCCAGGCGCGGTAGGGCTGGACGTCGAGCTCGGTCTCGCCGGCGGTGATCCACTGGGCCATCGTGCGGCCGATGCCGCCCGCCCCGCCGAAGCCGTTGAGCGACAGGCCGGCGGCGACCCAGAAGCCGTGCAACCCGGGCAGGGGCCCCAGCAACGGGGCCGCGTCGGGGGTCATGGCGTCAGGATGGCAGACGAGGTTGACGACCTCCGCCTCGGCCAGGAAGGGGAAGCGCCGCACGGCCCCCTCCATCAACGGGGCGAAGCGGTCGTAGTCGGGCGGCAGGGAGGTGGCCGCGTGCTCCCAGGGCACCCCGTCCACCCAGCGGGCCACCGGCTCCGGCTCGTAGCCGCCGAACAGGATGCCGCCGTGCTCGGCCTTGCCGTAGACGAGGTTGTCGGGATCGCGGAAGCAGGGCATGTCGGCCGGCACCTCCTGGCCCGGCACGGCCTTCAGGGCGATGTGCTGGTGGTCGACCGGCGTGGAGGGGAACCAGGCCCCTACCATGGCCGCCACCCGGGGGGCCCACATGCCGGCCGCGTCGACGACCAGCTCGGTGACGATATCGCCCCCGTCCGTGCGCACCCGGGCCACCTCGCGGCGGGGCGTGAGCTCGATGCCCGTGACCCGCATCCCGGTCCGGATGCGGACGCCGAGCTTGCGGGCCGCGGCGGCCACGGCATGGGTCGCCCCGTGCGGGTCGAGATGGCCATCCTCCGGGATGTGGACCGCCCCGTACAGCTCGCGTGGGCTGGCCGCGGGCATGAGGCGCAGCGCCTCGGCCGGGGAGAGGAGATCGACGTCCAGGCCGATGCCCCGGGCCCGGCTGGCCGTCCGCTGCAGCTCCTGCAGCTGCTCCTGGCTGGAGGCGAAGCGGAGGCTGCCGACCTGCTCGAAGACGCCCAGCTCGCGGTACAGGGCGATGCTGTACTGGCGCATCCGCATCATCGTGGCCGAGGGGTTGAACTGGGTCACCAGGCCGGCCGCATGGCAGGTCGAGCCGCTCGTCAGCCCGGCCTTATCGAGGAGCAGGACGTCGGTCCAGCCGGCCTGGGCCAGGTGGTAGGCGATGCTGCACCCCGTGATGCCACCACCGACGATGACCACCCGCGCCTGTTCCACGCCTGCCTGCTCCTCTTCGCTCACCTGCGACCGCCCCGCTCGGGCCGGCGCCTACAATCGAGGCCATGGTCCCAGATTCCCAGCCTCTTCCGCCCGAGGCTGGCGGGCCCATCCGCCTCGGTGCCGAGTTCGAACGCATCTTCGCCGCCGCGGAAGCGGCGGGGCTGACGATCAGGCTGATGGGCTCGCTGGCCGTCTGGCTGGCCTGCCCGGCCGGCCGGGCCAGCGTCGTCGGGCGTCGCGACCCGTACGCCGACATCGACCTCGTGGCCTACGGCCGCCAGTCGCGCGAGCTCGCGGCCGTCTTCAGCGCCCTGGGCTACGAGGCCGACCGGGAGGTCTACATCATCTCCGAGGGCCGCCGCTCGATCTACGAGCTGCCGGGCGCCAGCCTCCACGTCGACGTCTTCTACGACCAGCTGGACTTCAACCACCAGATCCGGCTCCAGGGCCGGCTGGAGGCGGAACGGCCCACGATCCCCCTGGCCGAGTTGCTGCTCTCCAAACTGCAGATCGTCAAGGTCAACGAGAAGGACCTCCTCGACGTGCTCCTCCTGCTCGGCGATCACGAACTCGATGGGGCCGAGCCGGGGGCCATCGACGTGGGCCGGGTGGCCGAGCTGTGCGCCGAGGAGTGGGGCCTCTGGCGCACGGCCACGATCAACATCGACAAGGCCCGCCTCAACGCCACGGCCCAGGAGGGGCTGCCGGCCGAGGGTCGGGCCCTGCTCATCGGCCAGCTCGAGGCCCTGGCCGGCCGCCTCGACGCCGCGCCCAAGTCGCGGGCCTGGCGGATGCGGGCCCGGGTGGGCGAGCGGCGCAAGTGGTACGCCGACGTGGACGAGGTCCGCTGAGCCTCTTCGATCAGGCGGCGGCGCCGGCGTCGGTGGCTTCGCGCTCGAGCTCGGCCTGCATGAACGCGTCGAGATCGCCGTCGAGGACCGCGCTGGTGTTGCCCGTCTCGACCTCGGTGCGGAGGTCCTTGACCATCTGGTACGGGTGCAGGACGTAGCTCCGGATCTGGTGGCCCCAGCCGGCCTCCACGTGCTCGCCTCGCAGCTCGGCCATCTGCCGCTCGCGCTCCTCGAGGGCCCGCTCCAGGAGCCGGGCCCGGAGGACCTTCATGGCGTTGTCGCGGTTCTGGATCTGGGAACGCTCGTTCTGGCTCTGGACGACGATGCCCGAGGGCAGGTGGGTGATGCGGACGGCCGAATCGGTCTTGTTGACGTGCTGGCCGCCGGCGCCCTGGGAGCGGTAGGTGTCGATGCGCAGGTCCTTGGCCTCGTCGATCTCGACCTCCACGTCATCCTCGACCTCGGGCAGGACCTCGATGAGGCCGAAGGTCGTCTGGCGCCGGTTCTGGGCGTCGAAGGGGCTGATGCGGACGAGGCGGTGGACGCCTCGCTCGGCCCGCAGCCAGCCGTAGGCCCGCCGGCCGCCGATGGCCACGGTGACGCTCTTGAGGCCCACCTCCTCGCCCTCGGTCTGGTCCAGGATGCTGGTCGCGAACCGATGGCGCTCGGCCCAGCGGAGGTACATCCGCAGCAGCATCTGGGCCCAGTCGGTGGCCTCCGTGCCGCCCGCTCCGGCACTGATGGTCAGGATCGCGTCGCGGTCGTCGTAGGGCCCGCCGAACAGGAGCGCCGTGCGCTCCCGCTCGAAGTCGGCCTGGAGCGCCTCGGCCTCGGCCGCGAGGCCCTCGCTCATGGCTGGGTCGCTGTGGGCCAGGCCGGCCAGCTCGTCGAGGTCGTCGGCCCGTCGCAGCAGGCCGCCCCAGAGGTCGATCTCCTCGCGCAGGCTTCCGGCCTCGCGCATGACCCGCTGGGCGACCTTGGGGTCGTCCCAGAAGCCCGGCTCGGTGGCCCGGGCGTCGAGCTCGGTCAGGCGGCCGGTCTTGGCGGCGAGGTCAAAGACGCCCCGAGGTCGCCCGGATCCGTTCGGTCAGCTCCCGGATGGCACTGGCGTCCATCTAGTGCCGCGTCCGGAGATCCTGGAGCAGGATCGGCCGCATCTCGATGATGCGCAGCGCGGTCTTGCTCCGGGCGACGACGGGGTTCACGCACGGGCAATAGGTGTTGTGGGGGCACACACCGCAGTTGCCGTCGCAGTCGAGGAAGGCGGCGTAACTGCACCGGCGGCAGTCACGCTCGCAGGCGATGAGGTCGACGAACTCGTCGTCGAGGGCACCGGACTTCACGATCCCTCGCTCCCTATCGAGGGCACATACGGGGCTCGGGACTCCCGTATGGCCACAATGGGACACCGGAAGGCCCACCTCCGGCATCGTTTGGCCGAGTATAGGTGCGCCCTTGGCCCCACTTCAAGGGGTCTGCCGGTTTCTGCTCGTCGGACCCGCTCGAACCTCCCACCCGACCGAGCAGGGCTCGTTGTCAGCGCGTGGCGAGGTAGAGGGCCAGGGCTCCCAACTCGTGGGCCATCTGGTCGGCGTAGGCAGCCGGATCGTGGTCGAGGGGGCTCGTCGGGGTGGGCGCGCCGTAGGCCGTGAGGCCCAGGTCGTCGGCCATGCGCAGGGCGCGCAGGAGGTGGGTCCGATCGCTGACGATCATCCCGGCCCGGATGCCGTGGGCCCGGAACAGGGCGGCCACGCCGCGCAGCGAGCCGTAGGTGTCGCGGCCCACGTCCTCCGACAGGATGGCCGCCGCCGGCACGCCGCGGGCCCGGGCGTAGCGGGCCGCCGTGGCGGCCTCCGTGAAGCGGTCGCCCGGCTGCTTGCCGCCGGTGACCACGAACCACTCGAAGGTGCCCCTGTGGAAGAGGTCGATGGCGTGGTCGATGCGGGCGGCGAAGACGGGCGAGGGGACGCCGTCGTACTGGGCCGCGCCGAGGACCACGACGGCCTGAGCCTGGTGGCCCGACTCATCGGTCTGGCCCTGCTGCCAGATGCGGAAAGCGGTGTAGCCGACGACCAGGATGCAGGCGGCCAAAGCCGCCAGGATGAGGCGGATGAGGTCGCCGATCAGCGACCGTGGCACTTCTTGTACTTGAGCCCGCTGCCACACCAGCAGGGCTCGTTGCGCCCGAGCTTGTGGCCGGGGCCCCCGCCCGGGCCGCTGGCGCCCGAGGCCCCGGGACCCGAGCCGGCGACGACCTGACCGCCGGCTTCGAGGCGCACCGCGCTCCGCTGGGCGATGGGCCCAGGGACGCCCCTCACGCCGCGGAGCGCCGACCCCCCATCTCCGGCTGCGGCGGCACCGGCCGTGGCCGGCGTTCCCTCGGTCGCCCCGCCGGCCGCGCTCGTGGCGCTCGTCCCGGCCATGACGGCCGTGCCTGACCCACCGGCGGCGGTGACCGGCGCGGCGCCGACCCGGGCCCGCTGCCCGCCGTCGGCACCGGCTGCGGCGGCACGGTCGTCCGCTCCGCCAGGTCCGGTCTGGCCGGGACCGGGCAGGTCCATGGTGGCCTGCGGCGGCGGCGGTGGCTGGACCTGGACCTGGACGCGCAGGATGGTGTGGGCCACCTGGCCGCGGATGAAGCCGCGCAGCTCCTCGTACAGTTCGAAGGCGATCTTGCGGAAGGCGTTCAGGGGGTCCTCGCCACCGTAGCCCCGGAGGCCGGCCGCGCGGCGCATGTCGTCGAGCTCGGTCAGGTGCTCGACCCACAGCGAGTCGATGGTGCGCAGCAGCACGAGGCGCTCGACGATGGGCCAGTTCTGCGGCCCGATCTCCTCCTGCTTGCGGGCCAGGGCTGTCTCGACGAGCTCGTCGAGGTGCTGGCGGATGGCCTCCCGACCGCCGATCTCCCACAGCCCGTCGGCGCTGACCCCGTCGGCCTCGAGGCCCATCCCGGCCAGCGCTCGGGCCAGGCCCTCCATGTCCCAGTCGTCGGGTTGCTCGGCCGCCAGGTGGGTGTCGAGCAGGGCGTCGATCTCATCGTCCAGGAAGTCCCGGACCGTCTCGGTGAGGTCCTCGTTGTGGAGGACCTTGTCGCGCTCGGCGTAGATCGTCTCGCGCTGGCGGTTGATGACGTCGTCGAACTCCACGACGCGCTTGCGGATGTCGAAGTTATAGCCCTCCACCCGGCTCTGGGCGCTCTCCACCGTGCGGCTGACGAGGCGCGACTCGATGGCCGTCTCGTCGTCGAGGCCCATCCGCTCCATGAGGCTCGCCACGCGGTCGCTGGCGAAGCGCTTCATGAGGGAATCCTCGAGGGAGAGGTAGAAGCGGCTCGAGCCCGGATCTCCCTGGCGGCCCGCCCGGCCGCGGAGCTGGTTGTCGATGCGCCGGGCGTCGTGGCGCTCGGTGCCGATGATGTGCAGGCCACCCGCGCCGACGACCGTCTCATGGTCCTCCGCGGCTTCGGCACGGGCCGTTTCGAGGGCCTGGGCGTAGACCTCGGGCGAGGCTTCGGCGGGGTTGACCCCGCTCCGCTTGAGCCGTTCCGAGGCCAGGCCGGCGGGATCGCCGCCGAGCTTGATATCCGTGCCGCGGCCGGCCATGTTGGTCGAGATCGTGACCGCCCGGCTGCGCCCGGCCTGGGTCACGATCTCGGCTTCCTTCTCGTGGAACTTGGCGTTGAGGACCTCGTGGGGCACGCCCCGCCGGTGGAGCATCTCGGAGAGGATCTCGCTCTTCTCCACGGTGACCGTGCCGACCAGGACCGGCCGCCCGGCCTCCTGCATCTCCTCGATCTCGTCGATGACGGCCTCGAACTTGGCGTGCTCCGAGCGGAAGACGAGGTCGGGCGCGTCGTCGCGGATCATCGGCATGTGGGTCGGCACGGCGACCGCGTCGAGGCCGTAGATCTTGTAGAACTCCTCGCTCTCGGTCATGGCTGTGCCGGTCATGCCGGCCAGCTTGTCGTAGAGCCGGAAGTAGTTCTGGAAGGTGATCGTGGCCAGCGTCACCGACTCGCGCTGGACGCGCAGGCCTTCCTTGGCCTCGATGGCCTGATGGAGGCCCTCCGACCAGCGGCGGCCGGGCATCTGGCGCCCGGTGAACTCGTCGACGATGATGATCTCGCCGTCCTTGACGATATAGTCCCGGTCGCGCTGATACAGGGCGTGGGCTCGGAGGGCCTGGTCGAAGTGGCGGGCCAGGCGCGGATCGGCGTCGTAGAGGTTGTCGATGCCCAGGAGGTGCTCGATGCGGGAGACGCCCTCCTCGGTCGGCGAGACGGCCTTCTCCTTGAGGTCGACGAAGTAGTCGCCGCCCTCCTCCTCGGCCTCGGGCCGGGGCGAGAGGCGAGGCACGAGGCGGGCGAACTGGTAGTAGAGGTCCTCGGACTCCTCGGCCTGGCCGCTGATGATGAGCGGCGTGCGGGCCTCGTCGATGAGGATGTTGTCGACCTCGTCGACGATGGCGAAGTAGCGGCCCCGCTGGACCCGCTGGGCGAGGTCCTGGACCATGTTGTCACGCAGGTAGTCGAAGCCGAACTCGTTGTTCGTGCCGTAGGTGACGTCGGCCGCGTAGGCCTCGGCCCGGGGCACGGGGCGGAGGTAGAGCAGCCGTTCGTCCGAGGTCCGGTACTCGGGGTCGTAGATGAAGGAGCTCTCGTGCTGGATGATGCCGACCGTGAGGCCCAGGCCGTGGAACAGGGGACCCATCCACTGCGGGTCGCGCTTGGCGAGGTAGTCGTTGACCGTGACGACGTGGACGCCCCGACCGGACATGGCGTTGAGGGCCGCGGCCAGGGGGGCCACGTTGGTCTTGCCCTCGCCGGTCTTCATCTCCGCGATCTTGCCCTGGTGGAGGACCATGCCGCCCATGAGCTGGACGTCGAAGTGACGCAGGCCCAGCTTGCGGCGGGCGATCTCACGGGCGGCCGCGAAGACCTCCGGCAGGGCGTCGTCGAGGACGCCCTGGAGGTGCTCCGTGTCGGCCTTCTCGCGGGCCGCGCGGAGTTCCCGCCGACGCTCGCGCAGGGGCTGTTCGAGCTCCTCCTCGGAGGGCTCGGAGGGGGCCGCATCCTCGAGGATCTCGGCCCGGAGTCCGGTCATCCGCTGGCGGATCTCGTCGTCGGAGAGGGCCTGGAACTCGTCCTCCAGGCCGTTGATCTCCTCGACGATCGGCCGCAGCCGATGGAGCTCGCGCTCGTTCGAGTCGACGAATCGCGAGATGAGGTTCTTCATGGATCGCCTTCAGCAGCCCTCGCGGCCGACCATGGGCCCGGAGGGGACGTGGAGTATAGGCGAGGCTCCCCCCTCAGCCGCTCGGCGGCGCCTCAGCGGGGCTCGATCCGAGCATGGCCGCCAGGGCGTGGGGGAAGCGCGCCTCGGCCAGTTCGCGAACCGCCGTGGCGTAGGCCGCGATCTCGCGCTGGGCGTCGTCGGCCAGGCGTTGGGCCAGGAAGTGGCCCACGGCCTGCAGCGAGGCGGTCCAGCGCCAGCGCACGTAGAGGGCGTAGGCGGGCAGGAAGACGCGGGCCTGCTCGACGGCCACACCGGCCTCCAGGGCGGCCTCGTAGCGCTCCAGCGAGCGGGTGTAGTGATCGGCCAGCTCGGTGCTGAGGCGACGCCCCACGGCCGCCGGGAGCGGCTCGCCGGAGCCCTGCTTGCGGCTGGCCGGGGCGCTGCGCCAGGCCGTCGGGGCGATGGCGTAGAAGGTCGGCTCCTCGGTCACATAGCGGCGGCTGGACTCGTTCCAGCCATCCATGGTGTGGTCCGAGCCGACGACGTACTTCCACCACTGGCGGGCGACCATGAGCGGGGCATAGACCTCGAAGGACAGCACGGCGTGGCGGAAGGGGCTGGTGTGGCCCTCGCGGCCCAGGAAGCCCAGCAGCCGTTCCTCGCGCGGCCCGAACGTGGCCGCTTCCTTGTCGAAGGAGACCTTGGCCGCGTTGACCACGGTCAGGTCGCTGCCCATGACGTCCACCAGCCGGACGTAGCCGTGGTCCAGCACCGGCCGGCGGACCGGTCGCCTCATCCCCAGAAGCCGCTGCCGTAGCCGACGAGGAGGAGCACGAAGGTCAGCACCAGCAGGCCACCGAAGAAGAGGACGGCCCCGCTGGGCCCCACGGCCTTGACGTCGGGGTTGCCCAGCGGCGCGGCCCGCCAGCGCCGGGAGGTCAGGCGGCGGCGCCAATCGTGCTGCTCGACGGGGCTCGGTTCGAGTCCGTCGGGGGTGGGTCGGTAGAGCTTCAGGCTCATGAGCGACGGTCCTTTCTGGGGCTGGTTCGAGTCCCGGGGCTGGGTTCAGGCGGCCGGGTCGGCGTCGTCGGCGTCGCCACCCTCGATCTCGTCCCACAGGAGCATCTCCTGGACGAGCTGCATCTCGCTGCCGAAGAGGGCCCCCACCGACTCGCCGTCGTGGATGCGGCGGATGGCCTCGCCCACGAGCGGCGCGATGGAGAGGACCCGGATCTTGGGGATTCGTTTGGCGGGCGGCAGGGGGATGGAGTCGGTGACCACGACCTCGCGCAGTGACGAGTCTCGGATGTGCTCGACGGCCGGGTCGGAGAGCACGCCGTGGGTGGCGCAGGCGTAGATCTCGTCGACCCCCTCCCGCTCGAGGGCTCGGACCGTCTCGATGAGCGTGCCCGCGGTGTCGATCTCGTCGTCGACGATGATCGCCCGCCGGCCGCGCACCTGGCCGATGACGTTGAGCAGCTCGGCCCGGTCGAGGTTGCCCAGGCGGCGCTTCTCGATGATGGCCAGCGGGGCGTCGAGCAGCTCGGCGAAGGTCCGGGCGCGCTTGGCGAAGCCGAGGTCGGTCACCACCACGGGATCCTCAAGATGCTTCTGGCGGAAGTGGTTGCTGAGCAGGTGGACAGCCGTCAGCTCGTCCACGGGGATGCTGAAGAAGCCCTGGATCTGGCCCTGGTGGAGGTCCATCGTCAGCAGCCGGTCGGCGCCCGCGACCTGGAGCATGTCGGCCACGAGGCGGGCCGTGATCGGCACCCGGGGCTGATCCTTCTTGTCGGAGCGGCCGTAGGCGTAGTACGGCACGACGGCCGTGATCCGCCCAGCGCTGGCCCGCTTGAAGGCGTCGATCATGATCAGCAGCTCCATGATCGACTTGTTGACCGGCGAGCAGGTGGGCTGGATGAGGAAAACATCCCGGCTGCGGACGTTGTCGAGGATCTTGACGAAGATGTTCTCGTTGGCGAACTCGAAGACCTCGACCCGGCCCAGCTCCCGGCCCAGGTAGCGCCCGATCTTCTCCGCCAGCCGGGGGTTGGCGTTGCCGTGATAGAGGTCGTAGGTCTCGGCCCCGCCGTTCAGCCCGGGGTTCTCGAACGCGCTCATCGAGGGGGACGGCCTCCGCTCGCGGTCCTCAGGAGCCCTCCGGCCCGTCGCCGACCGGGCTGCCATTCTCGCCGGCCGGGCTCCCATTGTCGCCCAGGGCTCGCTGTTCCGCCAGCCCGGCCCGGAAGACGGCGATGCCGGCTACGGCGTCGCCGTCGTTGAGGCGCATGACGATGACCCCTCGGGCGTTGCTGCCGTAGCGATTGATCGACTGGACGTCGGTGCGCACGACCTGGCCCTCGGCGCTGATGAGGAGCAGCTCCTCGTCCTGCTCGTCGACCAGGGCCGCGGCGGCCACATCGCCGGTCTTGCGGCCCTCGAGCGAGATGAGCCGGACGCCCTGGCTGCCCCGGTGCTTGCGACGGAACTCGTCGAGGTCGACCCGCTTGCCGTAGCCCGTCTCGGTCAGGACCAGGATCTGGGCCCCCGGGCGGACCACGTTCATGCCCACCACCCGGTCGCCCTGGCGGGCCAGGCGGATGCCGATGACCCCGGCCGCGTCGCGGCCCATGGCCCGTACCTCGGTCTCGCTGAAGCGGGCGAGGCGGCCCTGGGCCGTGGTCAGCACGATGTCGTCCTTGCCCGAGCTGATCTCGACCCAGGCAAGGTCGTCGCCTTCGGCCACCGTGATGGCCCGGATGCCCGAGGAGCGGACGCGTTCGAACTGTTCCAGGGGCGTCTTCTTGATGATGCCCTGGCGGGTGGCCATGACGAGGTTGCTGCCGCGCTCGAAGTCGGGCGTCGTGAGGACCGAGAGGACGACCTCGCCGCGCTCGACCTGGACCCCTTCGAGGTTGATGATGGGGATGCCCTTGGCGGTCCGGCTGGCGTCGGGCACCTGGTGGACCTTGGAGCTGAAGACGCGGCCACGGTTGGTGAAGAAGAGGGCCCAGTCGTGGGTGTTGGCCACGATGAGGTGGGCCAGCGCGTCCTCCTCGACCGTGCGGGCCCCGATGATGCCCTTGCCGCCGCGGGCCTGGCGGCGGTAGGTGGCCAGCGGTTGGCGCTTGATGTAGCCCCGGCCGGAGACCGTGACGACGACGTCCTCGTCGGCGATGAGGTCCTCGTCGGTCATCTCGCGCGAGGCGTCGTCCTCGATCCGCGTCCGCCGCTCGCCGGAGTACTTGGCCGCGACCTGGGTCAGCTCGTCCTTGATGATCGAGAGCACGCGGGCCGGGTTGGCCAGGATGTCCTCGAGCTCGGCGATGAGCTTGATGACGGCCAGGTACTCGTCCTCGATCTTCTTGCGCTCCAGGGCGGCCAGCCGGCGGAGCTGCATCTCGAGGATGGCGTTGGCCTGGATCTCGGACAGCCCGAAGCGCTCGCGCAGGTTGTGCCGGGCGTTCTCGACGTCGCTCGACTCGCGGATGGTCTTGATGACCGCATCGAGGTTGTCGAGGGCGATCTTGAGGCCCTCGAGGACGTGGGCTCGCTCGCGGGCCCGGGCCAGGTCGTACTCCGTCCGCCGCCGGACGACCTCGCGGCGCCAGTCGATGTGATGCTGGAGGATCGCCTTCAGGGGCAGGGTCTGGGGTTGGCCGTCGACGAGGGCCAGCATGTTGGCGTTGAAGGCCAGTTGGAGGGGGGTGTGCTTGAAGAGGTTGTTGAGGACCTTATGCGGATTGGCGTCGCGCTTGCACTCGATGACGAGCCGCATCCCGTCGCGGTCCGACTCGTCGCGCAGGTCGGCGATGCCGTCGACCTTCTTCTGGGTCACGAGGTCGGCGATCTTCTCCGTCAGGGCGGCCTTGTTGACCTGGTAGGGCAGCTCGGTGACGACGATCGCGATGCGGTCGCTGCGGGTCTCTTCGAAGGCGCACTGGGCGCGCATGATGACCCGCCCCCGGCCGTGGGCATACATCTCGCGGATGGCGTCGACCCGCTCCTGCTGGCCGGTCAGGGCGTTGCGGCGCTGCTCGTAGCGGAAGATCGTGGCCCCGGTGGGGAAATCCGGGCCCAGGACGTGGGTGCAGAGCTCCTCGCTGGTCAGGCCCGGGTCATCGATGAGGGCGATCGTGGCCGCCGCGATCTCGCCCAGGTTGTGGGGCGGGATGTTGGTGGCCATGCCCACGGCGATGCCGGACGAGCCGTTGACCAGGAGGTTGGGCAATTTGGCCGGCAGGACGGAGGGCTGCTGCTCGGTACCGTCGTAGTTGTCGACGAAGTCGACGGTGTCCTTGTCGATGTCAGCCAGCAGCTCGGCGGCGATGGCGGACATGCGCGCCTCGGTGTAGCGCATGGCCGCCGGCGGGTCGCCGTCGACCGAACCGAAGTTGCCCTGGCCGTCGACCAGCGGATAGCGCAGCGAGAAGTCTTGGGCCAGACGGACCAGGGCGTCGTAAAGGGCCACGTCGCCGTGGGGGTGGTACTTGCCCATGACCTCGCCCACGATCGCGGCGCACTTGCGGTAGGCCGCGCTGGAGGTCACCCCCATCTCGTGCATCGTGTAGAGGATCCGGCGGTGGACCGGCTTGAGGCCGTCCCGCACGTCAGGCAGGGCCCGGCTCACGATCACGCTCATGGCGTAGTCGAGGTAGCTGGTCCGCAGCTCGTCTTCGATGCGGACGGGCCGGATGTTGCCGCTGGATTCGGTCATCGGGTCAGGACCCTCGCACTGGGCCGCCCGGCCCCGGAGGGGGCGAGCGGCGGTTCAGGGAGCCGGCGCGGATCCGGCAGCCGGAAGCCGCCGGCCGCGAAGGCAGCCACCGCGGCGTGGGCGGCGCTCGTATCAGGCGCCGTGGATGAACGGTGCAGCCCGGCCAGGCGGGCCCGGACCTCGGCCGCCAGGCTGGGCTCGAGGCCCGATGACCGGACCCCGGAGGCCGGCCCGGGTGCAGGCTCGAGGCCGCGGACGGCGGCCAGCAGGACCCAGGCCCGGTTGCCGTCCGCCCGCTCGGCCGCGGCTACGGCCTCGGCCCGTAGGAAGGCCGCCACGGAGGCGGGATCGCGCCGAGCCCAGGCGCCGATGGCGGCGGCCAGGGCGGTCTGGACCTCGGCCCGGGGGTCGCCCAGGAGCGAGCGGCAGAGGCTGAGCGCGCGGGTCGTGTCGGCGGCAGCGATCGCGTCGGCGCGGGCCGGCCGGAGCCGATGGTCAGCCGCCAGGCGGCTCAGGGTGCGGCCCACGAGCCGGCGCTCCCAGGCGGAGGCGGCGTAGGCCAGCTGCTCGAGCTCGGCCCAGCGGTACGGCTCGCGGCCGATCCCTGCCGCCAGCAGCCCGGCCAGGGCCTCGACGGTCTCGGCGTCGGCCGCCTCGCGGCCCAGGCGGCGGACGAGCTGCCAGGCGCGTTCCGGGTCGTCGGCCAGGGCCCGCCGAAGGACGGACACGGCCAGCAGCCGCTCCTCGTCCGTGGCGGCGCGGCTGAGGCGGTCGGCGAGGTAGAGGGCGATGGCCGGCGAGGCCTCGGCCAGGGGACCTCGGAGCGGGGCGGCCACGGCCCGCAGGACGGCCGGCCGGACGCCCAGGCGGCTCGCGGTCGGGGTCTGGCGCCCGCGGCGGCTCCCGGCGGTCCGGTAGCCGGGCTCGGCCAGGCGGTGCAGCCCGCGCTCGAGACGGCGTTCGAAGGCCTCCGGGTCGGTCAGCAGGCCGGCCAGGCCCCGGCCAAGCGCGCGGGCGGCGGCGATCCTGCTCGGGGCGGCGGCGGCGAGCCTCCTCGGCCCTGCAGCGGCCTTCATGTGCTCGAAGCCCCCAGGGGCTGGGGTTCGAGCTCGACCTTGCGGAAGCGGTAGCGAGCTTCGAGCTCGGCCCGCTGGGCGGCCGTGGCGGCGAGGTACGTGCCCTGGGCCTCGGCCAGCACCTGACCCTCCGCATCGAGCATGCGAGCCGCGGTCTCGAAGCGGCGCCCGCGGTGGGTCGACACCCAGCCCTCGACGTGGATCGCGTCGCCGATGCGGACCGGATGGCGGTAGCGCACCCGCATCTCCGCCGTCACCCCCCAGGCCTCGGCCTCGAAGAGCGACCACTCCATGACCTCGTCGAGGAGCGCGGCGATGATCCCGCCGTGGGCGATGCCCTCCCAGCCCTCGTGGTCGGGCCCCAGGATCAGGTCGGCGAAGACGAGGGGCCCGCGGGCCCGGATGCTGATCCGCAGGCCGTGGGCGTTGAGCTCGCCACAGACGAAGCAGTTGTGGGGGCTGAGCTCGAAGCCGACGAGCGGGGCCTCCGCCGCCACCTCCGGCGGGGCGAGTGCCTCAGACGTCAAGGTTGGCGACCTTGCGCGCTTCGGACTTGATGAATTCCTTGCGCGGCTGGACCTGCTCGCCCATGAGGGTGCTGAAGAGCTGATCGGCCTCAGCGGCGTCCTCGACCCGGGCCTGGAGCAGGGTCCGGGTGGCCGGGCTCATCGTCGTCTCCCACAGCTGCTCGGCGTTCATCTCGCCCAGGCCCTTGAAGCGCTGCACGTTGATGTTCTTGACCTTGAGCTCCTTGACGATCCGATCGCGCTCCTTCTCGTCCTGGGCATAATGGGTAACTTTGCCGGTGCTGACGCGATAGAGCGGCGGTTGTGCGATGTAAAGGTGACCATTCTCGATGATCTCAGGCATATGCCGGTAGAAAAAGGTCATCAGTAGGGTGCGGATGTGGGCCCCGTCCACGTCCGCGTCGGCGAGCAGGATGATCTTGTGATAACGGAGCTTGGCGATGTCGAAGGAGTCGCCGATGCCGGCTCCCAGGGCCACGATGAGGGGCCGGATCTTCTCCGAGCCCAGGACCCGGTCGAGCCTGGCCCGCTCGACGTTGAGCATCTTCCCGAACATCGGCAGGATGGCCTGGAAGCGACGGTCGCGGCCCTGCTTGGCCGAGCCGCCGGCCGAGTCGCCCTCGACGATGAACAGTTCGCTCCGCTCCGGGTCGCGCTCCTGGCAGTCGGCCAGCTTGCCGGGCAGCGACGCGCCCTCCAGGGCGCCCTTGCGGATGACCAGGTCGCGTGCCTTGCGGGCCGCCTCGCGGGCCCGGGCCGCGGTGAGGCACTTGGTGATGATGGCCCGACCGTCGCCCGGGTTCTCGTCGAGGTACTGCCCGATGCCTTCGGTCAGGGCGGCCTGGACCTGGCCTTTGACCTCGGCGTTGCCGAGCTTGGCCTTCGTCTGGCCCTCGAACTGCGGCTCGACCAGCTTGACGCTGATGACTGCCGTCAGGCCCTCGCGGACGTCGTCGCCGGAGAGGTTGGCATCGGAGTCCTTGAGGGCGCCCGAGCGGCGGGCCCAGTCGTTGAGCGAGCTGGTCAGCGCGGCCCGGAAGCCGGTGAGGTGGCTCCCGCCGTCCACGGTGTTGATGTTGTTGGCGAAGCTGAAGACATTCTCGCTGTAGGTGTCGTTGTACTGGAGGGCGACCTCGATGGTCGTCGAGCCGTCCTGCCGCTCGACGTAGATGGGCCGCTGCTGGAGGACGTCCTTGTTCTTGTTGAGGTGGCGGACGAAGCTGACCAGGCCGCCCTCGAAGTAGAAGGACTTCTCGCGGGCCGGCGTCTCGCGCTCGTCGATGAGCGTGATCCAGAGGCCCTTGTTGAGGTATGCCGATTCGCGTAGGCGCTGGGCGACGGTCTCGAAGCTGAAGTCGACCGTCTCGAAGACGTCCGGATCGGGCAGGAACTTCGTCGTGGTTCCGTGGCCGCCGCTCGAGGGCCGGACGACGTGCACGGGCGAGGTCGGCTTGCCCCGCTCGTAGGTCTGGGCCCAGACCTTGCCGTCACGTTCCGACTCGACCACCATCCAGGCCGACAGCGCGTTGACGACGCTGACGCCGACGCCGTGCAGGCCGCCCGAGACCTTGTAGCCGCCACCGCCGAACTTGCTGCCGGCATGGAGGACGGTGTGGGCCACCTCCATGGCGTCCTTGCCCGTGCGGTGACGGCCGACGGGCACGCCCCGGCCGTCGTCGCGGTTGGTCAGGCTGCCGTCGGCCTCGAGGCGGACCTCGATATGGTCGGCGTGGCCGGCCATGGCCTCGTCGATCGAGTTGTCGACGACCTCCCAGACGAGGTGATGCAGGCCCCGGGCATCGGTCGAGCCGATGTACATGCCGGGCCGTCGCCGGACGGCGTCGAGGCCCTCGAGGACCTGGATGCTGTCCGCCGTGTAGCCGCCGGCCTGACGGGACGAGCGACGGCCGCGAGCGCCCTTGGCAGAGGCCGCTTCATCGGTCAGGACCACCGGGTCCGCATGGCGCCCGTTCGAACGCTCGGCCGGCGCCTTCGCCGCGCCGTCCTTGCTCGCGACAGCGGGCTTGCTCGTCGCGGCCTCCGTGGCCGGGCGGTCGGTCACGGTCTCCCTCATGCGGGCCTCCCGGTCAGACGCTCATACAGGCGATCGAGGTCGTTGGCGTCGTAGTACTCCACGACGATGCGGCCGCCGCGCCGGCCTGGCGTGATGGTCACCTTGGTGCCGAGGGCCAGGCGCAGGTCGCTCTCGAGACGCTCACGTTCGGCCGGGTCGAGGTCGAGGTCCGAAGTCGCGGTGCCGACCGCGGCCGCGCCCGTCGGGCCCGGGGAGGCCGTCGACAGGTCCGGGGACGTCGTGGCGGCCTGGTCGTCGAGCGACGCACCCGAGCCGGCCGGCCCGCCCGGGCCGTCCGGTCCCCCGGGGCTGGCGTTCGGCCGGGCCGAAGCGGCGGCCTGATCCTTGGCTCGGGCGGCGAGGGCCTCGGTCTGGCGCACGCTCAGGCCGTCAGCCAGGACGCGCTGTAGGAGAACGATCTGGGCCTCCGCTCCCGGGGCCGCCCCCAGGGCGCGGGCGTGGCCCTCGCTGATCCGGCCGTCGCCGAGGGCGGCCTGGACGGCGGGGTCGAGATCGAGGAGGCGCAGCGTATTGGCCACGCTGGAGCGGGCCCGGGCGACGCGCGCGGCGACGTCCGCCTGGGTCATCCCGAACTCGTCGATGAGGCGTCGGAAGGCGCGGGCCTCCTCGAGCGGGTTGAGGTCGGCGCGTTGCAGGTTCTCGATGAGGGCCAGCTCGAGCTGGCCCTGTTCCGCGACATCGGTCCGGACCACCGCGGGGACGCGTTCGAGGCCGGCCAGCTCGGCCGCCCGCAGGCGCCGTTCGCCAGCGATGAGCTGATAGCCGGCCGCGGTCTCGACCACGAGGATCGGCTGCAGGACGCCGTGCTCGGCGATGCTCCGAGCGAGCGTATCGAGGGCGTCCTGTTCGGCTGCCCCGCGAGGCTGGTAGGGGTTGCGGCGCACCTCGGCCACGGGGATCTCGATCGCCCCGGTCGTCTGCGGGCGCTGAGGGATGAGCGAAGCCAGCCCCCGCCCCAGGCCGCTCGGGGCGCGCCTGACAGTCGCCGTCACGCGGGCACCTGGCCGCGCGCCGCCACCTGTCCGGAGCCGCTCGGCCCGGGCACGGCGAGCGGCACCTCGGCGTACACGCCCTCCCGGGCCAGGAACTCGAGGGCCACGTCGCGATAGGCCGCGGCGCCACGGGAGTCGGGCCGGTAGGCCGCGATCGGGAGCCCGTAGCTGGGCGCCTCGGAGAGCCGCACGCTGCGTGGCACGACCGTGGCGTAGACGCGGTCGCCGAGGTGCTGACGCACCTCCGCCGCGACATCGGCGGCGAGGTTGGTGCGGGCGTCATACATCGTCAGGAGGACTCCCTTGATCGTCAGTCGCGGATTGAGGTTGTCGCGCACGAGTTGGACCGTCTCGAGGAGCTGGCTCAGGCCCTCGAGGGCGTAGTACTCGCACTGGATGGGGATGAAGACCGCTCGGGCCGCGGTCAACGCGTTGATCGTCAACAGGCCGAGCGAGGGCGGACAGTCGATGATGACGTGGTCGAAGGCCTCCGCGAGGGGGCCTAGGACCTGGGCCAGGCGCCGTTCGCGCTGTCCGAGCCCGGCCAGCTCGACCTCAGCGCCGGCGAGGGCCATGGCCGAGGGGACGAGGCTGAGGTTCGTGACGCCCGTCGCTCGGACGAGGCCGGCCGCGTCACCGCCGTCGGCCAGCAGGTCGTAGGCCGACAGCGTCACCGCCGACCGATCGACGCCCAGGCCGCTCGTCGCGTTGCCTTGCGGATCGAGGTCGATGACGAGGACGCGACGCCCGGCGAGGGCGAGATACGTCGCCAGATTGACCACCGTGGTGGTCTTGCCGACCCCGCCCTTCTGGTTAGCGCAGGCGAGCGTTTCGCCCACGCAGCCAGCCGATTCGGTACGCGATCACGGACACTGATTCTATCCGATTCGCCTCCTTTCGGCCTCCGCGGGCCCCGGTCGGACGCGGGAGCGGCCCCGCATCACATCGGTGCGGCTCTGCATCGCCCGAGGATACGGAGTGTCCCTTCGCTGGCCATCCACCGCCGATCGACGGCGGATGCTTGCCCGACGGGTGTTGCACGTGCAACAGCGACGGGTCCGGTGGTGCCCGCGCGCTCCGCGCGCTCCAGCCACTTCTCATCGCCCGCCAGACCGAGCAACGCCTCGCGCTATACTCCGACCGCAGCGTCGCTCCGCCGTCCACCGCCCGGTCGTTCGCGTCACGGCGAGTCGTACCGGGCCCCTCCGCAGGGGCACGAGAGGATGAGCATCCCCTTCGCCGCGGTGGGCGCCGTCCTCGCGGCTCTCATCGAAACCAGTGTGCTGCCGCAGCTGGCGGTCGCTGGCATCCGACCCGATCTGGTGTTCGTCCTGGCGATCGTGGCGACCATGACCATCGGGGTCGAGGATGGTCTGACCTGGGCCTTCCTGGGCGGGATCATGCTCGACCTCCTCGTGCCAGAGCGGAGGCTCGGCATGACGGCACTCCTGCTGCTCATCCTGGCGGGCATCGCCATCGCCATGGCCCGGCTCCTTCCGGGCCGCCGTGTCGCCGTCGTCGGCGCGGCGGTCTTCGTCCTCAGCATCTGCTACCAGGTCCTCGTGATCGAATCGCTTGCCGCCTTCACCGGCACCACGTCGACGCTCGAGGCGGGTTCGATCGTGCCCACGGCGGTACTCGACCTCATCATCGGCCTCCTTGCGGCCGCGGCCGGCCGGTGGCTGTGGCTCCGCTTCGGACAGCAGGACCGCATCGAGTGGTGAGCCGACTCCTCATCGTGCGTCGACGGCGGCTCGTGGACCGATGACGACAGTCGAACTCGAGCCGCAGCGGTCTCGACCCCAGCTGCTCTCCCGGTTCGTCGTCTTCGGCCTCGTGATCGCCCTGGTCACGACCACGCTTGCGGCACGCCTGGCCTACCTGCAGCTGCTGCCGGCGCCCTCGCAAGCGACGACCGTCGGCGACGCGACGCGGATCGTCCTTCAGCCCGTCCCATCCGCGCGCGGGCTGATCTACGACCGCGACGGCAAGCCCGTGGTCACCAATGTGCCGACCTTCGTGGTCCAGATCCGGCCGTCCGAGTTGCCGTTCTCCGTCCGCGCCTCGGTCGTGACCCGCCTGGGGGCCATCCTCGACATGTCCCCGACCACGATCAACCAGCTCATCGACCGCGACCCGGGCGCCAACTTCGATCTCGTGCCCATCGCCTCGGACGTGCCGGAGGACACCGCCCGCGTCCTCTCCGAAGACCCACTCGACTTCCCCGGTGTGCACGTGGGCGTCGAGGCCCAGCGCGACTACGCCTACGGCCCGCTCCTGGCCCAGATCCTCGGCTACACGGGAGCCGTGACCTCGAGCGAGCTCAAGACCCTGGCCGACAAGGGCTACCTCACGGACGACTGGATCGGCCGGGCCGGCGTCGAACAGGAGTACGAGACCGACCTGCGCGGCACCTACGGCACCCAGCAGGTCGAGGAGGACGCGACCGGCCTGCCCATCCAGGTCCTCGCCCAGACCCAGGCGCCCGTGTCCGGCGACTCCCTGCAGCTCTCGATCGACGTGACCATGCAGCAGCAGGCCCAGAAGGCCCTCGACTGGGGCCTCAAGGCGGCCGGCCTCAAGAGTGGCGTGATCGCCGTGATGAACCCCCAGACCGGCGAGGTCCTGGCCATGGTCTCGATGCCGACCTATGACGACAACCTGTTCGCCAAGGGCATCTCTCGATCCGACTTCCAGGCCCTGGCCACGAACAAGTACCAGCCGCTCCTCGACCACGCCATCAGCGAGCAGTACGCCCCCGGATCGACGTACAAGCTGGTCACCGGCTCCGGGGCGCTGCAGGACGGGAAGATCAGGGCTGACCAGAAGATCCAGACCTACCCCTACATCGACCTCAACGGCTTCCACTTCGTGGACTGGAACCACCGCGGGTTCGGGCCGCTCGACATCTACGGCGGCTTCGGCAACTCGAGCGACACCTACTTCTATCAGGTGGCCGCCATGCTGGGCATCGACCGCCTGGCCTACTGGGGCCGCCAATGGGGCTTCGGCGGGCTCACCGGCATCGACCTGCCAGGTGAGGTGGACGGCAACGTGCCCACCAACCAGTGGAAGATCGACACCCTCGGCCAGCCCATCTACCCCGGTGAGGTGTTCCAGGCGGGGATCGGTCAGGGCTACGACGAGGTCACGGCCATCCAGCTCCTCGATGCCTACAGCGCCCTGGCCAACGGCGGCAAGCTCTACCAGCCCCAGGTCGTCCGCCAGATCACCGGCCCCAGCGGCCAGGTCGTGCGCTCGTTCGCTCCGGAACTGACCCGCAAGCTGCCCATCAGCCAAACGGTGCTCAAGGACATGCGCGTGGCGGCCCGGACCGGGGTCAACATCCGCCACACGTACAACCTCGTCGACGAGCCCTTCGTGGTAGCGGCCAAGACCGGCACGGCCGAGTTCGGCATCCGCAACGCCAAGGGGGAGATGCCCTTCCACGACTGGTTCGCCGGGTTCGTGCCGGCCGATCCCTGGAAGACGAGCTCCGACCCCAGCGGCTTCAAGGCCGTCTCGCGCACCGACTCGAACCTGGCCGTGGTCGTCTTCGCCTACGACGCCAACACGGTCGGCAACGCCGCGACCGAGATCGCGAAGTACTTCCTCCAGCTCCACTACGCCGTGAAGGTCGACCTCCGCTTGCCGCAGCTCCTCAAGCGCGGCGACTTCTACGGTCAGGATTGACGATGGGGCACGACTGACGGTGGGCGCCCTTCGCCTCGAGCCGGCCCGCGTCCAGGCCTGGGCCTCCCGCTCCGCCTCGGCGGTCTGGTCGGCCTTCGACATCCAGCTCGTGCTCTACGCCCTCAGCCTGGCCGTCATCGGGCTGCTCGTGGCCTACGTCAACTCCCCCAGCGGCAATGCCTTGGCGGCCGGGACGACCCTCACCCGCGGCCTGGTCTGGCTGGCCCTGGCCATCATCGCCTTCATCGTCGCCGCCAGCTTCGACTACCGCTGGCTCAAGTCGTTCGCCTGGCCCCTCTACCTCGTGAACATCGGCCTCCTGGTGCTCTCGATGGCCGTGGGTACGGGGGGCGGCGGGACGTCACGCTGGGTGGTCATCCTGGGCTTCCAGTTCCAGTTCTCGGAGCTGTGCAAGATCCTCATGATCGTGGTCATGGGCAACTGGCTGGCCAGCCGGCAAGGCCGGATGGCGAGCCTGGGCACGATCGTGGGCGCGATCCTCCTCGTCGCCCCACCCATGGTCCTCGTCCTCCTCCAGCCCGACCTCGGGACCTCCCTCGTTTTCGTCGCCATCCTCGCCGGGACGCTCTTCCTGGCGGGAGCCAGCCTGCGCTGGATGGGCGCCCTCGGGGCCGCCGTCCTGGCCGTCCTGCCTTTCGTCTGGGCGTACGTCCTGCGGGACTACCAGAAGCAGCGCCTGCTGTCGTTCCTGGACCCCTCGGCCGACCCCCTGGGCTCCGGCTACCACCTCCTCCAGTCCCAGCTGGCGGTCACCTCGGGCGGGCTCTTCGGTCAGGGCCCGAGCGCGACGTCCAATCAACTGACGGCGACCGACCTGCCCGTCCAGTCGACGGACTTCGCCTTCGCCGTCCTAGCCCAGGCGCTGGGGTTCGTGGGCGCCCTCGTCGTCTTGGGCCTGTTCGTGGCCCTTCTGTGGCGGATCCTGCGCGTGGGTTGGCGTTCGGACGATCCGTTCGGCCTCGTCTTCGCCGCTGGTCTCGCGTCGATGATCGTCTTTCAGATGCTTGTGAACATCGGCATGATCATCGGGCTGATGCCCATCACGGGCATCCCGCTGCCCTTCATCACCCATGGCGGAGCCTCGATCGTGTGCATCGGCCTCGGTCTGGGCATCCTCGAGAGCATCAACCTGCGGCAGGCCAAGCCGAAGTGGTGAGCCAGCACCTTAGGCCGCCGATGGTCCCCCATCCGGGCTGGACCGGCGGGTCGAGAACAGGGATCGTTGGACATCGGCGAACGGATCGGCCTGCTCGGCGCCTCGCTCCCGCTCCAAGGAGGCTTCCGCCAGCGTAAGGAGCCGCGGCGTCCCGATGTAGTAGCGGCCTCGCTTCTCTCCCTTCGGCTGAAGGAGCTCCGCCTCCACCAGTCGCTTGAGGTCCCGCCCGCCTGCGTGCTCCGAGAGATCGGCGTGCTCCTGGTAGATACGATTGCTCACGCGGAAGCGCTGTGCCGCATCGAAGAGCGCCAGCACCGCGCGGTCCGGAGCTCCTCGATCCGCGAGACGACCTCGAGCTCCTCGGAGCTCAGCTCCGGTGTGCGGAAGAGCGATCCGGACGGCGCAGGGGACTGCTTCATGTGCAGGACGATAACCTGCACTTTGCAGGAGGACAAGTCGATAACTCACGGTCTCCCGTGAGGCAGGGACGATCTCGAGGCTAGCGGCGGCGGAAGAGGCCGGGCCGGTCGGGCTGCGCGGCCGACGTCCGCCGGCGCCCGGCCCGCCGGAGCAGCGTGTCGATCTCCTGCTGGTAGGTGCGGCCGATCGTCATCCGGTCGAGCCACTCGAGGAACTCGAGGTCCGTGCGGGCGATCTCGCCCAGCGACCAGCCGGCGTAGCGCCCGAAGTTGATGACGCTGCCCGAAGGATGGCCGGGCGGCGGTCCGGCCGAGCCCTGGGCCTGCGGGCGGGACATCGTGGCCGGGTCGTAGCCTCCGCCGGCCATGCTCCGGCCGGACGTCCAGTCGGGCGAGCGCTCATCGACCGGCGGGGGCCTCCTGGGTGCGGGGCCTTGTGCGGAGCCCCCCTGGCCGCCGGGGGCTCGGCTGGCTGCGGCCTCGGCCGAGGCGGCGTCAGCGGCCGTGCGCAGATCGATCTCTCGCAGGCGTTGGCGGTCGTACTCGGCCCGCCGGGCGCGATCGTTCAGGACCGCATAGGCGGCGTTGAGCTCGGCCATCCTGGCGTCCGAGCCGCCCGGGGTGTCCGGATGGAGCTTGCGCGCCAGCCGGCGATAGGCAGCCTGGATGACGTCCGCGTCCGCTTCCGGATGGACCTGCAGGATCCGGTACAGGTCGGGGCCTGTCATCTCCGGGCGAGCCTATCAGGCTGGCCCGGGAGTCGGGGGCCGCCTCCTCACCCGCGGCGGAGGACGGCGAAGCGCGGCATCCGATCCAGGCGCCGGCTCCGGGCGGCTTTGGCGAAGGTCGGCACAGGGCGCGCGGCGTGCTCGGCCGCGCCCTCGACGCTCGGTCGATGGCCGACCTCTCGGAGGCAGGTATCGATCTCGGTGCGGTACTGGCGGCCGACCGGCATCCGCTCCAGCCACTCGAGGAAGTCCGGGTCGGAACGGGCCACCTGGGCGATGGTCCAGCCTTCATAGCGCCCGAAGTCCAGCATGCGCCCGCTGCGGGCGCCCGATCGCTGGCCTCCCAGGCCCCCGAAGGCCGCTCCCGTCCTCCAGCCCGATTCGGCCGACCCGGCCGCCGTCCCGGCCAGCCACTCGGCGTCCCGTTCACGGCCCCTGCCGCTGGCGTCGCTGCGGGCGCCGTCACCAGCACCGGCCCGGGCACGCGCGCGGGTCAGGGGCCCTTCGGCCACGACCGTCGGTCCGGCTGGACCGCCCGTCACGCGAGTACCGGTCCCGGGTCGATATCCGGTCCCGGCCGGATATCCCGCCTGGGCGTGGCGCTCGGCCTCGGGCGCGGACCGCGGGGCCCGGTCCTCGGCCGCCAGCTGCCGGCGCGCAGCGTCGTAGCCGGCCCGCATCGAAGGGTCGCGGAGGATGGCGTAGGCAGCATTGAGGCGCGCCATCCGCTTGCTCGACCCGCCGCGGTCGGGGTGATGCTGACGAGCCAGGCGGCGGTAGGCCGTCCTGACCGCCAGGGCGTCCGCGGCCGCGTCGACCTCGAGGATGGCGTATAGATCGGGGAGTCCGGGCATCAGCGGCATCATCGAGGAGCGTGGCCTGGGGGCACCATGGCTCCGTCGGCCAGCCCGTCCCGCCGGAAGTCCCACCCGGCCGGCCATTCGGACCCCTGGGAGCGATGATTGCCCTTCGGCGCCCGTCGCGGTATGCTGCATGTTCGCGCCTTTGGCTCCGGCTGCCCTGTCCTCCTGCGCCCGAGCGTGCGGCCCACCTGCTGAACCCACCGAAGGAACCCATGTACGCAGTCATCGAAAGCGGCGGCAAACAGCACCGCGTCGAGCTCGGCACCGAGCTCGCGGTCGACCGCCTGGCGGCCCAGCCGGGCGAGACGATCAGCTTCGACCAGGTCCTCCTGATCGCCGATGAGGAGACGACCGCCGTCGGCCGGCCGCACGTGCCCGGAGCCACGGTCAGCGCCAGCGTCGTCCGTCGCGAGCGCGGCCAGAAGGTCATCGTCTTCAAGTACCGGCCCAAGGCCCGCCACCGGAGCAAGAACGGGGCTCGGGCGGAGCTGACGATCCTGCGCATCACCGACATCGTCCATGGCGACCGCAGCGCGGCCAAGCAGGCCGAGGCAGCCCGCACCGAGCGCGAGCGCGTCGAGTCCGCCGCCGCCGAGGCGGCCGCCCGGCAGGCCGAGGCCGATCAGGCCCTGGCGCGCAAGCTGGCCAGTGCTGCCGCGCAGACCGCCGATACGAAGGCTGCGCCCAGGACGCGCCGGGGCGGGTCCACCGAGGAACCCGCGGCCAAGGCCGGCAGCAAGACGGCCGGCAAGGCGGCTAAGACCACCAAGGGGTCGGCCGAGGCCAAGGGCAGCGCCAAGGCTGCCGGCAAGGCCAAGGCGTTCGAGGCCACAGAGGGCGCCGCGAAGGCCGGGGCCAAGGCCGCTCCGAAGACCACCGCGACCACCAAGGCCCGCGCCGAGGGCAAACCCGAGCGCGGCGCCGGCTCACGCACCCAGGCCCCCGAGCCGCCCAAGGGCGGGCGGTCGCGCACCAAGAAGGATCAGTGACCCGATGGCTCACAAGAAAGCTGGTTCCAGCTCCAAGAACGGCCGCGACAGCGTCGGCCAGCGCCTGGGCGTCAAGGCCGGCGACGGTCAGCTCGTCGAGGCTGGCTCGATCATCGTCCGCCAGCGCGGCATGACCTTCCTGGCTGGTCCGGGGGCCGGCCTGGGGCGTGACTACACGGTCTTCGCCACGGTCACCGGCCGGGTCCGCTTCGAGCACGAGACGCGCCACAAGAAGCGCATCCGGGTGGTCAGCGAGGCTGCCGCCGCGGGGGCCTCGGCATGAAGTCCGGCATCCACCCCAAGTACCACCAGGCGACCGTCGTCTGCGGCTCTTGCGGACGGACCTTCGAGGTCGGCTCGACGGCGACGTCGCTGCATGTCGACGTGTGCTCGGCCTGCCATCCGTTCTTCACCGGCAAGCAGACCATCGTCGACACGGCCGGTCAGGTCGAGCGGTTCCAGCGCCGCCTGGAGCGGGCCGTCCGCTCGTGAGGCCGGCCGGCGGGCCGGCCGGTCCGCCGGTCTAGACTCCGGCCGTGGCAGCGCGCTACAGCTACGGCGGGCAGGCCCTGATGGAGGGCGTCCTGATGCGGGGCCGCGACGCCATCGCCGTGGCCATCCGGGCTCCGGACGGGGGCATCGTGTGGGCCGCCGAACCGCTGGCCTCCTTCCTCCATCGCTCCCGCTTCGCCCGGGCCCCGTTCGTGCGCGGGCTGGTCGTGCTGTACGAGACGCTGGTCATCGGCACCCGCTGGCTGATGCGCTCGGGCGCCGTGGCGGCCGCCGGTGAGGGCGTCGAGCTGGGTCGCGGCGCGGTGGCGGGCACGCTGCTCTTCGCCGTGGCTCTTCTCGTCGGCCTTTTCATCCTCCTGCCGCTGGTCCTGGCCCAGCTCACGACCAACGCGACGGTGGGTGAAGGCCACTCGCTGCTCCAGCACCTCGTCGAGGGCCTTATCCGGGTCGCGGTCTTCGTCGCCTACCTGCTGGTCGTCAGCCGCGCCCCTGACGTGCGCCGCGTCTTCCGCTACCACGGGGCCGAGCACATGACGATCCATGCCTTGGAGCACGATGAGCCGCTGACCGTGGCCGCCGCGCGGCGCTACCCCACGGCCCATCCCCGCTGCGGGACGGAGTTCCTGGTCGTCTTCGTCATCGTCAGCATCGTCGTCTTCAGCCTTCTGGCCGGTCAGGACCTCATCGTCAGCATCGTCGGCCGCATCCTCCTCGTGCCGGTCATCGCCTCGGTCAGCTACGAACTGCTGCGCTTCGGGGCCCGCTACCGCTCCAACCGCCTCGTGCGCTGGGTCTTCCTGCCCGGCATCTGGCTCCAGTCCATCACCACGGCCCAGCCGGACGACAGCATGCTCGAGGTGGCTATCGCCTCCATGCGCGAGGCCCTGCGGGCCGATGGCGAACCGGTCCCCGCGGGCTCGCTCGACCCGGATCGACGGCCGCTGACATGAGCGGCAGCGGCGGAGCGGGCGACGGCGGGGCCCGAGGCGATCATCCGACAGCGGGCGGCATCGAGGCCCAGCTGGAAGCCATCGAGGCCCAGCATGAAGCCCTGACCCAGCAGCTGGCCCGGCCCGAGGTGGCCAGCGACCCCCACTCCCTCCGCCGCCTGGGCAAGGAACTGGCCCGCCTCCAGCCCGTGGTCGAGGTCATCGGCCAGCGGCGCCGCGCGCAGGGCGAGCTGCGCGGGGCGCGGGAGCTGCGGGAGCACGAGACCGACGCCGAGCTGCGCGAGATGGCCCGCGAGGAAGTGGCCCGCCTGGAGGCTGACGTGGAGGCCCTCGACGAGCGCCTGCGGCTCCTCCTCCTGCCCCACGACCCCAACGACGAGAAGGACGTCATCGTCGAGATCCGGGCCGGCGCAGGGGGCGAGGAGGCGGCCCTCTTCGCGGCCCAGCTGTACCGCATGTACGTCCGCTACGCCGAACGCCACCGCTGGCCGGCCGAGGTCCTGACCGCCAACGAGACCGGCATCGGCGGCCTCCGCGAGGTCATCTTCGAGATCCATGGCGAAGGGGCCTGGAGCCGGCTCAAGTTCGAGGGCGGCGTCCACCGCGTCCAGCGCGTCCCGGAGACCGAATCGAGCGGTCGCATCCACACCTCCACGGCCACCGTGGCCGTCCTGCCCGAGGCCGACGAGGTCGAGGTCCACATCGATGAGGACAAGGACCTCCGCATCGAGGTCAAGCGCTCCTCCGGCCCGGGCGGCCAGAGCGTCAACACCACCGACTCGGCCGTGCGCATCACCCACCTGCCCAGTGGCCTGGTGGTCGAGATCCAGGACGAGAAGAGCCAGATCAAGAACAAGGCCAAGGCCTTGGCCGTGCTGCGAGCCCGACTCCTCGACATCGAGCAGCGGAAGGCCCACGAGAGCGAGGCCGCAGCCCGCCGCAGCATGGTCGGCTCGGGGGATCGCTCCGAGAAGGTGCGCACCTACAACTTCCCTCAGGACCGGGTGACGGACCATCGCATCGGGCTCGACCTGCACGACCTGCCGCGGGTCATGGACGGCGATCTCGATCGGCTCATCGATGCCCTGGTGACGACCGACCAGGCGGAGCGCCTGGCCCACCTCGGCGCCGCGGCCGGTTGAGCCGGGGGCGGCCGGAACGTGCCCACGGCCAGGGAGCTGTTGACGGCAGCCGTCCAGGAGCTGCAGGCCGCGGGCTCCACCTCGCCGCGGCTCGACGCCGAGCTCCTCCTGGCCGCCGCGGTGCGGACCGACCGGACGGGCCTCCTGGCCCACCTCGAGGCCATCGTGGGCGACGGCCCCGCCCAGGCCTTCGCCGAGTCCCTGGCCCGCCGCCGAGCTGGTGAGCCGGTGGCCTACATCCGGGGCACGAAGGAGTTCCACGGCCTCGTCCTGGCCACCGACCGCCGGGCTCTGGTGCCGCGACCGGAGACGGAGCAGCTCGTGGAGCTGGCCCTGGCCCGTATCGCGGCACGGCTCTCGGGCGCGCCGCGACCGGCTGGCTGCCCGCCGCTCGTCGTCCGCGACGTTGGCACGGGCGGCGGCGCCATCGCGGTCGCCCTGGCCGTGGCCCTCCGGCGGCGGCGCTATGAGGGGGCTGTGGCCATCGTGGCCAGCGACGTGGCCGGGCCGGCCCTCCAGCTGGCCCTCGAGAACGCCGTGGGCCACGGGGTGGCCGACCTGATCGACGTGCGCTCCGCCGACCTGCTGGCCGAACCTGAGGCCGACCTGCTGGCCGGTGCCGATGCCGACCCCGGGGCCGCCCGAGGGCCGATCGGTCCCCTCATCGACCTCGTCGTGGCGAACTTGCCATATCTCACCAGTGCCGAGCTCGAGACCGGTCCGCCCGAGCTCCGCTTCGAGCCGGCGGAGGCGCTCGACGGCGGTGCGGACGGTCTCGACCTCATCCGCCGCCTGCTGCTGGCCCTGCCCACGAACCTGGCTCCGGGCGGGCTGGCCCTGCTCGAGATCGGCGCGGGCCAGGGGCAGGCCGTCCGCCAGGCCGTCGCCCAGCTGCCCGGGGCGTGGCGGGCGACCATCCATCAAGACCTCGCCGGGCTCGACCGGGTGGTCGAGGTGGGCCAGGCGTGAGCCGGGCGCCGCGGGCTGACGTCGCCGGGGCGCGGACGGACGTCGCCGGGGCGCGGACGGACGCCGGCCAGGCTCCGGATGAGCCCATCCGGCTGGTCGTGAGCGACCTCGACGGCACGCTGCTCCGGGGCGATCTGACCGTCTCGCCCAGGGTGCGCCAGGCGATCGACGCGACCCAGGCCCGGGGCGTTTCGGTCCTCGTGGCCTCCGGCCGGATGTACCGCAGCATCGTGCCCTGGGCCCAGGAGCTAGGCCTGGGCGGGCCGGTCATCGCCTATCAGGGGGCCTATGTCCGCGAGCTGCCCGGTCGAACGACAGGCCCCCAGCCGCCCCAGGCCGCCGGGGCGCTCCTCCGTCATCGGCCCCTCGACGCGGCCGTGGCCCGCGAGGCGGTGGCCTGGTGTCTCGGCCGAGGGCTGGATCCGCACGCCAATATCGACGACCAGCTGGTGATGTCCGAGGACGACCGCAACGCGGCCGACTACGAGCGCTCATCGGGCATCGAGGCCCGTTTCGTGCCCGACCTGATGGCCGAGCTCGAGCGCTGGCCGACGAAGATCCTGGCCGCTGGAGCGTCCGGTCGACCCGAGGCGCTGCTGGACGAGGTACGGGCGACCTTCCGCGGACGGGCCCAGGTCACGGTCTCCCACCCCGAGTACCTCGAGTTCACCGCTCCGGGCGTGACCAAGGGCCAGGCCCTGCGCTGGGTCGCCCGGCGGCTGCGGGTGCCGATCCGCCAGGTCCTGGCCATCGGCGACCAGTACAACGACCTGGAGATGCTAGCCGCGGCCGGCCACGGGGTGGCCATGGGCCAGTCGCCGCTGCGGGTGCGCGCGGCGGCGCGCTACGTCACGGGCTCGATCGACGAGGACGGGGCGGCCCGGGCCCTGGAGGCCCTCGTCCTGGGGCAGGCCGAGCTGCCCGAGGGCGTCGCATGAGCCGTCGCCTGGCCCGCCCCCCGGCCGCGGACGATCCTGGCACGACACCAGGGCGAGGGGCATGAGTCGCCGCCTGGCGGCGAACGATCCGACCGCCCTGCCCGCCCTCGTCGCCGCCGTCCTGGCCGGCGAGCTCGTGGTCGTGCCCACCGAGACGGTCTACGGCATCACCTGTGCCCTCGATGAGGCGGCCGTCGAGCGTCTCCTGGTGGCCAAGGGACGCCCGGCCAGCAAGGGCATCACGCTCCTTATCGACGACCTCGTCGACGCCGCCGGCCTGGTCGACGCCCCGGCCGGCGCGGCCGATCTGGCGGCCCGTTGGTGGCCAGGCCCGTTGAGCCTCGTCCTGCCCCTGCGCGCCGAGGTCGACCTGCCGGACGCGGTCACCGGCGGCAGCCGCAGCGTGGGCCTCCGCGTGCCCGACCAGCCGCTGGTTCGGGCTCTGGCTCGGGAGCTGGGCCCGCTGCCGCTGACCTCGGCCAATCGGACGGGCGAGCCCGATGCGCGTTCGGCCGACGAGGCCCGGACGTCCCTGGGAGAGGCGGTGGCCGTCTTCATCGACGGCGGTCCCTCGCCAGGCGGTCGACCATCGACCGTCGTGGCTCTCGCCGCGGACGGCACGGGGCGCATCCTCCGTCCCGGCCCCATCGATGCCGCGTCCCTGGGGCTGCCCGACCCAGGGCGCTGAACGGCCTGGCGGCCACGCCGGACCGCCGAAGCACGACGCCCTGGCCGACCCAGCCGCCGGATCCGGCCCTCCATCCAGCACCCTCGATCCTCGGCCACCTCACCATTCGATCCGGTCTCTCAGCCCCCTTGCCCGCGAACTGACCCCCGCAGCCCCGATCGTTGGCCAAAGACTGCCGCTCCCTGGCCAAATCGTGTCGATTCCGCACCCTTATGCCCGAGGCCCTCGACGACCACCATGTTCTGGCCACGGCGGAGCCCTCCTCGAGCCCAAAGTCGGCCCGATTCCCGGCCATTCCCTTCGCCCGGCGCCGATATGGCCACGATCGAGGCGCCGCCGAAGGCTCCGGGAGCGTCGTCCCGGACCTGTTCGGATATAAGTCGTCGCCGGCGTCGTATTTGGCCAGAGTCGGCTTTGGCCAGGGTCGGCTCTGGCCAAGGTCGGCCCCTTCCGGACGCTCCATCCCGGGTGCCGCCCGGATAAGGCGCCGTGGGCGGCGTGTTTGGCCAAGAGCGCGCAGGCCCGTGAGGGGGTGGGGCTCGGACGTCGTGGCGGGGCCCGCGAGAGGGTGGGGCTCGGACGTCGTGGCCGGGCCCGCGGCCGATGGCACGGACGGGACGATGGACCGGTCGGAGCGGGCACGTCGTTACACTCAGGAACGGACGGGGCCGAGAACGGATGCGGCGAGGTTGGAGGCGGAGATGAGCGCGACGCACGAAGTGGCGACCGAGCGGCTGGGCTGGGCCCCGCTAGCGGAAGTCGACCCCGAGCTCTGGGCGGCGATGCTCAAGGAGCGCGATCGGCAGCGGGATCGGATCGAGCTGATCGCCAGCGAGAACTATGCCTTCGCTGCGGTCATGGAGGCTCAGGGCAGCTGGCTCACCAACAAATACGCCGAGGGCCTGCCCGGGAAGCGCTACTACGGGGGCTGCGAGTTCGTCGACGTGGCCGAGGTCCTGGCCCAGGAGCGGGCCCTGGCCCTCTTCCCCGGCGCTGAGCACGTCAATGTCCAGCCCCACAGCGGGGCCCAGGCCAACATGGCCGCCTACTTCGCCGTGCTGGACCCGGGCGATCGGATCCTGGGCATGAACCTGGCCCACGGGGGGCACCTGACCCACGGTTCAGCGGTCAACTTCAGCGGCCGCTTCTTCGAGGTCCACGCCTACGGCGTGCGGCCGGAGGACGAGCGGATCGACTACGAGGCCTTGGAGGCCCAGGCGGCCGAAGTCCGGCCCAAGGTCGTCGTGGCCGGGGCCTCGGCCTACCCGCGGATCATCGACTTCGAGCGTCTGGCCGCCATCGCCCACGGCGTCGACGCCCTGCTCTTCGTCGACATGGCCCACATCGCGGGGCTCGTCGCGGCGGGCCTCCATCCCAGCCCCTTCCCCCACGCCGACCTCGTCACGACCACGACCCACAAGACGCTCCGGGGGCCGCGTGGCGGGCTCATCTTCAGCCGTCAGGAACTGCCGACGGGCATCGACCGGAGCCGCTTCCCGCGGGTCAAGACGACCCTCGGCGCGTCCGTCGACAAGACCGTCTTCCCGGGCATCCAGGGCGGTCCGCTCATGCACGTCATCGCGGCCAAGGCCGTGGCCCTCAAGCTGGCCCTCAGCGAGCAGTTCCGGGAGGACCAGCGGCGCACCGTGGAGAACGCGGCGGAGCTCGCCGCGGCCCTCGTGGAGCACGGTGCGCGGGTCGTCTCGGGCGGCACCGACAACCACCTCATGCTCGTCGACGTGACGCCCCTGGGGGTCAGCGGCAAGGAGGCCGAGGCCCTCCTCGACGGGGTCGGCATCACGGTCAACAAGAACGCCATCCCCTTCGATCAGCTGCCCCCCAACACCGCCTCCGGCATCCGCGTCGGGACGCCGGCCACGACGACTCGCGGCTTCGGGCCGGAGGAGATGCGTCAGGTGGCGGCGCTCATCGTGCGGGCCATCGCGGCCCGCGATGACGCGGCCGTCCAGGCGGCCGTGGCGGCCGAGGTGGCCGGCATCTGCGCGCGCTTCCCGGTGCCCGGACTGCCGGAGGCGTGATCCAGGCGGACGCGGACCTCCTCCTCATCGGGGGAGCCTTCGCCGCCGCCGCGTTCATCAGCCTCGTCCTCACGCCGGTCGTGGCCCGCGGCCTGCGGTCGGTGGGCCTCATCGACGAGCCCGGCGGCGACCGCCGGGTCCATCTCGCGCCGACCCCCCGTGGCGCGGGCCTGGCCGTGGCGGCAGCCTTCATCGTCGTCAGCCTCGTGGCCCTGGTGGTGGCCGGTGGTCGGTCCGGCCTGCCCGGCCCGCCCGGCCTGGAGGAGGTGCCCGGCCTGGCGGCCCTGCCCGCGCCGGCCCTCGCAGCGCTCATCGGCGGCTCGGCCCTGGCCGCCCTCTTCGGGCTCATCGACGACCGCTTCGACCTGCGGGCCCGCTGGCAGCTGGCGCTCCAGGTCGTCCTGGCCCTCCTGGCCCTCGGCGCCGGGGTCGCCATCGAGTCGATCAACAACCCCGTGGGCACGGGCACGATCGACTTCGCGCCCTGGTTCATGGCCGCCTTCACCGTCTTCTGGGTCGTGGGCATGATCAACTCGATCAACTGGATCGACGGCCTCGACGGGCTGTCCACCGGTGTCGCCCTCATCGCCGCGGTGACCCTGGGGGTGATCTCGCTGACGCCGGCCATCGACCAGCCGGCCGTGACCCTCCTCTGCGCTGCCCTGGCCGGGTCCCTGGCCGGCTTCCTGCCCTGGAACTTCCACCCCGCCCGCGTCTTCCCCGGCACGGCCGGGGTGTTCTTCATCGGCTACTGCCTGGCCCTGCTCTCGATCCTGGGCACGGCCAAGGTAGCCGTGGCCCTCCTCGTCCTGGGCGTGCCCATCGTGGACACCTTCTGGATCATCGTCCGGCGGCTGATGGCCGGCCAGGCGCCCTTCGCGGCCGACAGCGGCCACCTCCACCACCGCCTCCTGGGCCTGGGCCTGTCTCAGCGCGGAGCTGTCCTCACCATCTACGCCATCTGCCTCATCCTGGCCGGGCTCAGCCTGGTCCTCTCCGGGACCGGCCAGCTGTACGCCTTCCTGGGAGTCGTCGTGGGTGGCGGGCTGCTGCTGTACCTGCTCACCCGCCGGGCCCGTGAAGCCCTCGAGCGCGACAGCTACGACGACGGCACGAGCAGGAGCTGAAGGGAGACGGCCATCGACACGATCCCCGTCCCGGCCCTCGCGTTCGCGATCGGCCTGGCCGTGGTCAGCGGCTGGAAGGTCTGGAGCGTCCGTCGTCGAGCCCGCCTCGTGGCCGTGGAGGAGGAGCGCCTGGCCCTCGAGGCGCGGCTGAGCGCCCGCCTGGCGGCCATCCCAACGCGGCCGAAACCGATCGTCATCCAGCCGTCTCCTCCGGGGCTGAGGGCCATCCGGCCCCAGGACGCCGAACGACTGGGCGCGGATGCTCGCAGCGCTGATGCACCGAGCGCGGATCGGCCGCGGGTCGATCCGCGGGCCAGGCTCCTGCGGGACGCCTCGGTGGCTCTCGTGGGCCTGGCCCTCGTCGTCTTCGCCGCTGCGGCTGGTTGGCTGCCTGGTCTCCCTGGCGGTCCCTTCGGGGCAGGCACGTCCGGGGCCGCGATCCCCCCGGGCGCGACAGCCGGCCCGGCCGGTGCCGGCGGACCCAGCGGACCAGCGCCATTCCTGCCCTTCACCGGCGGCTCCCCCGACGCCTCCCCAGAAGGTGCACCGACCGCCCGGTCACCCGGCGTCCTCACCGCCCGCCCCAGCGCACGCCGCTCGTCCGCCCCGCCGGCCGTCACCTCGCCCGCCGCGCGCCGCACGCCGGTCCCCACGACCTTCCGGCCAGCTCGGACGCCGAGTCCGCCGCCGACCGCAGGACCCTCAGCCAGCCCGGAGCCCAGCCCGAGCTCCACGCCCACCGGGGACCCTGGATCGAGCCCGACCCCGACCACGAGCCCCGATCCGACCTCCACACCCCAGCCGACACCGAGCCCCGAGCCCAGCCCGAGCCCGGTCCCGACGCCCAGCCCCGCGTCCCCGACGTCCACGTCCGAGGCCGGCTGAGCGGCCGACGCAAGGCTCCGCGCGCGCCGGCCCCGAAGCGGACCGGCGGTGGTCGCGCTCGCATTTGCTATACTGCGCGGGCTTTGCCGGGTGTGCCGTGAAGGATTGGGGCCGAGCCGGCGCCTACGTCGCCCTTTTCTCCGAGATCGCAGCGATCTTCCTCATCACGACCCTCGTGGGTCTGACCATCGGGTGGTGGGTGGATCGACAACTCGCGACGCTGCCGATCTTCCTCCTCGTGGGAGCGCTGGGAGGGTTCGGGATCGGAGGCGTCGGGGTCGCCCGCCTCATCGATCGCTTCCTGGCCAGATACCGATAGCGAGATGTGACGAGCGCGGCGCGCCCGCCGCGCTCCCGTGTGTGGAGTCAGCGTGACGAGCCAGCCCTCGCCCGCCGCGGCGACCGACGAACCGCAGACCAAGCCCCGATCGAGCCGTCGCATCCTGGGCCTCGCGGCCATCGCCGTCTTCGTCATCGATATCCTGGCCGTGATCGTGGCCGGTCCAGCCGGCTTCCCCGATCCCAAGGTCACCATCACCCAGAACCTCGAGTTCGTGCCGCCCCACGTCGTGCTCGACCTGGCCCCTGACATGATCACCCCGAACACGCCCCTGGTCCTCGAGTTCCACCCCAGCATCACCTCCAGCATCATGGCCTCGTGGATCGTCATCGTGGGCCTGCTGCTCTTCTCTCTCTTCGCCGTGCGCCGCGTGTCGCTCGTCCCGGGCGGGGCGCAGAACTTCTTCGAGTGGATGTACGAGCAGTTCGCCGACTTCGCCGACGGCCTGGGCGGCGAGCGGGCGCGGGCCTACGTGGGCCTCTTCTCGGCCTTCTTCCTCTTCATCATGTTCGCCAACTGGACCGACCTCATCCTCTTCGGCGACAAGACGAACCTGCTGCGGACGCCGACCAGCGACATCAACATCACCATCGGCCTGGCCCTCGTGACCTTCGTCCTGACCCACGTCGAGGGCGTGCGGGCCCTGGGCGTCGGCGGCTATCTGGGCAAGTTCTTCAACCTCTCGGGCTTCAAGCGGGGCATCGCCGACGGCATCATCGACCTCTACGTCGGGCTCATCGAGCTCCTGCTCGAGTTCTTCAAGCCGGTCACGCTCTCCTTCCGACTCTTCGGCAACCTGTACGGTGGGGGCATCATGCTGGGCGTCTTCACGGCCCTGGTCATCACCCTCGTGCCGGTGCCGTTCATCGCCCTGGAGGGCTTCATCGGCTTCATCCAGGCCCTCATCTTCGCTTCGCTGACGCTCATGTACATCCTCACCGCCATCGAAAGCCACGAAGAGGAGGAGCACGCCGCACCCGCCTTCGCCACCGAGCCCGAGGGAGACGTCGGGCCCCCGTTGACGGGCGTCGAGGCCGCTGGCCCGGCGCACTGAGCGCCCCGCCCACCCAGTCGCACCGAGCAGCCACATCCACAGGAGGTAGGTTCATACCATGGAGATGATCGGAGCCGGTCTGGCCGCCCTTGGCGTCGTCGGACCGGGCATCGGCATCGGCATCCTGACCGGCCTGGCCACGACGGCCATGGGCCGCAACCCCGATGCCGCCAGCACCATCCGGGCCACGTTCATCCTCGGCGCCGCCTTCGCCGAAGGCCTCGGCATCCTGGCCTTCGTGGTCGGCGTGCTCATCGTCTTCCTCAAGTAGGCGAACGGTCCCCAGCTCCGTGCACCTCACCGCGGTCGCCCTGAGCGGCCTTTCGCAGGCCATCGCCCCGGTCCTCGCGGCCGGCGAGTCGGACGCATCCGGGCTCGTCTTCAACGGCTTCTGGATCCTCATCGCGGCCCTCAACTTCCTCTTCTTCCTGCTCGTCCTGCAGCAGTTCGCCTTCGGGCCCATCGGGCGCATGCTCGACGAGCGCAAGCGGCGCATCGAGCAGGGCCTGAAGGACGCCGACCAGGCCCGTCGCGAACGCGAACAGGCCGCCGACGAGAAGCAGCAGGTCCTGGCCGAGGCCCGTCGCGACGCCAACGACATCGTGGCTCGGGCCCAGAAGGCGGCCGACGAGGTGAAGGCCCAGGAGTTGACCGCGACCAAGGCCGAGATCGAGCGCCTGCAGACCCAGGCCCAGGCCGAGATCGAGGCCGAACGCCAGCGGGCCCTCAACGACGTCCGTTCCCAGATCGCCGACCTGGCCCTCCAGGCCGCCGGCAAGGTCGTCGGCGAGACGCGCACCGCCGAGCGGGAACGTCGCCTCGTGGACGAGTTCCTGGCCGGCGTGGCGCCCGCCTCGGCCGGAGGGACGGCCGGCGGAGCCCAGGGCGCGACCGGGGCAGCCGGCTCGGCCGGGGCGCAGGGATGAGGCCCTGATGGCCCGACCTACGAGCTCGGCCCGCCGCTACGCCGAAGCCGCGTTCGCGGTCGCCGGTGAGGCCGGGGACGAGGCCGCCTACGGACGCTGGCGGCAGGACCTCGCGTCGGCCGCGGCGACCCTGGCCGATCCCCAGCTGTCGCGCTCGCTGGCCAACCCGGCCATCCCCCTCGAAGCGCGCCAGCGGCTCCTCGACGAGACCCTGGGCCGGGGCCTGGGGGAGCAGCCGCGGAACCTGCTCCGGCTCCTGCTGGAGCGTGGCCGGATCGAGCTCCTGGCCCGCGTGGCAGAGGCCTTCGCGGCCCTCGACGACCGCCGTCAGGGCGTCAGCCGGGCCCTCGTCACGAGCGCCGAGCCGCTCACCGAGGACGAGCTGCGGGCCATCCAGGCGCGCCTCGGCGAGCTGTCCACGGGCACGACCGTCCTGACCACCCAGACCGACCCCAGCCTGCTCGGTGGCGTCGTCGTCCGCATCGGCGACCGGCTCATCGACGGCAGCGTGCGCGGCCGCCTCGAACGGCTGCGCGGCCGGCTCATCTCGGGCACCGCCTAGCCGCGGCCAGCCCGGCCCCGACCGCCGCACCGGCCAGTCCGGCCGATCCAGGAGACAGCATGGCTATCCGATCCGACGACATCACGAGCATCATCAAGAACGCCATCAAAGGCTTCGACACGGCCGCCGAGACCCGCTCGGTGGGCACCGTGGTCGAGGTCGGCGACGGCATCGCCCAGGTCTACGGGCTGTCGGACGCGCTGGCCTCGGAGTTGCTCGAGTTCCCCGGCGGGATCTACGGCATGGCCCTCAACCTCGAGGAGGAGACGGTGGGCGCCGTCATCCTCGGCGACGACACGGGCATCAAGCAGGGCGACACGGTCAAGACCACCGGCCGGGTGGTGGAGGTGCCGGTGGGGCCGGAGCTCTTGGGCCGGGTCGTCGATCCCCTCGGTCGCCCGCTCGACGACAAGGGGCCCATCGAGGCCAAGAAGACCCGACCCGTCGAGCGCATCGCCCCCGGCGTCATCGTCCGCCACTCGGTCGACACGCCGGTCCAGACCGGCATCAAGGCCATCGACGCCCTCATCCCCATCGGCCGCGGCCAGCGCGAGCTGATCATCGGCGACCGCCAGACGGGCAAGACGGCCGTGGCCATCGATACGATCATCAACCAGAAGGGCCAGGGCCTGGTCTGCATCTACGTGGCCATCGGCCAGAAGCTCTCGACGGTGGCCAAGACCGTGGCCATCCTCGAGAAGTACGGCGCCCTGGAGCACTCCATCGTGGTCGTGGCCGGGGCCGAGGATCCGGCTCCCGTCCAGTACCTCGCCCCCTACGCCGGCGTGGCCATGGGTGAGGAGATCATGGAGGTCGGGGTGGAGCTGCCCGGCCAGGGCCTGGTCAAAGATGCCCTGTGCGTCTACGACGACCTCTCCAAGCACGCCTGGGCCTACCGCGAGATGTCGCTCCTGCTACGCCGCCCGCCTGGCCGCGAGGCCTACCCGGGGGACGTCTTCTACCTCCACAGCCGCCTCCTCGAGCGCGCCGCCCGGCTCAACGAGGCGAACGGCGGCGGATCGCTGACGGCACTCCCGATCATCGAGACGCAGGCCGGCGACGTCTCGGCCTACATCCCGACCAACGTCATCTCCATCACCGACGGCCAGCTGTTCCTCGAGACCGACCTCTTCAATGCCGGCCAGCGGCCGGCTCTCAACGTCGGCATCTCCGTCAGCCGCGTCGGTTCATCGGCCCAGACCAAGGCCATGAAGAAGGTCGCCGGCCCCCTCAAGCTGGACCTGGCCCAGTACCGAGCCCTGGCCGCCTTCGCCCAGTTCGCCAGTGACCTGGACAAGGCCACCCGCGATCAGCTGACCCGGGGGGAGAAGCTCTCCGAGGTCATCAAGCAGGCCCAGTACCAGCCGCTGCCGGTCGAGAAGCAGGTGGCCATCCTCTATGCCGCCTCCACCGGGGAGCTGGACACGGTGCCCACGCCCCGGGTCAAGGACTTCGAGGCGGGCTTCTACCGCTATCTCGAGACCGAGCAGCCGGCCATCCTCAAGGAGATCGCCGAGACCAAGGCCCTCAGCGACGAGAACGCCAAGGCCCTCACGGAGGCGACGGCCGCCTTCCGCGAGAGCTTCCTGGCCTGACGAGCCGGACCGGCAGGGCCGATGGCCAGCCAGCGCGAGATCCGGCGCCGCATCCGGGCGGTCTCCAACATCAAGCAGATCACCCGGGCCCAGCAGTTCATCGCCGCCTCCAAGCTGAAGCGGGCCCAGGAGCAGACCCTGGCCGCCCGCCCCTACAGCGAGAAGCTCGACGAGGTGCTGGCCGATCTGGCCGCCGTGCTGACCGGTGAGGACCATCCCCTGCTGGCTCGCCAGCGCGGACCGGGCCGCCTGGTCGTGCTCATCACCACCGACCGCGGGTTCGCGGGCTCGCTCAACGCCAACTCGATCCGCCTCGCGCTCCAGGAGGCCGTCCAGGCCGGCGGCGAGGTGCGGATGGTGACCGTAGGGCGCAAGGGCCGGGAGTCGATCCGGCGGGCCCGCGTGCCCCTGGTGGCCCACTTCAGCGGCTACGGCGACCGGCCGACCTTCGCCGACATCACGCCTCTGGCCCGGCTCGTGACCGACGAGTTCCTCTCCGGCGCTGCCGGGCAGGTCGACATCGTCCACAGCCGCTTCGTCTCGACCCTCGTGCAGCGGCCGGTCGTGGTGAAGGTCCTGCCCGTCGAGCCGACCGAGGACACCGAGGGCATCCCCGGCCACCAGTTCCTGTTCGAGCCGGACCCCGGGACGGTGCTCCGCAACCTCCTCCCGCGCTACGTCGCGACGCGCCTCTTCCAGGCCGTCCTGGAGAACAAGGCCAGCGAGGAGTCGAGCCGCATGGTGGCCATGAAGAACGCCACCGAGAACGCCGAGCAGCTCATCGAGGACTACACCCTGGCCTACAACAAGGTGCGCCAGGCCAACATCACCCGCGAGATGATCGAGATCGCGGCGGGCGCGAACGCGTCCTAGGCGCAGGAGGCAGAGAGATCATGGCCACGGCCACCCCGACCGCGACCGGCAAGGTCATCCAGATCACCGGCCCGGTCATCGACGTCGAGTTCCCCGCCGGCCACCTGCCGGCCATCTACAACGCCGTGGAGGTCAAGCGGCCCGACGGCACCAGCCTCACCGCCGAGGTCCAGCAGCACCTGGGCAACGACTGGGTCCGCAGCGTGGCCATGACCACGACCGACGGCCTGGCCCGGGGAGCCGAGGCGGTGGATACCGGGGCCCCCATCTCGGTGCCCGTGGGTGACGTGACCCTGGGCCGCGTCTTCAACGTCCTGGGTCAGCCGATCGACGAGCGCGGACCCATCGAGGGCGGCGAGCGCCTGCCCATCCATCGCGCCGCGCCGGCCTTCGACCAGCAGACCACCGAGGACCAGGTCTTCGAGACCGGCATCAAGGTCATCGACCTCGTCTGCCCCTTCAAGAAGGGCGGCAAGATCGGCATCTTCGGCGGGGCCGGGGTGGGCAAGACGGTCATCATCCAGGAGCTCATCCGCAACGTCGCCCAGGAGCACGCCGGGGTCTCCGTCTTCGCCGGCGTGGGCGAGCGCTCGCGCGAGGGCAACGACCTCATCCAGGAGATGACCGACTCGGGCGTCATCGCCAAGACCGCCTTCGTCTTCGGCCAGATGAACGAGCCGCCCGGCGCCCGCCAGCGGGTCGGCCTGACCGGCCTGACCATGGCCGAGTACTTCCGCGATCAGGAGGGTCGCGACGTCCTCCTCTTCATCGACAACATCTTCCGCTTCACCCAGGCCGGCTCGGAGGTCTCCGCGCTCCTCGGCCGGATGCCCTCGGCCGTCGGCTACCAGCCCAACCTGGCGACCGAGATGGCCGCCCTCCAGGAGCGGATCACCTCGACGAAGAGCGGCTCCATCACCTCCCTCCAGGCCGTCTTCGTGCCGGCCGACGACTACACCGACCCCGCCCCGGCCACGACCTTCGCCCACCTCGACTCGACCATCCGCCTCGAGCGCTGGATCACCGAGCTGGGCATCTACCCGGCCGTGGACCCCCTGACCTCGACGTCCCGAGTGCTCGACCCGCTCATCGTGGGCCAGGAGCACTACGACGTGGCCTTCGAGACCAAGCGCATCCTGCAGCGCTACCAGGACCTCCAGGACATCATCGCCATCCTGGGCATCGAGGAGCTGTCCGAGGAGGACAAGTCCACTGTGGCCCGCGCCCGCCGCCTGCAGCGGTTCATGAGCCAGCCCTTCTTCGTCGGCGAGGTCTTCACCGGCCGGCCAGGCCAGTACGTCTCGATCAAGGACACCGTGGCCTCCTTCAAGGAGATCCTCGAAGGCAAGGCCGATGACCTGCCCGAGCAGGCCTTCTTCCTGGCCGGCACCCTCGACGACGTCCGGGAGAACGCCGCCAAGCTGGGCGGCGGCGCATGATCGCCGCGGTCCGCTGATGCCCCTCCACCTGGAGATCGTCACGCCCGAACGGCGGGCCTACGAGGACGACGTCGATGCCGTGGTCTGCCCCGGCATCGAGGGTGAGCTGGGCATCCTGCCCCATCACGCGCCCCTGCTGACGACCCTCGGCGTGGGCGAGCTGCGCATCCGCAAGGGCGGCCAGGAGGAATCGTTCGCCATCGCCGGCGGCTTCCTCCAGGTCCGGCCGGACCGGGTCGTGGTCATGGCCGAGACGGCCGACCTGGCCGCGGAGATCGATCTGCAGCGCGCCCAGCAGGCCCGCCGCGAGGCGGAACAGGCCCTCGAGAGCGGCTTCCAGGAGCCCTCCGACCTGGCCGCCGCGCGGGCCCAGCTGCAGCGGGCCCTGCTCCATATCCGAGTCGCCGAGCGGCGCCACCGCGAGGGGTCGCGGCCGCGCGGCAGCGGGTAGCCGCCATGGCGGACGCGCGGCCCTTCCACTGGGAGTACACGCCGGAGCCCGTGCCGCGCCGGGCCTTCCGGGTCGTGGGCGGCCAGCCGCTCCACGGCAGCGTCCACATCAGCGGCAGCAAGAACGCGGCCCTCAAGCTGATGGCCGCGGCGACCCTCACCGGCGAGCGCTGCCGGCTCACCAACATGCCCGAGATCGAGGACGTGCGGGTCATGGCCGAGACCCTGGGCGACCTGGGCGTGGTCGTGGACCACCCCGAGCCCAACGTCTACGAGGTCGCCGCGGGCGACGTGGACTGGCTCTTCGTGCCCCTCGAGGCGGCGGCCAAGATGCGAGCCAGCTTCATCCTCCTGGGGCCACTCCTGGCCCGCTTCGGGCGGGTCATCATCAGCAACCCCGGCGGCGACCGCATCGGACGGCGGCCGGTCAACCTGCACGTCGAAGCGATGCGGGCCATGGGCGCCGAGATCGGCTATCGCAACGGCTACTACTACGCCCAGGCGCCGGGCCGGCTGCGCGGCGGGGCCATCGACTTCCCGGTGGTCACGGTCATGGGCACCGAGAACGCCATCCTGGCCGCAGCCCTGGCCGACGGCCATACGACCATCCGGCCGGCGGCCCAGGAGCCCGAGGTGGACGACCTCATCACCTTCCTCCAGGCCATGGGCGCCGAGGTGGAGCGCAGCGCCCCCGACACGGTCGAGGTCCACGGCCGGCGCCGCCTGCGGGGTGCGGAGCACCGGGTCATGCCGGACCGCATCGAGACCGGCACGTTCGTCGTGGCCGCGGCGGTGACGGGCGGCGAGGTGACCCTGGAGGACGCGCCCTGCGACCAGCTGGGGTCCTTCCTGGAGGTCATGGACGCCGTAGGCGTGGGCATCGAATGCGGGCCGGAGCGGGTCCACGTCCGGGCTTCGGGCTCCGACTTCCGCGCCTGCGCCGTGACCACGGCGCCCTATCCGGCCCTGGCCACCGACCTCCAGCCGCCCACCTGCGTCCTGCTCAGCCAGGCCAGCGGCCGCAGCACGGTCCACGAGACGATCTTCGAGGACCGCCTCGAGTTCCTCACCGAGCTGGCCCGCCTGGGGGCCCGGGTCGCGATCCTCGACGACCACCACGCGCTCATCGACGGGCCCTCCCACCTGCGCGGCGCCGAGGTCGAGATCGGCGACCTGCGGGCCGGGGCCTCGCTCATCCTGGCCGCCCTGGCGGCCGACGGGGAGAGCCTCATCCACGGCGCGCATCACGTCCAGCGGGGGTATGAGAACATCGACGGCAAGTTCCAGCAGCTCGGTGCCCGGATCGCCCTGCTGCCCGACGAGCCGGCTCCCGCGGGGGCCGCCGGGCGGGCTGCCGCACAGCTCAGCGGACAGGCCGCGCCGGCCCGAGGCTCCGCCCGTCCCCCCCAGCGAAGGGCTCGCCCTCAGGCATGAAGATCGGCATCGACCTCGGCACGGCCAACGTCCTCGTCTACGTCAAGGGCCGCGGCGTGATCATCCAAGAGCCATCGGTGGTGGCCGTCAGCGACGACAACCACATCGTGGCGGTGGGCGAGGAGGCCCGCGAGATGATCGGCCGCACGCCCACCAACATCAGCGCCATCCGGCCCATGAAGGACGGCGTCATCGCCGACTACGTCATCACCGAGGCCATGCTCCGCTACTTCATCAAGAAGGCCGGCCGGACGGTGACCAAGCCGGACGTCATGATCAGCGTCCCTTCGGGCGTGACGAGCGTCGAGAAGCGGGCCGTGCGTGATGCGGCCCTCAAGGCCGGGGCCCGCGAGGCCTACCTCATCGAGGAGCCCCTGGCCGCGGCCATCGGGGCCAACGTGCCCATCAGCGGTCCTTCGGGCAACCTCATCATCGACATCGGCGGGGGGACCAGCGAGATCGCCGTCATCGCCCTGGGGGGCATCGTCGTCAGCTCCTCGGTGCGCGTCGGCGGAAACCGCTTCGACGACGCCATCGCGACCTACGTGCGCAAGAAGTACAACCTCATGGTCGGCGAGCGGACCGCGGAGGAGGTCAAGATCCAGATCGGGACGGCCCTCCCGCTCGACCGCGAGCTGCACATGGAGGTCCGCGGACGCGACCTCATCGCCGGACTGCCGCGGACCGTGCCCATCACCAGCTCGGAGGTCATGGAGGCCCTCGAGCAGCCGCTCCAGCAGGTCGTCATGGCCGTCCGCCAGGTGCTCGAAGAGACGCCTCCCGAGCTCTCGAGCGACATCATCGACAAGGGCATGGTCATGTCCGGCGGGGGGGCCCTGCTGCGCAACATCGACAAGCTGCTCACCCAGGTCACGGGCGTGCCCTGCCACGTCGCCGAGAGCCCGCTCAACTGCGTGGCCCTGGGCACCGGCCTGGCCCTTGAGCACTTCGACTTCTTCAAGAAGTCCCTCGTCCAGCGGGTGTAACGACGATGGCCGACGCCGCGGCCGAAGCTGTCGCCGAGGTCGAGGCCGTGCCGGTCGCCGTCGCGGGAGCCGAAGCGTTGGCCGGATCGGAAGCCGTCGCGGGGGCCGAGACCGACGCCCGAGCCGAGGCCTTGGCCCGCGCCGGGGCCGACCCCGACCGCCGCTCCTTCCTCGACCTCCACTGCCACAGCTGCTATTCGTTCGACTCGATCTCGCGGCCCGCCGACATCGTCCGCGCAGCTGCCTCGCGCGGCCTGACCCACCTAGCCATCACCGACCATGACGTCATCGAGGGCGCGCTCCGGGCGCTGGATCTGGCTCCCGTCGGCCTGACCGTCATCGTCGGCGAGGAGATCCTGACCCGTGAGGGCGACTGCCTGGGCCTGTTCCTCGAGCGGGCCGTGCCGCCCGGCCTCAGCCTGGCCGAGACCATCGCCGCCATCCACGAGCAGGGCGGCCTGGCCGGTCTGCCGCACCCCTTCGACCAGCTCCGGCGCTCGTCCGGCCTGGCCCGGGGCCGCGAGGAGCTCCTGGCGCCGGTCTTGCCCCAGCTCGACTTCATCGAGGCCTTCAACGCCCGCGTCGTCAACCCCTCGGCCAACGAGCGGGCCGCCGAGCTGGCCGTCCGCCACGGCCTGCCCGGGGTCGCCTCCTCGGATGCCCACCATGTGTCGGAGGTGGCGGTCGCCTGTACCATCGTCCCGGGCCCGGCCGGGACCCCTGCCGGGCTGAAAGACGCGCTCTCCGGTGGCACGCTCCTGACAGGAAGAGCGTCGTACTATCTGCGCGGCCTGACCTGGGCCGTCAAGATCGCCAAGCGAGCGCGGGGCGTCCGCCGTATCCCACCTGCCACGAGTATCGAGTGACCGACCTCCGACCTGACCACGAGCCCGGCAGCGGCGTCTCCCCGGCCATCCTGGAAGCCGAGGCAGACCTGGCTGCGCGCAACGACGCGGCCGCCCGGGCCGAGGTCAACGCGGCCTCCTTGTCGCTCGGCCGCCGGCTGCGCGATCCGCGCACGCTCATCTCACTGGCCCTGCCGATCGTGGTCATCGTCCTCATCGCCCTGACCCTCCGGGGCCGCAGCGACATCGAGGACCTGCCGGCCTATATCGGAGCGGCCAACCCGCTGCTCCTGCTGGCCGGGCTGGCCATCTACTACGTCAGCTTCCCGCTGCGTGGCTACCGCTGGTCGATGCTGCTCCGCGGCAGCGGCGAGCGAGTCAGCGTCCGCGATGCGACCGAGATCCTGTACGTCAGCTGGCTCGTGAACTGCGTCGTGCCGGCCAAGCTGGGCGACATCTACCGGGCCTACCTGCTGCGCATGAACCAGGACGTGTCCCTCAGCCGGACCTTGGGCACGGTCTTCATCGAGCGCATCTTCGATGTCTTCGCCATCGCCATCCTGGGCCTCGCGGCGGGCTTCTGGAGCTTCCGCGACGGCTTCGACCCCTACGTCCAGTTCGTCCTGGGCGTGGGCGTCGTGGTCATCATCGCCCTGGCCGCGGGGGTCTTCCTCATGCGGTCGTTCGGGCGCCAGCTCATCGCCCGTCTGCCCCTGCCGCAGAAGGTGACCGAGCTCTACGACCGTTTCGAGGAGGGCGTCTTCGCCCTGCCAGCCCGCCAGCTGCCGGGCCTGGGGCTCATCACCGGGGCCATCTGGGGCTGTGAGTCGATGCGCCTGTTCTTCGTCATCCAGGCCCTGGGCTTCACCGACATCCACCTCGGCCTCAGCGGTGTCGTCTTCGTGGCCCTGGCCGCGGCCCTCCTGACGGCCGTGCCACTGACACCCGGCGGCCTGGGCGTGGTCCAGGCCGGGGTCATCGGCATCCTGACCTACGTCTACCAGGTGCCGCTGGCCCAGGCCGGCGCGATCACCATCACCGACTGGGCCCTCAGCGTCGGCTCGGTCATCATCTTCGGGGCCATCGTCTACATCTTCTCCGACAAGACGAAGGGCCTGCGGGTCGACGCTCGCCTGACCGCCGCCCCGCGTCCGAACGCCTGAGGCCGCCCGGCCGCCCGAGCGTCGACAAAGGCACCCGCCGACTGGCGGTACGTGACCGACCGGCCGCGGACCTGAGTGTGGCCGAGCGTGCCATAGGGCTCGAACCCAGGACCTCTCACCCGGACCAGGGTCAACTTGCATCTCGCGCCGAACCGGCGTATAAAGTGAACTACATGGTTCAGTATCCAGCTGGTCTGCTCGACGCCTCGTTCGCGGCCCTCTCGGACGCCACCCGCCGTGGCGTGCTGGAGCGGCTCGGGCGCGGCGACGCGTCGATCACGGATCTGGCCCAGGCGTTCCACATGACCCTCACCGGCATCCGCAAGCACGTCGGGGTGTTGGAGCAGGCCGGCCTCGTCACGACCGAGAAGGTCGGGCGGATCCGGACCTGCCGGCTCGGCCCGCTCCGCCTCGACGACGAGGCGGCGTGGATCGAGGGGCAGCGCCGGGTCTGGGATGCGCGGTTCGACGCGTTGGAGCAGGTCGTCGCGCAACGACGATGGAAGGAGCAGCACGATGGACACCCGAAACGCCGCTGAGGCCACCTCCACCCAGGATCGGACGATGATCGAGCGGACCTCCGAGCAGGACCTCATCGTCAGCCGCACGATCGAGGGACGGCCGGCCCTCGTGTTCGAGGCCTGGACCGACGCGGAGCTGTTCCGGCAGTGGTGGGTCCCGAAGTCGTTCGGCCTGAACCTGCTGTCGTGCGAGATCGATGCCCGGGTCGGGGGCGGCTACCGTCTCACGTTCGACACCGGCGCCGAGCCGATGGCGTTCTTCGGTCGGTATCTCGAGGTCGCCCCGCCCGCGCGCCTCGTGTGGACCAACGAGGAAGATGAGGGCGGCACGGTCGTCACGACCGTGACATTCGAGGTGGACCAGGGGCAGGAACGGACCCGGCTGGTCATCCACGACCGGTATCCGTCGAAAGAGGCCCTCGACGAGGCCATGGCATCCGGGGCGATGAACTGGAACCCTGAGACGTTCGACCAGCTGGACGAGCTGCTCGCCCGGCTTGGCTCGAGCACACCTCGGTAGGCCTCGCCTGCTGGGCGCATCGCGGACGGGCTCCCTTAGCAGCTGCCTCGCAACGCCTGCAGCTCGCCGGAGACGATGAAAGCCGGCCTCTCGACCGGCTTTCATCGTTCCCCGAGACCCGATGGGAGGACATCGGGTCGTGCCCCGTGGGTGGTGTGTTCGTCGTTCAGCGGCCTCTCGGCCGGAGCGTTTCCGCGGCCTCTTGGCCGACACGATCGCCGGCTCTCGGCCGGCATCTCGCCGGCGCTAGGCCGGCCGATCCTGGCCCTAGTTGCGCTTCGGGAAGCGGGTCAGGGACGCCGTCGCGCCGACGCCGACGGCCGCGGCAGGGCGGGCCCCCAGGCGTCGCATCCGGACGGCCAGGTAGTACTCCATGACCTGGCGCACCTGCGCCTCGGTCAGGAACTCGTCGGCCCGCAGCGAGTACTCGACGCGGGCCGTGGGATTGGCCGCGGTCGCGCCGACCAGACCGAAGTACTGGGGCGTTTCGGCCTCATCGTGGATCTCGCGCAGGCCACGGGCCAGCTTGGTGGCGGTGCCCAGCGACGGAGTCCGATCGCCCCGGATGAGCCGGGAGATCGTCGAATGATCGACGCCGGACTGCTGGGCGAGCTGGCGCTGAGACATCTTCTTGGCCTTGAGCTGAGCTCGTAGCCATTCGTTGAAAGCGCGGCCGTTCTGGACGCTCATGCGCTGTGGGTACCTCGCTCGGGGGCGATCCGACGCAGGCATCATCGGCCGAGGACCTTGCACCCGATATAGCCAGGAGGTACCAGCCGAGCGGTACCGAACCCGCGCGCTCGACCCCACCCCACGGCCCGCCAGCCCTCCGCTCCGCCCAGGCCGGTGACTCAGCGGGAGCGGCGCAGCTCGAAGGCCTCGGGCGGCAGCTCGGGCAGCGGCTGGCCGGCCAACAGGAGCCGCACCCGCTCCATGTTGATGGCGTCGTAACCCTCATCCATGCCGGGTGTCTCGAGGATCATCGGGACGTCCGCCAGGCGCGGGTGGCGCACCACGGCGCCCAGGCCCGCTGCGCCGATGGCGCCCGCGCCCACGTGCTGATGCCGGTCGGACCGGGAGCCCAGGGTGGACCGAGAGTCGTTGAGGTGGATGAGGGCCAGGCGTTCGGGGCCCACCAGGTCGTCGAAGCGCTGGAGCAGGCCGTCGAGGGCCGCAGCGTCGCGCAGGTCCACCCCGGCCCCCCAGAGGTGGGCCGTGTCGAGACAGAAGGCCAGTCGGTCCGCCTCCGCCCCCGCCCGGACGGCCGATCCCAGGATCGCGGCCAGGTCCTCCACGGTGTCGCCCAACGTGTCGCCGCCGCCGGCCGAATTCTCGACGACCAGCCGTGGGCCGCCCCCGGCCGGCAGGTCGGCCGCGTCGATGGCCCTGGCGATGCCCCGGCCCAACTGCCGCAGGCCGGCCTCGCGGCCCTGGCCCCGGTGCGACCCGGCGTGGACGTTGACGATGGCCGCCCCGTAGGCCACCCCCATCCCCAGCTCGGCGGCCAGGACGTCGATCGATCGGGCCCAGAAGTCGGTGCCGTCCTCCGGCCCGGCGAGGTTGACGATGTAGGCGGCGTGGATGGCCGTGGGGACGACGTCCAGCTCGAGCAACCGCTCCCGGAAGGCCGGCAGCTCGTCCGGCAGGCCGTTGCGCCGGCGCCAGGCGGTGGGGTTGTCTGCGAAGACCTGGACGGTCGTGGCCCCGATCGCCCGGGTGCGCTCGGCGGCCTTCAGCATGCCCCCCTTGGCGAAGGCCAGGTGGGCACCGATGCGCCGGCCGTCCAGGCCGCCCCGAACGCTGGACCCGGCTCCGCCTCCGTGGCCCCCTCCGGCGCCCCCGCGGGTCACCGCGGCCCGCTCACCGATCCGTCGCCTGGCCGCTCGGCTCGAAGGGCAGGTCGGGCGCGTACGAACCGCCGACCGTGGGCTCGATCAGCCCGTAGTCACCATCGCGCCGAGCGTAGAGCACGGCCAGGCGCTCGTTCTCGGCGTTCACGAACACGTAGAACCGATGCCCCAGCTCCTCCATCGCGGCGATGGCGTCCTCCTCGAACATGGGCTGGATGGCGAAGCGCTTGACCTTGGCCACCGCCGGTCGCTCGCCGGAGCCGGGCTCCGCGGTGCCGTCGGCGATCGTGCGCAGGATGTCCCGGGCCTCGTTCAGGTTGGCCTTCGTGCGCGGCTTCTGCTTGTAGCCCACCGCCCGCCGCTCGAGCTTGTCCACGACCTCGTCGAGCGCCGCTCGATACGTCGCCGCTCGGGCCATGCCGCGCAGCAGCCGGCCGTCGATGTCCAGCGAGACCTCGGCCAGGCTGCGCTGATCGGCGCTGCGGTGGTTCTGCCGGGAGAGCTCGACCACGGCCTCCGAGCGGTCGTCGAGCAGCCGCTCCAGCCGTGCCATCTTGCGCTCGGCGTACTGCCGATCAGCCTCCGGGACTTCCTGATTCCTGCCTCTGACGATGGTCCGCATGGCGACCCTCCTAGCACCGATTCTAGGCCCCGGGCCCATCCAGCCCTCCTGGAGCTCAGCGATCCCGAGCCACGACCAGGCCGGAGACGGCCGACGCTCCACCGGCCAGGAGAGCCTGGGCCGCCGCGGAGAGGGTCGCGCCGGTGGTCAGGATGTCGTCCACGACGACGACCCAGCGATCACGGACCGCGGGCAGCGCCGCGGCCGGCACGATGAAGGCATGGCCCACGTTCCGCGCTCGAGCCCCGCGGTCCAGGGCATGCTGCGCGGTGGTGGCCTGGGCCCGCTCCAGACCGGCCACGGCCGGCAGACGCAGGTGGCCTGCGGCCACGACGCTCAGGAGCTGGGCCTGGTCGTAGCCGCGGTCGCGGAGCCGCTCGCGATGGACGGGCACGTGGACGAGCACCTCGCCGCCCAGCCCGGCCACGGCCCAACGCGCCGCGAGGGCCTGGCCCAGGGGCTGAGCCAGCGCCTTGGCGCCGCGGTACTTGAGGGCATGGAGCGCGGCCCGCACCGGCCCGCCGTACATGGCGCAGAACTCGAACTGGAGGATGCCTGGCGGCAGGCTCGCGGGCAGGCCCAAGGGCACGCCGCCCGGCTCACCAAGGCGCCGACGCAACGGCGCCGCGCAGTCAGGGCAGAGGAGCACGCCCTCCCGGCCGCAACCGGGGCAGGTGGGCGGCAGCAACAGGTCGAGCAGCGCAGCCATCGGCGACCAGTCTGGCGGGCGGCGCTTCGCTCGGGCTTCGCGCCGCATGCGATCCGGCTTCGCGCCCTCCTGGCGCAGCACGACCCCGGTTCCGGTGGCGGGTGAGCACCGCTCTGCGGCAGCTTGGTGCGGGATGGGCCACGTATCATCCGGGGCCATGGGCATCCTGCCTCGCTCGCCCGGGGGGCGCCGCGCCGGCCTGGATCGGACGCTCGTCCTGTCGCTGGCCCTGGCCGCGGCCGGCGTGCTGCTGACCGTGCTGGCCGTGCCGATTCTCGTGGGCAGCCGCGGGTGGGCCTTCGACTTCAAGCCCTACCTCGGTGCCGCGCAGCGCATCAGCGACGGGGCCTCGCCCTACCTGGCCATCAACCTCGCCGGGCCGTATACCCAGGGCGACCAGTACTACGGCTACGCGCCGGTCTTCGCCACGCTGCTCGTGCCCCTGACCAACCTGGGGCTCGACGGCGCGGCCCTGGTCTGGTTGGCCTTCAACCTGCTCTTCACCGCCCTCGGTTGCGCCCTGCTGCCCGTCCGGACCACGGTCCGCCTGGCCACGTTCGGGGTGACGACGCTCAGCCTGGCCTTCCTCAGCGACATCAACCTCGGCAGCGTCAATGCCCTCCTGCTCTGCGCCTTGGTCGTGGCCTGGCGCCGACCGCAGGGACTGGCCGGAGGACTGGCCCTGGCCCTCAGTCTCTCCATCCGCCCGTACCTGGCCACGGTCCTGGCCGGTCGGGCCCTGTGGCGTGCTTGGCGCTCCATCGCCTGGACCGTCTTGGGCGGGATCGTGCTCATCGTCCTGACCGCCGTCGTGACCGGCCCTGGCGCCTTCGTCGACTTCCTGCGGGTGCTCGGCAACGTTCGTTTCGCCGGCGCGCCCCACAACGGGGCTCTGGTCGGGGTGGCCGACGCCTTCGGCCTTGCTGGTCCCGTCCTCACGGTCGTCACCGTCGTGGCCATCGTCATCGCCCTCGCGGCCATCGTCGTGGCCTGGCGCATCGGCGACCCAGACCTGACGTTCGCCGTGGCGGTCGGGGCGAGCCTCCTGGCCTCACCGGTGATCTGGGACCACTACCTCATGCTCTTGGCCATCCCCGCAGCGTTCCTGGCCGAACGGGGTCGCTGGTGGGCACTGGCCCTGCCGCTGCTGGCCTGGTTGCCCTTCGAGGCCTATCCGCTGGTGGCCCTTGCCGGCGCCTGGGCCCCACTGGCGGCCGCGCAGCGGGCAGGCGGATCGGCTGCCGGCGAGCCGGGCCTGACGAGCAACGTGGCCAGGTCGTCCGCGTAGCGGGTGATCCAACCCGCCTGGCGGAGGGCCGGAGCCAGGGCGCTGTCCGCGCGGATGAGGGCCGTCTGCACGCCGACCCCGTCCAGCGCCTCCTGCCAGCCAGGGGCTGCGGCCATGAGGAGGGCGTACCGGGCGACTTGGGCATCGCCGTAGACTTCCACCCGGCCGTCGATGAAGATACGCGCGCCCGGCCGCACCTGGGTCAGATATCCGCCCCAGCCGAACTCGTTGAGCAGGTCGAGCCGGGGCCCGTCGGCGCAGACGGCCACATCCAGGGCCGGCAGGGCGGCCACGGGATATGTCGCCTCACGGGCGGTCGTCTGGGCGATGGGGCCGACCTTCAGCCACAGTGCCCCGACGGTGAGCAGGCCGCCCAAGACGAGGAGGGCCAAGTTCAGGCGCGGATGGACCTCCGAGCCGGCCGCCTCCGATCGTTTCCATCGTGACTGAGCGGCGGTGAGCGCCGTGGCTACGAGTGGCGCTGCGGTCGGCGCGGCGATGATGACGTGGCGGCCCGAGTGGAGGGCGGCGAGGATGCCCACCCCAGCGAGGCCCACGTCGGCCACCCAGGGGCTCAGCGACGTCAGGCCATCGGCTCGAGCTCGGTGCAGGATCACGACGGTTCCGCCCAGGGCCAGGACGATCAGGAGCAGGAGTGGCCACCACTCGGAGGCTCGGAAGTCGGGGCTGGCCCACTCCTGGATGAGATCCAGCCGGCTGCCCTGGAGGGCCTCGATGGAGTAGGCCCACAGGCGGGGCCCGAAGGGGTTCAGGCAGGCCACGATGGCACAGACCCCTGACAGGGCGACCAGCCTGGCCGCCCGGCGCCGCCGGCCGCCGACGAACGACTCAGCCGCGCCGGCCAACCAGACGGCGACCTCGAGGGGATAGGAGCCGTGGGTGTTGGCCCACAGCAGCATCAGCAGGCCCGCCGCCACGGCCAGGCGGCGGTCCGAGAGGCGGCCGTCGCGGTAGGCCTGCCACAGCCACAGGCTGGCGCCAAGACCGAAGACCTCCATGACCAGCGGCCGGGTGGTGGCCGAGACCAGGCACGTCAGCAGGGCCAGCAGGGTCGCTCCGGCGGCACTGGCCAGGGAGAAGCCGCGACCGACGAGACGGGAGCCTACGAGCCCCAGGCCAGCCAGGGCCATGAGGGCCGCGGCCAGGCTGACGGCCGTCGGACCGAGGCTGTCCTCCAGTCCCGCCATGACCCACTCGCTGCCCCATTCGTGGGCGATCCAGGTCGCGCCGGGAGCCGTCCACGAGTAGACATCGCGAGCCGCGAACAGCACCCCGTCGAGAACGTGCCGCCCGTTGGCCACATGCCAGCCGAAGTCCGGATCCGTCGCCGGGACAGCCAGCAACCACAGACCGAGCAGGCCCAGGGCGCCCCAGACGAGGCCGGCGGGGCCTAGGAGCGAGCGGCTCATCGGCCGCTCAGGGTCGCTGGTCGACAGGTGCCCCAGGGATGGTCAGGAGCAGCCGATCACCGACGACCGTGCCGCTCTTGGCCAGACTGCCTGCCGGCAGCTCGACCACCCCGGCGGCGCCGCGGACGTACCACACCACACCGCGCCAAGGGGCCAGGCGGTGGCGCACGGCGACGACGACGCGGGGGCCGTCCACGTCGGCCGGGCCGAGGAAGGCGCAATCGATAGGGAAACGCATGAACAGCATATGGATGTTATTCACGCCGGTCAGCCAGAGGCCTTCTCCGGGCTCGAGTTCGGGTCGGCCCATGAGGCCCAGGAAGCGGGTCCAGAACGTATCGGCGACGCTCACCCGCCCGGCCACGATGGACGAGCGGGTGACGTTGCGGATCTCGACGTACGGCGCCCTCACGAGCGGTGGGCGGCGGCTGGACCGGAGCTAGGTCTTCAGGTTGGTCATCAGGAGGATGATGGCCGGCCCGAGGATGACGATGAACAGCGAGGGGAAGATGCAGCCGACGAGCGGGAACAGCATCTTGATGGGCGCCTTGGCGGCGGACTCCTCGGCTCGCTGACGGCGCTCGATGCGGAGCTGCTCGGACTGGACTTGGAGCACCTTGCTGATCGAGACGCCCAGCTGCTCGGCCTGGATGATGGCTCCGATGAAGTTCGTGAGGGCCGGCACCTCCGTCCGGGGGACGATGTCGCGCAGCGCCTCGCGGCGCGTCTTGCCGACCCGGATCTCGGCCAGGGCCCGCCGGAACTCGTCGGCCAGCGGCCCGACCTCCTTCTCCACGACCTTGGCCAGGGCGGCGTCGAAGCCGAGGCCAGCTCGGACCGAGATCGTCAGCAGGTCGAGCGTGTCGGGGACGCCGAGAAGGATGGCCTTCTGGCGGGCCCGGATGCGCCGGCTGAGCCAGAACTCGGGGGCGAAGAAGCCCAGGGCGCCGAGCAGGACGCCGAAGATGAGGCCCTGGGTGATCTGGCCGCTGGAGACCCCGAAGACCAGGAAGGCGACGGCGAAGACGAGGATGGCCACGACGGCCTTGAGGCCCAGGAACTCGCTCGTCCGCATGCCGCCCGGATTGCCGGCCATGGCCAGCTTGTGCTCGGTCCGGTTGGCCTGGGCCGGGCTGGTGATGCGCTGGACGAGGGCCGAGAGGCGCTGGGCGGCCGGACGCAGGGTGCGTTCGAGGACGGGTGCCTGGAGCTCTAGCTCCTCGAGGTTGCGGGCCTGCATCGAGCCGAGCTGGGTGAGGCGGGCTTGGACCGGGTCGACCGGCCCGCTGCCGGCCAGGCCCAGGAAGATCAGGAGGATGGCGATCGCGGCGATGGCGGCCAGGACGATGGGCAACATGAGTCAGACCTCGATGTCGACGATGCGCCGGATGGCCATGAAGCCGAAGACCATCGAGAGGCCGCCGATGAAGAGGATGACGAGCCCCATGGGCAGGCCCAGGAACTCCGGGGGCTTGCGGAACATGGGATCCATGAAGTGGGGGGCGATGAGGAACAGGATGCCGACCAGGCCGATGGGCAGGAAGCCGACGACGTAGCCGGACAGCCGCTGTTGGGCGGTGAGGGTCTTGATCTCGCCCTGGATGCGGACCCGCTCCCGGATGGTGTAGGCGATCGAGTCGAGGATCTCGGCCAGGTTGCCGCCCACCTGGTGCTGGATGTTGATGGCCGTGGCCATCAACTCCAGGTCGTCGGAGCGGACCCGGCGGACCATGTTATTCAGGGCGTCCTCGAACGGCAGGCCCAGGTTCACTTCGCGGATGACTCGGCCGAACTCCGTGGAGACGGGGGGTTGGGTCTCGCGCACGACCATCTCCACGGCCTGCAGGAACGACGAGCCGGCGCGCAGGGCGTTGGCGATGAGGGTGATGGTGTCGGCCAGATGGGAGTTGAAGGCCTTGAGCCGGGCCGCCTTGCGGTGGTTGAGCCAGAAGCGCGGCAGGACGAAGCCGGCGATGGCCGCCACGAGCAGGATGATCGGGCTGCCCAACGAGCCAAGGAAGGGGCTGAGGATCAGGCACAGGATCGGCAGGCCGACGATGCTGGCGCCCCAGATGGCGAGGAACTCGCTGGTCTTCAGGCGCAGGTCGGCGCGGGCCAGGTCACGGGCCAGGTTGGCGCCGAAGTCGCGCTGCTCGACGACCTTGTTCAGGTTGGCCAGGGCGGCCGAGTTGGCCAGCAACTCGGCCATCGTAGCCGTGCCCGTTGCCCCGGCGGCCTGGCCGCCTGATCCACCGCTGGTCAGCTGCTCGAGGCGCTTCTCGACCGAGCTGCCACCCGAGTTGGCCAGGCCCACGAAGATGAGCAGCACCGCACAGCCTGCGACGAGGGCGATGATGAGGGCGAGCGGGTTCATGGGCGGGCCTCCTGCTGACGCTCAGTAGGTGAAGCCGAACAGTCCGGGCGGCAGGTGGATGCCCATGACCTCGAACTTCTCGACGAACTTGGGCCGGATGCCCGTGGGCTTGAGGGTGCCCTGGATCTTGCCGTCCAGGATGCCCGTCTGCTCGAAGATGAAGACGTCCTGCATGACGATCACGTCACCTTCCATGCCCTGCACTTCGGTGATGTTCGTGATGCGCCGGGTGCCGTCCTTGAGGCGGGCCTGATGGACGATGAGGTCGACGGCCGAGGCGACCTGCTCGCGGATGGCCCGCAGGGGCAGGTCCACGCCGGCCATGAGGACCATCGTCTCGAGCCGGCTCAGCATGTCACGGGGGCTGTTGGCGTGGCCCGTCGACATCGAGCCGTCGTGGCCGGTGTTCATGGCCTGGAGCATGTCGAGCGCCTCGCCCGAACGGCACTCCCCGACGATGATCCGGTCAGGCCGCATGCGCAGGGCGTTGCGGACGAGCTCGCGGATGGGGATGGCGCCCTTGCCCTCGATGTTCGGGGGCCGCGACTCCAGGGTCACCACGTGCTCCTGACGGAGCTGCAGCTCGGCGGCGTCCTCGATGGTCACGATCCGCTCGTCGTTGGGGATGAACGAACTCAGGACGTTGAGGGTCGTGGTCTTGCCGGAGCCGGTACCGCCGGAGACGAAGATGTTGAGGCGAGCTTCCACGCAGGCCTTGAGGAAGTCGAACATCTCCGGGGTCGCCGTGCCGAAGCGGATGAGGTCATCCACCGTGAACGGCGAGGCGGAGAACTTGCGGATGGTGATGACCGGGCCCACGAGCGAGAGGGGCGGGATGATGGCATTGACGCGGGAGCCGTCGGTGAGGCGGGCGTCGACCATGGGGCTGGACTCGTCCACCCGGCGGCCGATGGGGGCGATGATGCGGTCGATGATGCGCATGACGTGGTCGTCGTTCTGGAAGACGACGTTCGTCAGCTCGAGCTTGCCGCCTCGCTCGATGTAGACCTGGCGGGGCCCGTTGACCATGACCTCGGTGATCGTCTCGTCGCGCAGGAGCGGCTCGAGCGGGCCCAGGCCGATGATCTCATCGGTGATCTGCTCCAACATCCTGACCCGTTCGGCACGGGTGAGGGCCAGCCCCTCCTCGTCGAGGACCTTACCGAAGATCTCCTCGATCTGGCGCCGCACCTCGACTTGATTGGAGAGGTCCAGCTTGGGGTCCAGATCCTGGATGACCCGGCTCTGGATGCGGAATTTGACATCCCGGAAGGACTCCCTGACGGGGGCCGCGGCCAGCATGCGGGTCGTGGGCGTGGGCGTGCCGCCGCCCGCCGGCGTGGGCAGGTTAGGCCCCCCGGGCCCTTCGGACCCGGGTCGAGCGCTCTCGATCCGCTTGAGCAACGACATCGCTCAGATTCCCCTTTCGCCCAGGCTGGGCACTGTAGCGACGCCCATCAGCGCCACGCGAGGAGTGACTTGCGTTGGACCTGTGGCTCAGGTGCCGGGCTCGCCTTGGGCGGCCCCTCGACCAGCAGCTGCGCCAGGCGGGCCAGGTCCCGGCTGACCTGGGAGTCACGCGCGTCGAGGACGAACGGCACCCCCCGGTTGAGGCTGGAGACGACGGTCCGACCATCGCTGACGATGGTCTCCTCGACCCGGCGACCCAGCGAGCGCTCGACGTCCGCGATGCGGATGCCGAGGGCCGTGTCAGCCCGGTTGAGGACGAGGCGGATCTTCGAGGGCTCGTAGCCTAGCTGGTCGGCCACCTCGAGGAACAGGCGCATGTTCTTGATGTTGGTCAGCTCGAGGGTCAGGAGGGCGATGATCTCGTCCGAGAGGTCGAGCAGGCCCAGGGTCGTTTCCTGGAACCAGGGCCAGGAGTCGACGATGACGAGGTCGAAGATGTCGCGCAGGCGCTCCAGCACCTGGCGCAGGTAGGGGGTGGTGATGAGCTCCGCCGTCTCGGGCGTCGGCGGGGCCAGCAGGACCTTCAGCCCCGACGCGTGCTTGACGAGGACCGAGTCGAGCGACTCCAACTCGCCAGCGGTCAGCTCCGGGATGAGATCCGCGATGGTCTGGCTCTTGGGCGGCAGGTTGAGGAGGACGCCGACATCGCCGAACTGGAAGCTGCCATCGACGAGGACGACGGACTTGCCGAGCTTGCCTGCGGCCGCCACGGCGACGTTGACCGCGACCGTGGTGCGCCCGACCCCGCCCTTGGGTGAGAAGACGGTGATGATCCGGCCCTTCGGCGCGGACGCCTCGTTGGCCGCGCTGGCCGCAGCGGCGGCCAGGCCGGGCAGGCGGGCCAGCTTCTCCAGCTCGTGGCGGAAGACCTGGCGGACCGCGGCCACGAGCTCGTCGCCGCTGAACGGCTTGACCAGGAACTCGCGTGCCCCGGCGAGCATCGAGCGGCGCAGATAGTCCGCCTCGCCCTGGACGCTCATCATGACGACCGCGGCGGTCGGCACGCGGAGCGTGAGCTGCTCCGTCGTGGCGATCCCGTCCTGGCCGGGCATGTTGATGTCCATGAGGACGACGTTGGGCAGGAGCCGGGCGGCCACCTCCAGGGCTTCCGCTCCGGAGGTAGCGGTCCCGACCACCTCGATGTCGCTCTCGAAGCCGAGCAGCTTGGCGAGGTGGTCCCGGGTCTCCGCGATGTCGTCGACGATGAGGACGCTGATCCGATCAGCCATGAGCAACGGCGCTCGCCAATCCTACGGGGACGGAGGCGGGTTCTGCAGGATGAGCTGGCCGGGCAGGACCTGGTACTTGCTCACGAGGACGCTGAGGGTCACGCCGGTGGTCGCGTCGGGCGGCGAGTCGGCGTCGGCCGTGGAGCGCAGGACCAGCGAGAGGTTGCCGTCCAGCTGGGCGAAGCGCACGAGCTCCACCTGCTGCGGCGTGAGGGCCAGGATGGCCAACTCTTGCTGTCCATTGAGGCTGGTCCCTGCACCGCCCGGCTGGGCCGCACTGGGCGCCGGTGTCGGTGAGCTCTGGGTCTGGGTGTTCGTCTGGGTCGGCGGCGGCGGGAACTCGACACCCACGACCGTGGCGTTCTGGACGAGGACCTTGATCGAGGTGGCGTTCAGCAGCTCAGGTGCGTAGGCCTTGAAGTTGCGCACGACCTGCGGCGGCTGGCCCTCCTGCGTGCGGGCGACTTCCTCGACGACCGGGAACTTCTTGTCCGTGCCCTCCATGGAGAGGACGACGTCCACGTGGTCGCCGGGCTGGATGAGGGTGCCTACGCCGGTGACCTGGTCGACCTGCACGGCCATGGCCCGGAAGCCCTTCTTGAGGCGCCGGACGAGGTCAGCGTTGCTGGTCGTGGTCACGGCATTGAAGTCGCTGGCGGTGATGACATCACCGGACAGGACATCGCTGCGCATGATCAAGCCGTTGACCTGCGATGCGTCGCGCAGGTAGTCCCCGGGCACGATGCCGACGTCAGCCCCCGAGAAGGTCTTCTTGGTGACCATCGCCTCGGTCACGGTCGTGCCCAGCGGGATGGCCTGGGTGGCCACCAGCGCCGTGACCGGGCGCGGCGTCGGCGACGTCGTGCTGTCAGTAGTCCCCCGCGGGCCCTGGGTCAACAGTAGGACGGCCCCGAAGGCGATCACGGCAAGCACGATGCCGAGCAGGATGAGCAGCCGGTTCGAACGTTTCAAGGATCGACTCCCCTCGCACCGATGTGACAGCTAGCACCACTGTAGCACCCGGCAACCGGCCGGCGATCATACCGATGGGCTAGGACCATCTGGTAAGAAGTAGGAAGTCCGGCCACCCCGCGGTGCGGGAGGAGAGGCCGGATCTCGAGACGGTTCTGGTCCCAGGTTGCGCGGCGACCGACCTGGTCACGCGCCCCCGCAGTGTCGCGGCTGACCGGTGGCCTGGCCACTAGGAAAGGGGTCCCATCCAGGTCATGGTCTGACCAGACCCGTGTGAGACGTGACGATGCCGGTCCGGAATGATCCGGACCGGCATCGCTTGCATACGACGGGATGAGCTAGACGGACGTGCCGACGTTGCTCAGGATGTTCGAGATCGAACCGCCCAGGAAGATGAGGGCGACGATCGCGACGATGGCGATGAGGGCGAGGATGAGTGCGTACTCGGCGAGGCCCTGCCCCTCCTCGCGCTCGAAGCGCGAAGCGAACCACGTGAAAAGGGTCTGCAGCATGTTCTGGTATCACCTCCTTCCGTCAGGAAGCTCCACCCGGCGATCGGGTGGGCAGGTTCATCGGCTCCATTGGTCGATGACGCTGGCGCAGGATAGAGGGGCCCGGGTCAGCCGGTCAAGCGGCCCAAACCCCACCCCACTGGCCCGTTCCGCGTGGCGGTGCGGGCTCGCGCCGGCTGCTAGACCGAGTTGATCGCACTGGCGTTGCCGCTGAGGACCGTGGAGACGCTGCCGCCCAAGAAGACCAGGGCGACGATAGCGACGATGGCGATGAACGTGAGGATGAGTGCATATTCCGTGAGGCCCTGTCCTTCCTCGCGCGACTCGCGCTCGAGCCAGGGAGAGAGCCGAAAGACTCGCTGCAAGGGATGATCCACCTCCTTCCCTTCAGGCTCCGTCGTTGACGGGCGATGGAGGCAGGATAGGGTGAGTCCCCCGCGGCGGACAATCCACCACACTCCTTCGGACCGCACCATCGTCCCCCGTTGGTGCCGCCCCGCGCCCCTTCCGGCGCTAGCGGCAGGTCACGGGTCGGCTGAGGCCTTCACGCTCCTGCGCCCGTCCGCAGGTCGAGCCGGCGACCGGCCTCCGAGAGGGTCACCTGGATGCCCGCCGATCGAGCCCGAGCCTGGATGGCCCGCCAAGTCGCGTCCGGCAGGGCCATGGCCTTGGCCCGTGCAGCGGCAGCCTCCTTCTCGCGCGCGGCGTTCTCGGCGCGCTGGTCGCGGATCATGTCCGCTAGGGCGGCCGGGACCTCGCCTTCGGGCGCCGCGGGCCCGCTCGCTGCCGTCCCAGCTGCTTCCGTGGCCGCGCCAGCGTCCGAGCGCACGGCGCGGACCATCGCCTCGACCGCATCCTCCCGCCAGTCCAGGTGGACCTGGATGCCGGCCGGTTCGGTCGTCAGGAAGCCCACGACGGCCTCGTCCACGATACGGAACGATGCGCTCTCGAGCTCCGCGCTGAGGCGCCGGTCGACGCCGCTCACCTCCAGGTCCACGGCCACCTTGCTGCGCTGGGCCCGTTCGCGGACCGCCCGACGCAGGGTGGGCACCAGGCCCAGGTCGTCGAGGACCATGGGTCGGACGTCGAAGATGAAGGTCTTGGTGGCATCCAGCGTCTGCTGGACCATGGCCACCAACTGGGTCAGCTCGGCCTGGGCCCGGGCGTCATCGCGGCCCACGAGGCGCTGCACGATCTGCGCCTGGAGGGTGATGTTGGTCAGGCTCTGGGCCGGCCCGTCGTGCATCTGACGGGCGATCTCGCGGCGGAGCGCCTCCTGGGCATCGGGCTGGACAACGCCGGATCCGGACGCGGAGGTCAGGTCCGTGGCCGCGCCTTGCGGGCCATCGCCCTTTGATCCGCCGCTCTGGCCGAGGTCGAGGCTGGCCAGGGTCGTCGTCAACTCCCGGAGGCGGTCGCGGTAGCGGGTCAGGGCGCGCTGCTTGCCCTCCAGGACCTCGACCTGCGACTGCATCATCACCGCCCGCCGGGTCGCGGTCACCAGCGCGGCGTGGGCGTCGGCGTCGCCCGCGGCACGGGCGTGCTCTTCGGCCTGACCGCGGCGCGCCTCGTGGCGTTCGGCCTCCCCGCGGGCCTGGCCGATGAGCATCCCGATCTCGGCCAGCTCCTTGTCCAGGCCGGCCGCTTCGTCGGCCGTGGTCCGGGCCAGGTCCACCGGCCCGCCCGGGACAGGCGCCGCCGCGGGCGGCGCGGCCTCCTTGGCCCCCTCGACCACCCTCAATCCTCCGGCATGCGGATCCAGCCCTGGCGCATGGCGTAGACCACGGCCTGGGTCCGGTCGTTGACCGCCAGCTTGCGGAGGATGGAGCTCATGTGGTTCTTGACGGTCTGCTCGCTGATGGTCAGGGCGTAGGCGACCTGCTTGTTGGTCATGCCCTGGGCGATGTTGTCGAGGATCTCGACCTCGCGCGGGCTGAGCGGGGCGAAGATCGGCGCCGCCTCCTGGCCATAGATGGCCAGCTCCCGGAACTCCTTGAGGACCCGCGAGGCCACGGCCGGCTTGGCGAAGACCTTGTCGTTGATGAGGAACTCGCCGCCCGCCACCCGGCGGATGATCGTCACCAGGTCGTCCGGGCCCACGTCCTTGAGGATGAACGCCGCGGCACCGGCCTTGATGGCGTCGAAGAGGGCCCCCTCGTCCTCGTCGACGGCCAGCACGATGATGCCCGTCGAGGGCAGCTCGCGCTTGATGCGCTGGGTCGTCTCGATGCCCCCCGGGCTGGGCAGGGAGAGATCCATGAGGACGATGTCCGGGGCCAGCTCCTGGGCGGCGGCGACCGCGGAGCGCGGATCGTCGGCCTCGCCCACGATGTCGAAGTCCGGCTCGCGCTCGATGATATTGCGCATGCCCACCCGGAAGAGCGCGTGATCGTCGACGAGCAGGATCTTCAGCCGTTGGTCGGGGTTGCGCCGGTCCGGCCCGCCCCGCCGCCGCTCGGGGCCGCTGTACTCGCTGGCCATGGCTACCTCCTGAGGATTGGATGCATGGTAAGGCGTACGCACACACCGCCGTCGGTCGCCCCATCGACCTCCAGGTCGGCGCCCACCGATCGCGCTCGATCGCGCATGAAGCGGATGCCGAAGTGATGGTCGGGTTCGGGCGGTCGGGGACCCTCGAACCCCACCCCATCGTCGCGGACCTCGAGGACCCAGGTCGGATCGGCCGCCTCGTCGTCGCTCCCCAGGCGGGTCTCGAGCCAGGCCCGTCCGGCGTGGCCGTGCTTGGCGATGTTGCGCAATGACTCCTGGGCCACGCGCAGCACGACGACCTGCTCGTCGGGGCTGAGGCGCACCGCCGGCGCGGCGAGCTCCACCTCCACGTGGGTCCGGCCTGAGGCCGCAAGGTGGGCCGCCGCCTCAGCCAGGGCGCGGTCCAGGCCCCGCTCGTCGAGCAGCGATGGCCGCAGCTGGCTCAGGAAGCCCCGCAGCTCGTCGAGCTGGCGGTTGAGGTAGGAGCGCAGCTCATCGAGCTCGGCCCGCGCGCCGGCCGGATCGGAGTCGAGGTGGCGGGCCACGAGATCCACCCGGAAGACCGCGTTGGCCAGCCCCTGGGCCGGTCCGTCGTGGATCTCCTGGGCGATCCGGGCCCGCTCGCGCTCTTCAGCGCGCAGGACCTCCTGGCGGATGGATCGGCGCCCCTCGTCAGCCATGTGCGAGGGAGTATAGGGACGGCTCACGGTGCGCACGGTCCATCGCTCGGGACGAGGTAGAGGCGGGCCTCCGTTCCGGCCGCGGGGGGCAGGGGCTGGCGGCTGAAGCAGGCCTGGCCGTCGAGGTTCGGGAGCCCGGGGGCGTCCGTGCTGGAGCTCCCATCGCCGACACCGGGCGAGAGCAGGAGGACCGCCCCGGCCCCGAGTCGGTGGGCCAGCGACAGGACGTCGGCGGCCGGTTCGTCGGGCACGGCCAGGGCCGGGCGTTGCGACTCCCAGGCCAGCCAGATCGACCAGTCGCTCACGACAGGTGTCGCCTCCCGGACCCCTGCCGCGCGAAGGCCCGCCTCCCCGGCGTCCAGATGGGCCTGGATCCGGCGGGTCGTGGACGCCGTCACGCCGACCTCGATGGCCGCCACGGGGACCGTCACGAGCAGGAGCAGGAGCGTCGCCAGCCACGCGTTCTGCCGCTCCCAATGCCGCCAGCTGCCGACGCGGGCCACGAGGTGGTCGAGGCCCAGGCAGGCCAGCACGAGGAGCCCGGCCAGGAGCGGCCCGGCCGCATGGCGGAAGGTGCCCCAGGTGGTGGCCACCGGGAAGAGCAGGCCGTCGACGAGGAACGTGATGGTCCCGGTCAGGAGCAGGGCCCGCAGGGCGGATGGGCGGCCCACGGCCGGTGAGCGGATCAGGAAGACCCAGGCCAGGATGCCCAGGGCCCCGATGGGCGCCGCGGCGATGAGGAGGTCGACGGACAGCTGGCTCCACAGGCCGATGGCCATGTGGCGCAGGATCTCGATGGGGCCCTGGGCCAGGAAGCGATCCAGGCTGGGGCGCACGCTGTAGGCGAAGACGTCCTCGTTGCGGACGAAGAGGAGGTTCTCCGTGGCCTGGCTGCCCAGGCTGCCGAAGGTCAACCAGGTGCGGGCCAGCCAGGGCAGGACGATGACGGCGCCGGCCGCGATCGGGGC
>DASUKL010000116.1:0-6693 GCA_036278755.1 Candidatus Limnocylindrales bacterium | reverse complement strand
CGGTCCGGTGACCGCCGGCCGGCCGGCGATCGAGGTCGAGCACCTCACCAAGCGGTTCGGGCAGCGCACGGCCTTCGAGGACGTCTCGTTCACGGTGGGCCAGGGCGAGGTCTTCGGCTTCCTCGGTCCCAACGGGGCGGGCAAGACGACGACCGTGCGGACGCTCGGCACGCTCATCGCCCCGACCGCCGGCTCGGCGGCCGTGGCCGGCCTACCCCTGGAGCCCGCCAACGGCGTCGGGATCCGCCGCCGCATCGCGATCATGCCCGAGTCGCCGGGCCTCTATTTGCGCCTGAGCGTGGCCCAGAACCTGGCCTGCTTCGCTGACCTGTACGAGGTCGAGCGACCGGCCGAACGCATCGCCCAGGCCCTTAAGGCGGTGGACCTGACGGGACGGGCCGACGACCCCTGCGGCGCGCTGTCCAAGGGCCTTCGCCAGCGGGTGGCGCTGGCCCGGGCCCTGCTCAGCCAGCCCCAGGTCCTCTTCCTCGACGAGCCGACGGCCAGCCTCGACCCGGTCGCCGCCCGAGAGGTCCACGGGCTCATCGAAGGGCTTCGGGGGCAGGGCGTGACGATCTTCCTGACCACCCACCGGCTCGAGGAAGCGGAGCGTCTCTGTGACCGGGTCGCCATCCTCGATACCACCCTGCGCACCATCGGCCGCCCGGCCGAGCTCCGGGCACAGATGTTCAGCCAGGCCCTCACCGTGCAGACGGCCGCCCCGCTGGCCGATCCGGCGGGCGTCTTCCTGGCCCAGCCAGCGGTCAGCGGTTGGCAGCAGATGGGCCCGGCGACGTACCTCGTCACGGTGGCCGACGCGGCGGTCGCGACCCCGGCCGTGACCCGGGCCCTCGTCGCTGCGGGAGCCGCTGTGCTGGCCATCGCCCCGGCCGAACACTCGCTCGAGGACGTCTACCTCCAGCTCGTAGAGCGGGATCCCGAGGTCGCCGCCCGATGACCTTCAGCCGCCGGCGGGTGGGCGCCATCGTGCGCAAGGAGCTGCGCGAGTACGGCCACAACCGCTCGGTCGTGCTGGGGATGGCCGTGTTGCCACTCGTCTTCGTCATCCAGCCCCTGGTGGCCGTGATCAGCCTGAGCGCATCGGCCTCGGGCGCCCTGGCCCACGAGCACGTCCTCCTGTACATGCTCGGCATCCCCTGCCTCGTGCCGGTCGTCCTGGCCGCCTACGCCGTGGCCGGCGAGCGCCAGCAGGGGACCCTCGAGCCGGCCCTCAGCACGCCTATCCAGGCCCAGGAGTTCCTCCTCGGCAAGGCCCTCGCCGCCCTGTTCCCGTCGGTGGTCATCGCCTATGGTGTCTTCGCCCTCTTCATCGTCCTCGTGACCATCCTCGCGCCGCCGAGCGTCACGACCGCCTTCCTCCAGGGGCCCGACCTGCTGGCCCAGATCGTCTTCACGCCCCTTCTGGCCACCTGGTCCATCTGGCTGGGCATCACCGTCTCGACCCGCTCCAGCGACGTCCGCGTGGCTCAGCAGGCCGGCATCCTGGCCAGCCTGCCGGGGGTCTTCCTCGTGGTCCTCGTGGCCGTCGGCCTCATCCCCGCCTCGCCCCAGCTGGCCGTCGGCGGGGCGATCCTCCTGGTGGCCCTCGATGTCCTGGGCTGGCGCCTGGCCTCGCGGCTCTTCGATCGGGAGCGGCTCGTCACGGGAGCGCGCTGAGCGGCTCTGGCGTCGGCGCCGGGTAGACTCCACCGATGCCCGCTCCGCTCACCCTCGCCGCTGCGTCCGCGGGGTCGGTCTAGGCGCGTGGCTCGGGACCCGCGCGTCGACGCCTACCTCGCGGCCTTGCCCGACGAGCAGCGGGCCGCCCTGGAGCACGTCCGGACCGAGATCCAGCGGCTCGTGCCCGAGGCGGTCGAGACGATCAGCTACCGCATGCCGGCCTTCCAGGTGGGCGGCCGGTTCTTCCTCTCGTTCGCCGCGTGGAAGCACCACTGCAGCCTCTACCCCTTCACCGGCATGCTGCCCCCTCCCTGGGCGGCCGACCTGGACGCCTTCCGCGGCTCCAAGGGCAGCCTCCACTTCACGCCCCAGCGGCCGCTGCCGGATGACTTACTGGCCCAGGTGGTCCACGCTCGCCTGGCCGGGTTGGAGCCTCCGGCCTAGGCCTAGGCTCGGAGGCGGGGTCCGGGACTGCCCGTGGGCCGCCGCCGTCCAGGCCGGCGTTTGCTGACTGCAACCGGCGTTTGATGACTGCAAATGGACTGAGCGGTTACGTCCGCTGCCGCCCGGCCGTTCCCTCCTACGAGGGGAATTGTTTGCCGGTAGCAAACCACGGAGACGCTACGCTGCAGGCCGACCGGCATCCAGGCACGATCCTGGCGATCCATTCGCTACCAGCAAATCACGGACGCCGGAGGCCATGGGCCGGACGGCGCCGGGGCCCGTTCGGGACGATCCATTCGCTAGCAGCAACAAGGTGGCGGCCTTCGGCTCCGGCGTCTGGGCTCGGCGGCGCAGGAAGTCGGCCCTAGTCCACCCAGCCGACCGTGAGCCGGCCCTGAAGGCCGGGCAGGGGAAGGGCCTCGACTTCGGCGACCACGGCATCGCGCTCTGCGTGCCGCAGCCGCCGCCATGGGCTGACGACCACCTCGGCCTCGGCCCGTCGCCACGTGCCGACGATCTCGCCGTCGAGCAGGAGGGCCCCGGGCCAGACGCGTGGCGTCCACAGCGCCGCTCGCTGGGTCGCGTCCGCCACGAGCAGGGCGCGCTCGGGCCCCTGGAGGAGGAGGAAGTAGGGGTCGCCGCTGGGCAGGAGGCGAGCCACAGTCCCAGGCAGGAGGCGAGCCACAGGCCCGGGCAGGAGGCGAGCCACGGGCCCGGCCGGCAGCTCCCCCGCCGGCAGCTCCCCGGGCGGCACGTACCCACCGGGCCCGTCCCCGGCCGGCAGCTCCCCGGTCGGCACGTCCGCGGCGGGCGGGTCCCCCTTCGGTCGTGGCGCGGCCCGCGGGTCGCGAAGCGCGGCCTCGTCGCTGGCCAGGATCCGGGCCTCGCCCAGCGGCGTGCGGACCGCGATGAGCGCCGCGCCCAGGGCCTCGAACGTGCGCCGCGCCTGAGCCGGTGAGATCCCGGCCCAGGCCCCGAAGGCGGCGGCCGTCGACGGGCCGAAGACGTGCAGGTAGCGCCGGGCCAGCTCCAGGCGGGCCTCCTCGATCCCCAGCTCCGGGGGCGGCACGACGCGGATGGTCGGGCGTCGGGCGCCGTCCCAGCGGATGAGGACGGTCCCCGTGGGGGCGGCGTAGCGGAGGCTGTTGGGCGGCACGCCCATGGCGTGACCGGCCGCGCTGTAGTCCATCTCGCGGCCGCCAAGGAAGGCCGCCAGGTCGGCCGCCACGGCCTCCGCCATCTGCCGTTTGGCCGGGACGTCGGGCAGCCGGCCCAGGGTGAACGCCGCGCGGTCCTGGGCGGCCACGACGTAGGCGCTGTAGCGGGGGCCCCAGAGCTGGACCAGTGCGGGGTCCTCCCAGGCCTGGGGCGCGATGCCGGCGACGCGGGCATGGAGGGAGAGCAGTGCCGCCCGCGGCATGCTGTCCTGGAGGCCTGCCCAGGCGGCCCGGCGAAGGGCGTCGGGGCCGGGAGGGAGCCGCGCGTCGAGGGCTTGCGCGCGCTGCCGGTAGCCGATGATCCGCGCCCGATCCACCTCGAGCGCCGGACGCTGCCCCATCGCCGCCTCCTAGCCGCCGAGATCCTCCGTCGCGGTGGGCCGGTGGAAGCTCGGTCCGCAGAGTCTGCTTGACGGGGTCAGGCCGTGCACGGGTCGGTCGTGCTCCGGCGGAGCGTGCGCGGGTGGGCTGTGACTAGCTGCAGCCCACCGGGCTCTTGGGCGGGATGACACCCGGCTGGCCGAGGGCCACGGGCAGCGGCCCGAGGGTGATCTTGCCGGTGTCGACCGTGAGCACGCCCTTACCGTCGACGCTCGAGGCGAAGCGGTCCAGGCTCCGCGGCGCCGGACCGAGGCCCAAGACCTTGATCCCCAGGCGGTCGTAGCGCGAGCCATGGCAGGGACACTCGAACCAGAAGTTCGTGGCGCAGAAGTTCGGCGTGCAGCCCAGGTGGGTGCAACGCTGGTAGAGGGTCCGCACATTGGTCGCCGCCCCGTCGCCCTGGGGGCTCTCACCGGGCAGGAACTTGTAGCGGCTGGGGTCGATGAGGGTCACGAAGACGCGCGCTTCCTGGAAGTGGGCCGGGGCGCCGTCCTTCAGCTGGGTGCCCTTGGTGTCCATGCTGCCGGCCGCATCGTCGATCGTGCCCAGGACGATGGTCGAGCCGAAGCCGCCGGCCAGGTTGGGCCACACGAAGGCCAGGGTCCCGCCCAGGACCTCGGTCAGCCAGAGGGCCACGGCCCCCCCGATCGAGCGGCGTAGCAGGGTGCGTCGTGAGAGGCCGGCCGGCTGACCCTGGCGCAGGCTGCGGAGCGCCTCCTTGGTCAGTGCCTGTGGCTCTTCGGCGCGAGTGAGATGCCAGTTGCCCATCGACTACCTCGTATCTAGTCGGTATCATACGGCAACTTATGCCCTAGGGCATCTGATGGCCGGGCCAGGGCCGCGGAGCGTGGCCCACGGAGCCGCCGCAGGGAGCAGTGGAGGGAGTCGCAGTGGAAGGAGCTGACCCCGACCTCGTCGACGTGCTGGAGCGGCTCGTCTACGGCGCCGTCGGGTTGACCACGGTGACCATCGAGGAGGCCGGCTCGGCGGTCGACCTGACCTTCGCTCAGTGGCGTGTGCTGGTCGTGCTCGGCGAGCGGCGGTCCGGCATCCGGGTGGGGGTCGTGGCCGCGCGCATCGGCGCGGCCGTGCCCTCGACGAGCCGGCTGCTGAGCCGCATGGAGCGGCGTGGCCTGGTGCGCAGCGAACGGGACGCGGCCGACCGGCGGGCGACGCTGGTCCGCCTCACCCCGGCCGGCGACCGAGTACGGCGGCGGATCGTGGAGCGCCGCCGGGCGCGCATCGCCGAGCTCGTGGCCGACATCCCCGCGCCGCACGACCTGGCCCCGGCCCTGCGGGGCATCGCGACCGCCTTCGACGCCTACGCATGACGTCCGCGACCGCTCCGTGGGCTGACCTCCTGGCGCGCCTGCGCCGGGCCGTGCGGCAGGCCGGCTACCTGCGCAAGTGGGTCGCCCTGGGCGTCCTCATCGGCATCATCGGCGGACTCGGGGCGCTCGTCTTCTACACCGCCCTGGGCGCCGCCAGTGACCTCTTCCTGGGCCTCCTGGCCGGCCTGCCCGTGGCCCGCCCGGCGGGGGAGGGGGGCGCGCCCATCGTGCCCGCGCTGCGTCCCTGGGCCCTGCCCCTGGTCACCGGGCTGGGCGGCCTGCTCAGCGGCCTCATCGTCTTCCGCCTCGCCCCGGAGGCCGAGGGCCACGGGACCGACGCGGCCATCGCCGCCTTCCACCATCAGCCGCGGGGCATCCGGGCCCGCATCCCGCTGGTCAAGATCGTGGCCTCGGCCATCACCATCGGCTCGGGCGGCTCGGGCGGTCGGGAGGGCCCGACGGCCCAGATCAGCGCCGGCTTCGGCTCCTTCCTGGGCCGGCTGCTGGACCTCGAACCGCGGGACGCCCGCATCGCCGTGGCGGCCGGCATCGGAGCCGGCATCGGGGCCATCTTCCGGGCTCCCCTGGGCGGGGCCGTGCTGGGGGCCGAGATCATGTATGTCGAGGATGTCGAGGCCGACGCCCTCGTGCCCTCCTTCGTGGCTTCCATCGTCGCCTTCGCCATCTTCGGCACCGTCGTCGGCTTCGAGCCCATCTTCGGCTCCCAGGCCGCCTACACCTTCCACGACCCGACGCAGCTCGTCTGGTACGCCCTCCTGGGCGTCATCGCCGGGCTGGTGGGGACCCTCTATATCGAGGGCTTCTACGGCCTGGGCGACCTCTTCGCCCGCTGGCGCCTCCCGCGAGCCCTCAAGCCGGCTGCGGCGGGGGTCCTCGTGGGTCTCCTGGGCATCGCCCTGCCGGGCGTGCTGGGTACCGGGTACGGCTGGCTCCAGGCCGGATTCGACCGCCAGGCCCTCCTGGATCTGCCCCTGGCCGTGGTCGTCGTCCTGCCCTTCGCCAAGATCCTGGCCACCGGCCTGTCGATCGGCTCGGGCGGCTCGGGCGGGATCTTCGGACCAGGCATGGTCATCGGTGGCCTGCTGGGAGCGACCGTGTGGCGCCTCCTGGCGCCCATCGCGCCGGGCATCCCCAGCGATCCGGCACCCTTCACGATCGTGGCCATGATGGCCCTCTTCGGGAGCGTGGCCCACGCCCCCCTGGCGGTCATGCTCATGGTGGCCGAGATGACCGGCAACCTGGGCATGCTGGCCCCGGCCATGGTGGCCGTGGCCCTGGCCACCTTCGTCGTCGGGCGGCGGACGATCTACCGCAGCCAGCTGCTCACCCGGGCCGAGTCGCCGGCCCACCGCTTCCGGACCGCTCTCCCACTGCTGGCCGCCTATACGGCCGGCGACGCGGCGCGTCCGCCGGCCGTGGTCCTGCACGCTGAAGAGCCGGTCGCGGCGGCCCGGGCCCGGCTGATCGGGGCCGATGCGGCGTGGGCGCCGGTCGTCGGCCGCGCGGGGGCCTTCGTCGGCGGGGTCAGCCTGGCCGAGCTGGAGGCCGCCGACGATGAGCAGACGGTTCGTTCGGTGGCTCGGCCCTGGCCCCACGTCCGCAGCGACGACGGCCTCGAC
>DASUKL010000115.1:0-2714 GCA_036278755.1 Candidatus Limnocylindrales bacterium | reverse complement strand
GACAGCCAGGACGAGGCAGGCCACGATCCCGGCCCCGTCCCAGACGCCGATCATCGGTTCGCCCAGGTGGGCCGTGAGGGCCAGCTGGTGGATCGCGTCGGGCAGGCTGAGGGGCGGGGCCAGGAGGTCGATGAGGTACGTGGCCACGACGATGAGGGCCACGATCTCAGCGGCGACGGACGTCCGCACGAGGCCGCCCACGGCGAAGCCGATGCCGGCTAGGGCCGCGGCGTAGAGGCCCAAGACGACCGTCCCGGCCATGGGGGTCAGAGCATCGCTCCCGGCGCCGGCCGCGCCGAGGCCGATGAGGACGGCCATGACGGCAGTCAGGACGCAGATGGCGGCCAGGACGCCCAGCCCCGCCAGGAGGGCCCAGCGCGCCGGGCTGAGGGGCGTGCTGAGCAGGATCTCGAGGCGCCCTGAGGTCTCGTCCGAGGCCCAGCCGGAGACGAGCGTCACGGCCGCGAAGCCGACGACGATCGTCAGGAGGTCCACCAGCAGCTCGAGGAAGCCGCCGGCCGAGGTGATGTCGATGCTGGGGAACAGCTGGCCGAACGCCTGGGCCAGGTCCGGCGACTGAGCGATGGCGTCGGCCAGGGCGCTGCTCAAGGCGGCCATGACCATCCCGAACAGCCCCAGCCCGATGCCCCAGGCGAGGGCCACGGGGAGGCGCTCGCGGAGCGACCGGCGGGCCGGCCCAGCGGTCCCCGCAGCCACGGCCGGCAGCCGCGGACCGGGGATGGCCACGGTCACGCCCAGGTCGCGGCGGGCGAAGATGAAGACCCCCGCGGCGAGGAGCACGACGGCCGCGATGGCCACCGGGACGAGGGAGACCCAGTCCGTGCGGCCGGCGAGGGGCAGATGGTCGGCCGTCCAGGCCCACGGCGTCAGGTCAGCCACCGCCCCCAACGCCGGGACCGTGGCGGCGTAGCCATTGGCGACCCAGCCCACGAGGAGCAGGGCCCCGCTGATGCCGGCGGCCGCGCCGCGGCCGAGGATCGGGGCGAGGGCGAAGGCCAGGCCGCCGAAGGCCAGGGCCACGAGCCCGACCCAGAGGGCGAAGGCGATCGCCGCCGCGGGCGAGATCGCGTCGCCGGGCAGGCTGCCGAAGGCGGCCGCGGCCAGCCAGGCGGCGATGGCCAGGATGACGACGTTGGTGAGCATGCCGGTGAGGTGGGCGGCCAGCTTCTCGATGGCGATGCGCCCGCGGGCATAGGGCAGCGCGGCCACGAACTCGAGGCTGCCGCGCCGAGCCTCGCTGGCCAGGGTGCCCGAGAGGGCCAAGATCGACCACAGCGAGGCCACGATGACGAAGAAGGGGCCGTACTTCCACTGCACATAGCCGCCCAGGGTGCCGACGTTGACCGGTTTGCCGGCCAGGCCCTGGGCCAGCGCGCCCAGGCTGTTCGCCAGGTGGACCACCTCGTCGCGGGCGGCCTGGGTAGGGAAGACGGCCGGGATGGCCGAACCGACGGCGAGCATGATCCCGCCCAGCAGGCCGGCCACGACGATGAAGGCCAGCCGGGAGTCGCGGAGGGTCTTGGCGTAGACGCTGCCGAAGCCGTAGAGGCGGCTGCGCAGCGAGATGGGGCGAAGAGGGGCCGGGGCCAGGGGGGCAGGTCGAGCGCGGACGGCCATATCAGCGGCCCTCGGTCGACGACGTCGGGCTGGCCTCGGCGGCCGATGCGGTCTCGGCGGACCGTGCGGCCTCGGCGACCGGAGCGGTCGAGGCGCCGGTCCCGTATTCGGCCAGGAAGGTCTCCTCGAGGCTGGGCTCGCGGCTCACGAAGTCGAGGAGCTCGAAGCGGGCGGCCTCGCGCACGATCGGCGTGATCGAGCCGCTGACCCGGAGGCGGAGGGTGTGGTCCTCGGCCTCCACGTCGCTGACGCCGGGCAGGCGGGCGAAGTCGGCCTCGGGCACGGGGCCGCTGAAGCGCAGCTCCACCTGGTGATGGGCCAGGTCGCGCAGCGCCTCGACACGATCGACGCGCACGAGGCGACCCTCGCGGATGATGGCCACCCGGCTGCAGGTCCGTTCCACCTCGGACAGGACGTGGCTGGAGAGGAAGACCGTCCGGCCCTCGGTGACGGCCTCGTGGACGACGGCGTAGAACGTCTGCTGGACCAGCGGGTCGAGGCCGCTCGTGGGCTCGTCGAGGAGCAGCAGGTCGGGCCGGTGCTGGAGGGCGATGACCAGGCCGATCTTCTGCTTGTTGCCCTTGGACAGCTCCTTGAAGCGCCGCGAGGGATCGATCTCGAAGCGTTCGATGAGGCTGGCCTGGTAGGCCCGGTCCACCCCGCCGCGGAGGTTGGCGAAGTAGTCGAGCGTCTGGCCGGCGGTCAGGCGGTCATAGAGGGCGAACTCGCCGGGCAGGTAGCCGACCCGGCGGTGGATGGCCACCGGATCGGCGGTCGTGTCGATGCCGAAGATGCGGGCCCGGCCACCAGTGGGCCGGATGAGGTCGAGGAGGGTGCGGATGGTCGTCGTCTTGCCCGCCCCGTTGGGGCCGAGGAAGCCGAAGACCTCGTTGGCCTCGACCTGGAGGTCGACGTCGATGATGCCCCGCTGGGAGCCGTAGGACTTGGTCAGCTTGTCGGTCTCGATGATGGCGCTCATGGTGTGGTGGTCTCCGTCGTTCGATCGAACCAGGGGTGGAGGTTGTCGTGGGCCAGGAAGGCGAGCGACCCGGGCGGCGCCCCGAGGACCCGCTCGA
>DASUKL010000114.1:0-98013 GCA_036278755.1 Candidatus Limnocylindrales bacterium | reverse complement strand
ATGCTGGCTCATCGGGCGGTGCTGGAGGCGCTGAGCGCCCTGGCCCTCAAGAAGCGAGCGGGGCAGATCGTCCGTCACGAGGTCGGCCGATGACGGCCGCGCCGCCGCCCCAGCCCGGGCCGAGCCGCGAGCCGAGCCTGGACCTCGATCGGGACCCGAACCCGCGGTCGGGCTCGGGATCGGACCTCGACCTGACCGCGCCGCCGGCCCAACCGCACGCCGGGCTCAAGGCCCGCCTGGCCGCCGCCGTCGTCGCCGCGGGCCCGCAGCTCATCGACCTCTCCCACGCTCTCCATGCCGACCCGGAGCCGGCCTTCGAGGAGCACCGCGCCGCGCAACGCGTGGCCGCCGCCGTGGCCGCGGCGGGCTACCAGGTCGAGCATCCCGCCGGTCGCCTGCCGACCGCGGTGCGGGCTACGCTCGACGGCGGGCTGGGGACCGATGGTCCGACCATCGGCATCCTGGCCGAGTACGACGCCCTGCCGGGCCTGGGCCACGGCTGCGGCCACAACACCATGGCCGCTAGTGGCGTGGGGGCCGCTCTGGCCCTGGCCGCCGTGGCGGCCGACCTGCGGGGGCGCATCGTGCTCCTCGGCACGCCGGCCGAGGAGCGTGGCTCGGGCAAGCAGATGATGCTCGACGACGGGCTCTTCGACGGCCTCGACGCGGCCCTTCTGTTCCACCCCGGGGACCGCACCCAGGTGGCCTGCGCCCTCCTCGCCAGCGAGGACATCGATGTCACCTTCACCGGCCTCGCCGCCCACGCCGCCGGCGAGCCCTGGATGGGCCGCAACGCGCTCGACGCCCTGATCCTGCTCTTCACCTCGGTGGGTCTCTGGCGCCAGCAGCTCCGGCCGGACGCCCGCGTGCACGGCATCGTCCTCGAAGGCGGGACGGCGGCCAACATCATCCCCGAGCGGGCCGTGGCCCGATTCATGATCCGCAGCATCGAGGACGAGCCGTTCGCCGCCATGGGGGCCCACTTCGACGAGCTGGTCGAGGCCGCTGCCCTGGCCAGCGGTACCCACGGCCAGGCGGTCCACTCGGGTCGTTCGGACACCATGCACGACAACGCCACCCTGGCCGCTCGGTTCCGGGCCAACCTGGCCGCCTACGGCGTCGCGGACGAGCCGGTCGACCTCGAGCACCTCGGCAGCTCGGACATGGGCAACGTGAGCCACGTCCTGCCCACCATCCACCCCACGATCGCCATCTGCCCCGAGGGCGTGCCGGGCCACTCGGTGGCCTTCCGCGAGGCGGCTGCCGCGCCCCGGGCCGATGCCGTGACCCTGCTCGCCGCCACGGTCGTGGGCCAGACGGCGATCGACCTGCTGGCCGAGCCGGACCTCGTGGCGGCCGCATGGCAGGACTTCCGGGCCCGCTGAGCGAGCCCCTGATGGCCCCGCCTCGGCGCGCCTCACGCGCGGCCGATCCCGATGCCACCGCAGCGGATCCCGATGCCACCGCGGCCGATGCGCTGGCGCGCTACTACGACCTCGACCTCGAGACCGACCCGGGCGACCTCGACCTGTACCTTGCCCTGGCCCGCCGCGACGACGGGCCGATCCTCGAGCTGGCGGTGGGCAGCGGTCGACTGGCGGTCCCTTTGGCCCTCGTCGGACACGCCGTCACGGGCATCGACAACGACCCGGCCATGCTCCGGCGAGCCGCGGCCGCCTGGCAGGCGAGGGCCCACGCGGCCGCCGGCGCGTCGTCGGGCGGCAGCTTGAGCCTCGTGGACGCCGACCTCCTGACGGCCGACCTGGGCCCGCGCTTCGGCCTGGCCATCCTGGGCCTCAACAGCCTCTTCCTGTTCGCTGATCCGGCCGGCCAGCAGGCCGCCGTGGTTGCCCTCGGCCGTCATCTCCGGCCCGGCGGCCGGGCGGTCGTCGACGTCTGGCTGCCCCGGGCCGACGAGCTGGCCAGCTACGACGGCCGGGTCGTCATCGAGTGGGAGCGGACCGACGTCGAGACCGGGGAGCGGGTGGCCAAGCTGGCCAGCGCCCGCTACGACGCGGCCGAGTCGCTCGTCGAGCTCACGACCTGGTTCGACGCCTGGCCGGCGGCCGGTGGACCGCTCCGCCGCACCGCCCGTCGCGACGCCCTGCGGCTCGTCTCGGCGAACGAGCTCGCACGCATGGTCGAGACGGCCGGGTTGACCATCGAGACGCTGGCCGGCGACCTGGCCCTCGGGCCCTTCGGTCCGGGCGCCGAGCGAGCGGTCGTCGTCGCCCGCCGCCCGAGGGCACGCAAGCGGTCCCGGACCGCGGCCACCACGCCGACGCCGGGCCGGGCCGGGCGGTCGCGGCCCGCGGCACGCTTGGTATAGTCGAGTCGATGTCCGGCACTGCCTCGCAGATCCGCCTGCTCCTTCTCGAGGATGTCCCTCAGGTGGCGCAGTACGTGCGTGGCCTCCTGAATGCCCAGGACCACATCAAACTGCTCCAGGTCCTCTCCGACGGTCGAGATGCGGTGGCTCAGGCCGGGCAGCTACGGCCGGACGTGATCATGGTCGACGCCCTCCTCCAGGGCAAGGTCAAGGGCCTCCAGGTCGTGGAGGCCCTGCGGCGCGCTAGCCTGGGGATCCCGACGATCGTCCTGACGGTGCCTCAGAACCCCATCGAGAGCGATCCGGGGCGGGGCATCGACCGGGTCCTATCGATGCCCTTCAGCGGCTTCGACTTCATCAACGTCGTCACCGCTGCCCACGCCGAGGCGCTGGCCGCCAGCCCCGACGCCCAGTCGCGGCTGTACACGATGTTCGCGCCCAAGGGCGGGGTGGGTCGCACGACGCTGGCCTTCAACCTGGCCGTGGCCCTGGCCCAGGCCGGTCAGAAGACCGTCCTCATCGACGCCAGCTTCCAGTTCGGTGACCTGCGGACGCTCCTCAAGGTGCCCCTCGACTCGCCGTCGATCCTGGACCTGCCCACGGATCGCATCGCCGAGAGCGACCTGGCCGACGTGCTGTGGCGGGACCCTTCGGGTATCGACATCCTGCTCGCTCCGCCGCGCGTGGAGATGGCCGAGATGGTCACCCTGCGCGACGTGGAGAAGGTCCTCTCGCTCATGCGCCGCATCTACAACGTCACCGTGGTCGACACGCCGGCGGCCCTGAACGACCTGACCCTGGCCTTCCTCGACGCCAGCGACGTCGTGCTCGAGATCGTCACCTGGGACTCGATGACCCTCAGCAACACCCGGACGATGGCGGCCACCTTCCAGGCCATCGGCTACGCCCCCAGCAAGGTGCGCTACATCCTCAATCGGGCGGACTCGGCGGGCGGTCTGGACGCGGCGACCCTGACCCAGGTCCTGGGCCGCGAGCCGGAGTACCGAGCCGTGAGCGACGGCCGGCTGGTGGTCGAGTCCAATAACCAGGGCGTGCCCTTCGTGCTGGCCGATCCCGCGGCCCAGATCAGCCAGGACCTGGCCCGCATCGCAGCCGAGCTGGTCGGCCCGGGCCAGCTCGTCGGCGCCCGCGGGTGAGGGTCGGGGCTCAGGGCTGATCGTGGCCGACGCCCGTCCCATCGGCTTCTTCGACTCGGGCGTGGGCGGGCTGACCGTGCTGCGGGAGGTCCTCCGCCGGCTGCCTGGCGAGTCGACCCTCTACCTCGGCGACGGGGCTCGAGCACCGTACGGGCCGCGGGCCGACGACGAGGTCCGGCGCTTCAGCCTGGAGTGCCTCGACGAGCTGACGACGCGCGACGTCAAGGCCGTGGTCGTGGCCTGCAACACGGCCAGCGCCCTGGCCCTGGCCGACATCCGCCGCCGCTTCGACCTGCCCGTCCTGGGCGTCATCCGCCCCGGCGCGGCCGCCGCCGTGCTCGGCACCCGCACCCGCCGGGTGGGGGTCATCGCCACCCAGGCGACGGTCCGCTCGCATGCCTACTTCCAGGCCATCAAGGACGAGGACCCCTTCGTCGAGGTCTACGAGCACGCCACGCCGGCCCTCGTGCCGCTGGTCGAAGCCGGCCGCCTCGACGGCCCCGCGGTGGCCGCGGCCGTGGCCGACGCGCTGAACCCGCTCTTCGGCATGCGTGACGGGCGCGGTGAGTCGATCTTCCCCCTGCGCAGCGGTGACCGCATCGACACCCTCCTCCTAGGTTGTACCCACTACCCGCTGCTGGGGCCGATCATCGCCCGAGTCGTGGGGCCTGCCGTGGCCGTCGTCGACTCGGCCTCCGCCACGGCCAGCGCCCTGGCCTCGCTGCTGGAGGCCAACGGCCTGGAGGCACCGCCCGGCGCGCGGGTCGAGCATCGGCAGTTGACGACCGGCGACGTGGCCGCCTTCCGCCGCACGACCCAACGGCTGTTCGGCGAGCTCGTGCCCAGCGTCGAGGCCCTCCGCCTGCCGGGGGCGGCGTGAGCGCGCGGCGCTCGAGGCCGACGGCCCCGACAGCCCCGGAGGCCCGGACGCCATGCTGACGGCGACCCGTATCGGCCGCCTCGACCGCAGCTGGCGGGCGGGCCTGCTGGTGGGCGCTGCGGTGGGCATCGCCGGCGGCTACCTGGGCCGGCGGGCCGAACGCGCCAGCCGTCCGGGCCTCGTGGACTGGCGGCGGGCCGAGTCGATCGCCGCCTCTCGCCTGCGGCGGGCCCCGGGCGCCCTGACGCCGGCCGAGATCGCCGCGGCGGGCCCGGCCTACGCGGCCATCATGGATCGCATCGTGCCGCTCCTCGAGGTGCGCCTGGGACAGCCCCTGCCGGGCGTCGTGGAGCGTCACGAGGTCATCGATCGGGCGGGCTGGGCCGCCGCCAGCCGGGTGACGTTCGAGGCCCTGCTGCAGCGTCTCGAGGCGCCCCTCCTCGACCAGCTCCGGGCCCGCCGGGGAGCGGTCGCTGGCCTGGCCACGCTGGCCAACCGCTTCCTGACCACGCAGCAGGTCGGCTTCCTCCTCGGCTACCTCGGCACGCGCGTCCTGGGCCAGTACGACGTGGCCCTCCTGGCCGCCGAAGGGCCGCCCGGGCGGCTGCTGTTCGTGGAGGAGAACATCCGCCTCGTGGCCGCTCAACTGGGCGTGCCGCTCGATCGGATGCGGCTCTGGATCGCCCTCCACGAGACGACCCACGCCTTCGAGTTCGAGGCCCACCCCTGGCTGCGGGCCTACCTCGCGGAGCGCCTCGAGCGCCAGCTGGCCAGCTTCCTCGAGGAGGCCGACGGGCTGCGGGTCGAGGGCCTAGGTCGGCTCCTGCGCCGCATCCGCGACGTCCGCGGCGGCGATCTCCTGGGTGCCTTCCTGACCGCCGAACAACGCCGCCTCCTGGCCGAGACCCAGCTGCTGATGAGCCTCCTGGAAGGCTTCAGCGACTGGGTCATGGACGACGTGGGCCGTCAGGTGCTGCCCGATATCGACGGCATCCGCGAGCGGTTCGAGGCGCGCCGCGGGGCACGCCGGCGAGGCCTCGACCGGCTCGTCTCGCGGCTCATCGGGCTGGACCTCAAGCTCGAGCAGTACCACAAGGGGGAGCGTTTCGTGGCCGGGGTCCACGCCCTCGGCGGGGAACCGGCCCTGGCCCGGCTATGGGACGGGCCGGCCTCGCTGCCCAGCCAGGCCGAGCTGGACGATCCGCGGCTGTGGGTCGCCCGCATGACGCCCGCCTGATGGCCCCGGGCCCGGGTAGCGGGCCGGGCGGGGTGCCGGCGGCCATCGGCCTGTCACCCATCCTCTCGGCCCGCTATCGCGCCGGCGAGTTGGACCTCATCCGGGCCGCAGCACCCGGGGCGCGCCTGGTCAGCATCTCCTTCGAAGGCCTCGCCGACGGCCCGCTCGACGATGTCGAGGTGCTCCTGCGGGGCCCCTTGCCGGCGCCCACCTTCGAGCGCCTCGTGGCGCGCTGTCCGGCCCTCCGCTGGGTCCATTCGGCCACCGCCGGCGTGGAGCGGGTGCTGATCCCCTCGGCCCTCGCACGCGATCTCACCATCACCAATGCGCGCGGCGTCTTCAGCCGGCCCATCGCCGAGTACGTGATGCTCATGGTCCTGGCCATCACTCGACGGCTGCCCGAGCTGCTCGAGCTGCAGCGCGAGCGGACCTGGCAGCCGCTCGGCGCCGTGGAGCTGCGCGACGTGACCGTGGGCGTGGTGGGCCTGGGCTCCATCGGCCGGGCCGTGGCCGCCCTGGCCACGGCCTTCGGCTGTCGGGTCATCGCCACCCGACGCCAGGTGGCCGCAGGCGACGCGGCCGGGCCTGGCGTCGCCGATCAGGCCGAGCAGCCGACCGTCGAGCCGCGGCTGGAACGCGTCCTGCCGCCGGAGCGCCTGCCGGACCTGCTGGCCGAGTGCGACTTCGTGGTCCTGGCCCTGCCCCTCACGGCCGACACCGACTCCCTCTTCGACGCGGCGACGCTGGCCCGCTGCAAACCCGGAGCCTGGCTCATCAATGTCGCTCGGGGCGGACTCGTGGACGAGCGGGCCCTCGTCCGCGCCCTCCGCGACGGACCGTTGGGCGGGGCCGTGCTGGACGCCTTCCGGGACGAGCCGCTGGCGCCCGACTCACCCTTCTACGACCTGCCCAACGTCATCCTCACCCCCCACACGAGCTGGTCCAGCGGACGGGTCCTGGAGCGGAGCATCGCCCTCTTCTGCGACAACCTGCGGCGCTACGCGGCCGGCGAGCCGCTGCACAACGTGGTCGACCCGAACGTCGGCTACTGAACTCCGACCGCTGTCAGGGGAGCTTGGGCTGAGTCCCGCCGCCATCCAGAGGGTCTCGTCGCTGACCGCGCCGCGGGCCCCCGTCGGCCCCGGCCGGTACCATCGCCGTCATGCAGATCGCGATCGTGGGACTGCCCGGGGCGGGCAAGACGACCGTCTTCAACGCGCTCACGGGCAGCCATGCCGAGACGGGCGGCTACGGCGGCCTGACCGTCAACGTCGGCGTGGTCAAGGTGCCCGACGCTCGACTGGCAGCGCTCACGGCGCTCTGCCAGCCGCGGCGCGAGGTGGCGGCCGACGTGACCTACGTCGACCTGCCGGCGCCGCCACGGCCGGTCGACGGGCAAGGTGGGGCCAACGACCTGCCGGCCGACCAGCTGGCCCGCTTGCGCAACGCCGACGCGCTGCTCCACGTCGTGCGCGCCTTCGAGGATCCCACCGTCCCCCATCCTGAAGGCTCCGTCGATCCATGGCGTGACCTCGAACGGCTGGACCTCGAGTTCACCCTGGCCGACTACGACGTGGCCAGGCGGCGGCTCGAACGGCTCGACACCAGCGGGCGCCACGGCACGCCCGCCGAACGGGAGGCCAACGAGCGCGAGCGGGCGGTGCTCGAGCGGATCGTCCCCGCCCTGGCCGAAGGGCGGCCCGTGCGCGACCTGGGACTGGAGCCCGACGAGGCGGCCCGCGTCCGCGGTTTCCGCTTCCTCACCGAGAAGCCCGTCCTCGCCGTGCTCGACATCGGCGAGGCGGACATCCCCCGGGCCGAGGATCTGGTCGCCTCGATCCGGTCCCGCTACGACCACCGGGACTCGCTCGTGGCCGCCCTGTCCGCCCGCATCGAGGCCGAGATCGCCGAGCTCGACGAGGACGCCGCGGCGGCCTTCCGGGCGGATCTTGGCCTCGACGAGTCAGGTCTCGAGCGGGTGATCCGGCTCAGCTACCGCCTGCTCGGCCTCATCAGCTTCTTCACCGCCGGGCCCGACGAGACGCGGGCCTGGACGATCCGCGATGGCAGCACGGCGGTGGACGCGGCGGGGGCCATCCACAGTGACCTGGCCCGCGGCTTCATCCGGGCCGAGGTCGTGCCGGTCGACGAGCTGTTGGCCCTCGGCTCCACCGCCGAGGCCCGCCGGGCCGGCAAGCTGCGATCGGAGGGCAAGACCTATCGGGTCCGCGATGGGGACGTGATCGAGGTGCTCTTCAATGTCTGAGGGAGACGACGGGGCCTGACGGCTGAAGGGTCGCTCAGTCGGGACGGGCGCCGTCTTCGTCCTCGTCGCCGGTCAGGTCGCGATTCCGGTCGAGGGTCACCCGCAGGCTTCGGAGGCCCGGACCCTCGAAGTCGAGGTCGTCTTCGTCCTCCTCGTCGTCCTCGTCCTCATCGCCCAGGGCCGTGGCCGGTTCCGCGCCGATCTCGGCCAGGAAGGTCTCGCCCTCGCGCTCGGCGACGTTGACTGCGGCGGTCAGGCGGGCATCGTCGACGTGGATGAAGCCATGGCCGCGCTGGAGCTCGTTGGCCACAGCCTCGACGAGGGTATCCTCCTCGAAGGCGTCGAGGACGCGCTCCCGAGCCTCGAGGACGAGGCGCAGGAACTCCTCCTCGTCGAACTCGAGCTCATGGGCCAGGAGGGCATCGGTGAAGAGGTCGGTGTCACCCTCGTGGATCTCGTAGAAGTACACGCCCACTCCGCTGGATCAGAGGCTGCGATGGCCGGGCCCGAGTATACGCGCGGTCCGCGCCCGGACCGCCGGCCCGAGGTGGTGGTCGTCGGGGCCGCCTCACGGGACGTGGCCCGGGACGACCCGCGCGGCTGGCGGCTGGGTGGCGGCGTCACCTACTGCGCCCTGACGCTGGCCCGGCTCGGGATCCGGAGCGCGGCCCTGGTGGGGGTCGACGGGCCGGCCGCGGAGGCCTCGGAGCTCGACCTGCTCCGTGAGGCGGGGGCCGCGGTGCGCCTCGTACCCCTGGCCCACGGACCCGTCTTCGAGAACGTCGAACGACCCAGCGGCCGGGTCCAGACGTGCCTCGACCCGGGGTCGCCGCTGCCGGTGGCGGCCCTGCCCGCGTCCTGGCGGCAGGCGTCGTGGTGGCTCCTGGCCCCCGTGGCCGGCGAGCTCCCCCCTGCCTGGGCGGCCGTGCCGCCGGCCACGGCCCACGTCGTCGTGGGCTGGCAGGGACTCCTCCGCGTGCTGCGCGCGGGACGCCACGTCGAGCGCCTGGGCCCTCGACCCTCGCCCTTCCTGGAACGGGCCGGGCTGGTCGGCGTGAGCCGCCACGACCTGGATCATCACCTCGCCCTGGCGACGGTCCTGGCCCCCCTGGCCGCGGGCAGCGAGCTGCTCATGACCGCGGGCGACGCCGGCGGGCTGCTCCTCGAGGTGGGCAGCGCCGTCGCGCCCGAGGTGGGGCAGGGGCGACGACCGGCGATCGGGGGTCGAGCCGTGGCGGTGCGACGGTACCCCGCCCTGCGAAGCCCCCGCGAGGTCGACCCCACCGGCGCTGGCGACACGTTCCTGGCGGCCCTCGTTGCGGCCCGCATCGCGGCCGCGACAGCCGATGTCCGCTGCTCGCCCGGGCAGGATCTTCGCCTCGCGGCCGCGGCGGCCTCGCTGGTCGTCGAGGACGTCGGCCTGCTGGGGGTGCCCGACCCCCGGGCCCTGGCCTGTCGCCTCGCCAAGGGGTCCTGAGGGCCCGTCCCCTCCATGCCGGTCAGCGGTCGCCGCGGGGCGGGGGAGGGGCGGTCGTGGCCCGGATCCGCAGGTCGACCGCCAGCCGCACCACTCGCGGCTCGGCCCGGTCATCGACCTCCGCGCCGGGCTGGCCGTCCCTGGGGCCCCCATCCGACCCGCCCTCGATGAGGCTCACGAGGTGGCTCACCGCCCAATGGCCCATGGCGGCGATGGGCTGGGCCACCGTGGTGAGCGGCGGATCGAGCTCGGCGGCGATGGCGATGTCGTCGTAGCCCACGATGCTGAGATCGGCCGGGACATGCCGCCCGGCCCGGCGCGCGGCACCCAGGGCGCCGAGCGCCATCTGGTCGTTGAAGCAGAAGACGCCGGTGATCGCGGGCTGCTCCGCCAGGAGGCGGGCCATGGCCTGGCGGCCACCGGGCACGTCGCCGGTGCCGATGGCCAGGTGCGGCCGATCCGGCTCCGGCAGCAGGGCTCGGAAGCCGCGCAGGCGTTCCTCGGCCGCGGGATTCGGCCGGAGGGTGTCGAGGACGCCCAACCGGCGATGGCCCAGGCCCAGCAGGTGGGCCGCGGCCAGGCGGCCGCCAGCGACGTGGTCGGCCAGGACCGCCGGAGGCCCCTCACCGCCCAGCTGGCAGTTGGCCAGGACGACCGGCACGGGGGCCCGGGCGATCCAGCGGGCGTGGCGTTCGGAGAGGCTGCTGGCGGCGATGAGGATGCCGTCCACCCGGCGGGCCGCGAGGACCTCGAGGTAGGCCGCCTCCCGATCGCTGTCCTGGGCCCCGTTGCCGAGGAGGATGGCGTACGAGCGCGCGGTGGCGGCGTCCTCCACGGCCCGCACGAGTTCGGGGTAGAACGGGTTCTGGATGTCGGTGATGAGGAGCCCGATGGTCCGGGTCCGCCGCAGCTTGAGCGACCGGGCCACCCCGGAGGGCCGGTAGTCGAGGTCGCGGGCGGCGGCCAGGACCCGGGCCCGGGTAGCCTCGCGACCGTGGGCCGCTCCCGAGAGGATGCGGCTGACGGTGGCCGTGGACACCCCGGCCTGGGCCGCCACGTCGGCGATGGTGGCAGCCATGACGGGCTCGGGCGGGAGCCCGGTCAGGCCCCGGGGGGCGGGGTCGGGGGCGGCTCCTCGGGCGAGATCGCCGTGGCCTCACCCGAGGTGGCCGCCGCTTCGACGGCCTTCGGGTCGGCCTGCATGAGGCCCTCCAGCTCGCGGGCCAGGTCGGCCAGCTCATCGCCGCCGCCCATGAGGCGCAGCAGCTCGTCCTGACCCACCTCCCCGCGCCGGAATTCGCCAGCCAGGCGTCCGTGGGAGAGGATCGTGAAGCGGTCGCCTACGGGCAGGGCGTGCTGCACGTTGTGGGTGATGAAGATGACGCCCAGCCCCTTGGCCCGGGCCCGGATGACGTGGCGCAGGACGATAGCGGCCTCCTTCACCCCGAGGGCGGATGTGGGCTCGTCGAGGATGAGCACCCGGGCCCCGAAGTACTCGGCCCGGGCGATGGCCAGGGTCTGCCGCTCGCCGCCCGAGAGCGTGCCCACGAGCTGGCTCGTGTCGCGCACCCGGATCCCGATCTCGAGCATCTGCTCGGTCGCGATGCGCCCGGCGTTGGCCACGTCGAAGCGGCGGAAGGGTCCCCAGCCGATGGTCGGCTCGGAACCCAGGAAGAAGTTGCGGCTGATGCTCATGAGGGGCAGGACGGCGAGGTCCTGGTAGACCGTGGCGATGCCCCGATCCAGGGCGTCCCGGGGCGAGCGCAGGACGACCGGCTGGCCATCCATGGCCAGCGTCCCCGAATCGGGCTGATGGACGCCCGAGAGGGTCTTGATGAGGGTCGACTTGCCGGCCCCGTTGTCCCCCAGGAGGCAGTTGACCTCACCGGCCCGGACGGAGAGGGAGACGTGCTCGAGGGCGATGACCCGGCCGAAGTCCTTGGAGATGTCGCGCGCTTCGAGGACCGGGACACGGTCGGGCACGGGGCCGGCGCCATGCTGGCCGTAGGCCGCGATCTTGGCCGCGGTGTCGGCCGGCAGGGTGACGTTGGCATCGTCGTGGGCGGGCGGAGGCGGAAGGCGGAGGTCAGGTTGCATCAGTGGGTCCCCGAGGCCCGTCGCAGGACGACGGTGTTGACCAGCACGGCCAGGAGCAGCAGCAGGCCGAGCACGGCGTTGTACCAGTCGGTGTTGATGCCGGCATAGAAGATGCCCAGGTTCGTCGCGCCCAGGATGAAGGCGCCCAGGGCCGAGCCGACGACGGAGCCGTAGCCCCCGGTCAGGAGGGCCCCGCCGACGACGGCGGTGATGATGGCCTCGAACTCCTTGTTGGTCCCGTTGATGACGTTGGCGCTGCCGTTGAGGGCCAGGACGATGCAGGCCCACAGGGCCGCCGACCCGGCGCAGGCCATGAAGAGGACGATCTTGACCCGATCGACCGGCACCCCGACGTAGCTCGAGGCCTGGGCCGAGCCGCCGGCGGCGAAGATCCAGTTGCCGAAGCGGGTCCGGACGAGGACCCAGGTGCCCACGGCGACGACGGCCAGCCACCAGATGAGCTCGATGTTGAAGCGTCCCGTGTCGATGCTGAAGAGGTTGGCTGAGAAGAGCTGCAGGACCGGGTCGGTCATGTCCTGCTTGGGCACGTTGACGATGGTCAGTCCGGTGATGGAGCGGGTCATGGCGATCGTCGCGCCCCGCAGGATGAGCTGGGTGGCCAGGGTCACGATGAACGACGGCAGGCGGGTCCGGATGCAGAGCCAGCCGTTGATCGCGCCCAGGATGAGAGCCAGGATGAAGGTCAGCGGCACGGCCAGGATGGGCGGGATCCCGTACTGGCTCATGAGGATGGCCAGGAACATGCCCGTGAAGCCGGCCATGGCCCCGATGGAGAGGTCGAACTCACCGCCGATCATGAGCAGCGTGACGGCCACACCGAGGATCCCCGTCTGGGCGGCGATCTCGAGCATGCCGGCGACGCCCGCGGCGCGCAGGAAGCCGCCCCCATAGCCAAGGACGGTGAAGACGGCCAGGACGGCCAGGGCGCCGACGAGGGCGCCGGCCTCGGGCCGGGAGAAGATGCGCCGGAGCGGGCTCTCGGCCCGCAGGCGACTGGGCGGGGCGCCGGGGGCGCTGGCGGCGACGGTCATCGGGCGATCGGCCCTCCCTGTGGGGACGGGCCGGCCGTCGAGCGGCGGCCGGCCCGTCGGGTGGCTCGGGCGGCCGCCTAGCGGGTCGTCCCGGTGTTCGCGATGACGGTGTCGACGTTCGTCTTATCGACGATGCCGGGACCGGTGAGGATGGGCTGACCACCACCCGGCAGGAGGCCGTAGAGGTGGTAGTAGACGAGGAAGACGACCGGCAGGTAGCCCTGCAGCCACTGCTGCTGGTCGACGGCGAACAGGATCGTCCCGGACTTGATCGCGTCGAGCACGTCCTGGGACAGGTCGAAGGTCGCCAGCTTGACCTTGTCGGAGCTGAGGTTCAGCTGCTTGATGGCGGCCAGGGCCGGCGCGGCGCCGGTCGGCCCGAGGGCCATCACGCCGTTGATGCTGGGGTCGGCCTGCAGCGCGGCGGCGATCTTCTGCTGGGCCCCGCTCTGGTCGCTGAGCTCCACGCCCAAGACGGTCGACTTGCCGCCCAGGCCGTCCGCGAAGCCCTTGCAGCGCGCGTCGAGGCCGGCGTTGCCGACCTCCTGGTTGACACAGATCGCGTTGGTCACCCCGGCGTCTTTCATGAGGGCCCCGGCCTTCTGGCCGGCGATCTCCTCGTCCTGGCCGACGTGGGTCAGGATGCCCAGGCTCTGGTAGACGTCGGAACCGGAGTTGGCCGAGATGACCGGGATACCGGCCTGGACGGCCTTGGTGATGTGCGGTCCAAGGGCCGTCGCATCAGGGATCGAGACGACGAGGCCGGCCGGCTTCTTGCCCACGGCCGCGTCGATGAGCTGGCCCATCTGGTTCACGTCGAAGGTCGTGCCACTGGGCGCGTTGTAGTTGACCGTGGCCCCCGTGTCGGCCGCGGCCTGGTGGACGCCGTTGACGAAGATCGACCAGAACGGGTCGGAGCTCTGGCCGTGGGTCACGACCTCGATGTCGAGCCCCGCACCCTTACCGGCCGCGGCGCCAGCGCCGCCGCTCCCGCTGGGGGACGCCGAGGCGCCGGTGCCGCAGGCGCCGACCACGAGGGCCAGCCCCACCAGCCCGACGCTAAGGTTCCGGAATCGCATGCTCTCTCCTCCTGCCGGCGGCCGGGCGGCCGCCTTGCTGCCATCCGTGGCGCGGTCCGCGTAGGGTCAAGACCAGGTTCCCAGGCACCTCCTTCCGGGTCGCTGCGGACCCAGCCCGTGGGTGATGGGCGGGACGATAGGGCCGGTCATCGAGGTGTCAATCCCCGATCTCGGCGATGGCCACGGGGCGGTGCTCGTGGCGCGAGCGGTCCGCGGCCTCGGCCACGAGGAGGGCGGCCAGGCCGTCGCGGGCCGTGCAGGGCGTGGCGATCTCCCCCCGGGCTACCTGGAGGAAGGCCGCCAGCTCCGCCCGGTAGGCATCCTCGAAGCGGACGAGAAAGTCGCTCCAGGTCGGGCCGGCGGGCGGTGGCACGCCCGGCTCGAGGGAGCGCAGCGGGGTCCGCGGGCCGAGCCCGATGGCCACGCTGTCGCCGGAGCCGAAGATCTCGGTCCGGATGTCGTAGCCCAGGGGATCGTGACGGGTCACGGTGAGCACGGCCAGGGTCCCGTCGACGAGGCGGAGGGTGGCCACGGCCGTGTCGACGTCGCCGTAGCGGCCGAAGACCGGGAAGCCCCGCACCTCGCCGTCAGCGTAGACCTCGGCCACCTCGCTACCGGTCAGGTAGCGGAGGGCGTCGAAGTCGTGGATGGAGAAGTCGCGGAAGATGCCGCCCGAGGTCGGGATGTAGGCCTCGTGGGGCGGAGCGGGATCGTGGCCGGCCAGGCGGATGGCGTAGATCGTGCCCAGGGCGCCCGTCTCGACCAGCCGGCGCGCCTCGCGGTAGGCCGGGTCGAAGCGGCGCTGGAACCCGACCTGGACCGGCACCTTGGACGCCTCGACGGCCTCGACCAGGGCCACGGTCTCGGTCAGCGAGCGGGCCAGGGGCTTCTCGCAGAAGACGGGGATCCGCCGCTCCAGGCCGCGCCGGACGAGGCCGGCGTGGGCATCCGTGGCGGCGGCGATGACGAGCGCGTCGGCGCGCCCCACGGCCTCGTCGATGGAGGCCGCCGGGGTGGCCCCCACGGCGGCGGCCACCTCGGCCGCCCGGGCGGCGTCGATGTCGGCCACGATGAGGTCCAGGGGATCGATCAGCTCCGCCAGGAGGCGGGCGTGGAGTCGGCCGATGCGGCCCGCTCCCAGTTGGGCGAGGCGCATCAGTGGCCCACCTCCACGCCGTGTCGCCGGGTGACGCGCATCGCTCCTCCGGTCTCCTCGACCCGCGCGCCGCAGCCGGACCGGCCTCTGCCCCGCCGGCCTGGACGGTAATCGATTACGGGTCGAGGGCTTATACTTCCCATTCCGTCGATCGCTGTCAACCCTCCTATCGGCAAGCCCTCGTGCGAAGGGAGCGTCATGACCGCCCAGCGCCGCCTGACCGTGGCCCAGGCCACGATCGAATTCCTGGCCCAGCAGCGGGTCGAGCGCGACGGCCAGGAGGGCCGCTTCTTCGGTGGGGTGTGGGGCATCTTCGGGCACGGCAACGTGGCCGGCCTGGGTGAGGCCCTGGAGGCGCATCGAGGGCCCCTCGTCTACCGCCAGGCCCGCAACGAACAGGCCATGGTCCACGCCGCCACGGCCTACGCCAAGCGCAGCGCCCGATTGCGAGCCTACGCCTGCACGACCTCCGTCGGCCCGGGCGCGACGAACCTCGTCACGGGGGCGGCCACGGCCACGGTCAACCGCCTGCCGGTGCTCCTCCTGCCGGGCGACGTCTTCGCCACGCGGCGCGTCCGACCCGTGCTGCAGCAGCTGGAGCGGCCGGAGGCGGGCGACATCTCGGCCAATGACACGCTGCGCCCAGTCTCCCGTTACTGGGACCGCATCGAACGGCCGGAGCAGCTCCTCGACGCCCTGCCCGCGGCGATGCGCGTCCTGACCTCGCCGACCGAGACCGGGGCGGTCACCGTGGCCCTGCCCCAGGACGTCCAGGTCGAGGCCTTCGATTGGCCGGCCCGCTTCCTCGAGCCGCGGGTCTGGTCCGTGCCGCGCCCCCGCCCCGATGCGGCGGCACTGGGTCGAGCGGCGGCCATCGTGGCCCGGGCGCAACGGCCGCTCATCGTGGCCGGCGGGGGCGTCATCTACAGCCAGGCCTCGGCCGCCCTGGCGGCCCTGGCCGAGCGGTTCGGCCTGCCCGTGGCCGAGACCCAGGCCGGCAAGGGAGCCCTGCCCTGGGACCATCCCTGGAACGTCGGGCCCATCGGCCCCAACGGCTCGCTGGCCGCCAATCGCCTGGCCCGGGCGGCGGATGTCGTCATCGTCGTCGGCTCTCGGCTCTCGGACTTCACCACCGCCTCGCGCACGGCCTGGCAGGACCCCGAGGTGGCCTTCGTGAGCCTCAACGTGGCCGAGCTCGACGCGGCCAAACTCGGCTCGCTGGCCCTCGTGGCGGATGCCCGCGAAGGACTGCTGGAGCTCGCTGCGGCCCTCGCGGCGCGGGGCTGGTCGGGTTCGGGCGCAGGCTATCGGGCCCGGGTGGGCGAGCTTCGGGCGGCCTGGGATGCGGAGGTCGATCGCCTGCGGGCACCCTCGGGCGGTGCGCTGCTCAGCCAGGCCGAGGTCATCGGCCTGGTCAACGAAGCCAGCCGGCCTGAGGACGTCGTGGTCTGCGCCGCGGGCGGACTGCCAGGCGACCTCCTTCGCCTCTGGCGCACGGTCCGGCCGGGTGGCTATCACGTCGAATACGGCTACTCGTGCATGGGTTACGAAGTCGCCGGCGGTCTGGGCGTGCGCCTGGCCGAGCCGGCCAGCGAGGTCTGGGTGGTGGTCGGCGACGGCTCCTACCTCATGCTCTCCCAGGAGCTGGCCACGGCCGTCCAGGAAGGGCTCAAGCTCAACGTCGTCCTCCTCGACAACCACGGCTTCGGCTGCATCGACGGGCTGGCCCACGCCTCAGGCCAGACCAACGGCTTCAATCGCTTCCGCATGCGCGATGCCGGGAGCGGCGAGTTGACGGGCCCCTACCTGCCCCTCGACCTGGCGGCCAATGCCCGCAGCCTCGGAGCGGACGTCCTGACAGCCACCGATCGGGCCGGCCTGGCGGCAGCCCTGGAGCGGTCACGGGCCGCCGAGCGGACGACGGTCACGGTCGTGGAGGTGGATCCAGCGGCCGTCCTGCCGAACTACGAGTCCTGGTGGGACGTGCCCCTCCCGGAGGTGTCGGCCTCGCCCGAGGTGCAGGCGGCGCGGGCCGACCACGAGCGCCACGCCGCCGACCAGCGCTGGTTCGGCTGAACGGGGGTGTGCTGTCCCGGACCAGGAGTGTGGCGGGGACGACCTCCGAGCCGGGCATGATCCCCTCCTCGAGGGCCGCCACGAGCATCTCCACGGCACGCCGACCGAGGGCGACGTAGGGGACCGTGACCGTCGTGAGGCGCGGCACGGAGAAGGCCGAGGTAGGGATGCCGTCGAAGCCGGTGATGGCGAGGTCGCGCGGGATGTCGAGGCCGCAGCCCCGCAGACCGTCGAGGACGGCCAGGGCCAGCTTGTCGTCGTAGCAGACCAGCGCGTCGATCGGCGCCGCGACGATCTCACGGGCCACGGCGGAAGCGTCGCCCCAGCCGTCAAGGCCAGCCGCGAACCGTCGCGCTGACGCGAGTCCCAGGGCTCGAAGGGTGCCGTCCACCGCGCCGAGCCGGAGCGTATCCGAGGACCCCGAGCCGGGTCCGACGTAGCCGAGGCGCCGGTACCCTCGTCCGACCAGGTGACGCACCACCTCGTCCATGCCGCGCACGTCATCGCCCCGGATGACGCCACGCTGGGGCGGGCGCTCACCCTCGGCCAGGCCCGGATAGTCCGGCTGGATGAAGACGACGTGCTCGGGTGCGATCTGGCGATGGACGACCGCCGGCGGGCTGACCGTCGACCCCAGCGCCACGCCGTCGACGCGATGCTCCACGAACGTCCGTAGGGCCCTGCGCTCTCGTTCCTGGTCGTGGAGCCCGGTCATGATGAAGACCGCGTAGCCGCCCGCGGCTGCGGCAGCCTCGAATCCGGCTGCGACCCGACCGTGGACCGGGTCGGCCAGGTCATCGAGGAGCAAGCCCAGGATCTGGGTCCGGCGTGCGCGCAGGCTGCGAGCCGCCGCGTTCGGCACGTACCCCAGTTCGTCCGCGGTCGCCCGGACCGTCTGCCGCGTCGTGGCCCCGATCCGCGGATCGTCCTTGAGGGCTCGGGACGCGGTGGCCTCGGACGTACGCGCCGCGCGGGCGACGTCGGCCAGACTGATGGGTCTCTTCGCGGCCCGCGCGGGTCCGATCGTCTCGTCCCGCGGGTGACGCTGCTCAGGACCCTCCGTGGGCCGCCCTTCGTCTGCCACCCCGGTGGCCTCCCAATTGGCGTGTCCCCCGACGATAGCGCAACCGGTTGCCTGCCGACGCCCCGTCGTGGCGCGAGGTCGATCTAATCGACGCGGAGGCTGGTGACCGTCTCCCACCCGCCGCTTTGCCACGAGCGGGCCATGGCGGCGGCGACCGAGGCGTTGGCCAGGGCGTCCTCGAAACTCGGGCTGTGCGGTCTCCCGGTCGCCACGGAGGTAAGGAACTCGACGGCCTCGAGTAGCTTGAGATCCTCGTACCCCAGCGAGTTGCCGCCACCGGGAACGATGTGGCCCTGACCAGGGAACGTGTCGCCTGCGAGGACCTCGACGAATCCCTCTGCTGGCTGTTCTTCAGGGAGGGAGAGCCGGAGCTGGTTCAACCGCTCGTGGTCCCATGATGCCGCGCCCCGCGAACCGTTCAGTTCGAAGGCCATCGAGCTCTGCGGGCCGACGATCGAGCGGTCTGCCTCCAACGTCCCCCGGGCACCGTTGCGGAACTCGATCAGGGCTCCGACGTAGTCCTCGTTCGTCACCCGCCCCGTGGGGTCGCCCGGCGCACCGCGGGCGTAATGGGTCTCGTTACCTGGCCTGGCCAGGGGCCGCTCCGCGATGAAGATGTGCTTCGTCGCAACGACGCGGGCGATAGGCCCGCAGAGGAACTGGGCCATGTCGATCACGTGCGACATGAGATCCGTCAGGACCCCGTGACCGGCCGCCTCCTGGACGTAGCGCCACGATAGGAGCCCGAGTCGGTCGCGCCCGTACATCGAGAAGAACCGGCCCCGATAGTGGGTCAGTTCACCTAGCCGGCCCTCCGCCGCGAGCTGGTGCGTGTACTGGACCAGCGGGGCCCACCGGTAGTTATAGCCGCAACCCGTGATGACTCCGGCGCGCCTGGCCGCCCGCTCGATGGCGGCCGTGGCCTGTGGATCGAGGCCGACCGGCTTCTCGCAGGCGATGTGCTTGCCGGCCGCCGCGGCCGCCTCCGCGATGGCCTGGTGGAGAGCGTTCGGGGCCGTGATGTCGACGACGTCCAGATCGTCGCGCGCGACCAGCTCCCGCCAGTCGTCGAGGCCGACCTCGAAGCCGAAGTTCGCCCGAGCGAGGTCCAGGCGATCCGAGAGCGGATCGGCCACGGCGACGAGCCGAGGCACGATCCCACGGTCGGCGAAGTAGACGGGGAGATCTCGATACGCCCGCGCATGCGCTTGGCCCATCCAGCCGAAGCCCACGACCCCGATCCTGATCTCGCGCCGGCGCTGACCGGCTAGCCTCTCCTGCATCGTCGCTACGTTGCCTCCCAGTGGCCTGTGTCGCGCCGCCGGCCGACAGCCCGCCGACGACGGTTGACGGACACAGTAGCGCCCTGGTACGGTTCATGCAATCGCTTGCACTGAAGGAGTCGCTCGATGCCCGGCCCCGGCGTTGAACTGATCGGCGAGGAGGAGATCGCCGAGGTCATGGACGTCCTCAGGAGTCGCTTCCTGAGTCGTTACGGACCCTCGGACGATCCTGCCTTCGGGGCCAAGTGCCGACGGCTCGAGCAGCAGGTAGCGGAGTTGTCGGGCGTCGGCTATGGCCTGGCTATCAGCGGCGGCGGATCCGCGGCCCTTTGGCTGGCGCTGCTGTGCCTGGGGATCGGGCCTGGCGACGAGGTGATCGTACCCGGCTTCACGTTCGTGGCCTCGATCTCGTCGGTGGTGTACGCACAGGCCCTGCCGGTGCTGGCCGAGGTGGACGACACGTTCAACCTCGACCCGGCCGACGTCGAGCAACGGATCACGCCCCGGACTCGAGCCATCATCGCGGTCCATATGCTTGGCGCCCCAGCCCGCCTGGACGAGCTGAAGGCCATCGCCGACCGCCATGGGCTGGCCCTCATCGAGGATTGCGCCCAGGCCTTCGGGGCGACCTACCAGGGCGTCGGCGTGGGCGGTGTGGGTGCTGTGGGGACATTCAGCTTCAACGAGTTCAAGACCATCACCGCTGGTGACGGCGGCTTGATCGTGACCGATGACGAGGAGCTCTACGGGCGGCTGTTCGCCATGCATGACCAGGGCCATGCCCCATACCGGCTCGAGTCGCGCTACCCCGAGCGGCCATTCCTGGGGATGAACTTCCGCATGACGGAGCTGTCGGGGGCGGTCCTTCTGGCCCAGCTCCGGCGGGTCGATGGGATCCGCAGCCACCTGAGAGCCAACAAGGCCATCGTCAAGGGCGCCATCGAGGACCTGCCCGGGATCGGCTTCCGGACCCTCATCGATACGGAGGGCGACCTCGGCACCCACCTGGTGGTGACCTTCCCCGATGCCGATGTGGCCCGCGCGGTGGCCTCCGAGGTCGGATCGATCCCCCTCTCGGCCTCAGGCTGGCACACCTACGCCAACATGGAGCATCTGTTGGAGCGGCGCACGATCACGGGCAAGGGCTGCCCGTTCGACTGCGGTGGCGTCCACGGCGAGCACCCGGATTATCGGCTCGGGATGCTGCCTCGGACGGATGCGCTGTTGGCCAGATCGATGAGCATCGGCATCGGGGTCCGCGACGCCAACCTGGCCCCGTTCGGGCTCCGCATGCGCGACGACGCGGCGGCCGCCGTCGAGGTGGCCGATCGCTTCCGGGAGGCCGCGCGCAAGCACGTGGGCCGCTGACGGGATGGCGGCGTCCCCGGTCGGTGTGGGGGTCGTGGGCTACGGCCTGGCCGGCCGCCTGTTCCATGCGCCATTCATCGCCGCGGTGGACGGTCTGGTCCTGCGGGCCGTGGTGACGTCGAGGGCCGATCGGGCAGCGCTCGCAAGGCGGGATCAGCCCGGGGTGGCGGTGGTCGGCAGCGTCGAGGCCCTTCTGGCTCGCAGGGACGTCGAGGTCGTCGTCGTGGCGGCTCCGAACCGGACTCACGCCCCCATCGGCATCCGGGCGCTCGAGGCGGGGCGCCACGTCGTCGTCGATAAACCCATCGCCCTCGACGTCGCCGAGGCCGAGGCCATGATCAACGCTTCGATCCGCGCCGGCCGCTTGCTGACCGTGTACCACAATCGACGGTGGGACGGCGACTTCCTGACCTTGCGGTCCCTGCTCAGCCAGGAGCTCCTGGGGAGTGTCGACAGCCTCGAGGCACGCTTCGAGCGGCGGGCCCCCGTCGATGAGACCTGGCGCGAGCAGCCAGGGGAGGGGGGAGGCCCGTTGTCCGATCTCGGGACACATGTCTTCGACCAGAGCCTCCTCGTCCTGGGACCGGCACGCCGAGTCTGGGCCCAGGCGGCCCGGCGCCGACCGGGCAGCCAGGTGGACGACTCGATCTTCGTGCAGCTCCAACACGAGAACGGGGCGTGGTCACGCCACTGGCTATCGCTGATCGCTAGCCACCCGGGGCCACGGCTTCGTGTCCGCGGGCTCGACGGGGAATACGTGAAGGAAGGGTCCGACGTCCAGGAGGCCCATCTCCTGGCTGGCGGGCGACCGGGGTCGCCGGGCTTCGGACAGGAGGCCCCGGAGCGATGGGGCCGGATCGATCGACCGGGCGGAGCGAGCAGTCCCGTGCCTACGGTGACGGGTGACTACCGCGGCTTCTACGGTGCGCTACGCGCAGCCATACAGGATGGTGGTCCGCCCCCGGTCGAGGCAAGCCAAGCGCTGGCCGTGCTGCGCCTGACCGAAGCGGCCTCGACCTCGGCCAGGACAGGCGCCGTGGTACCCCTGGACGGTCGCTGAGATGCGGTCCCAGGGCCTGCGCATCGGGTTCCAGGTGTGGAGTCAGTACGCCACCTGGGACGAGCTGATGGCCGCCGGCCAGGCCATCGATGAGCTCGGCTTCGACGAGCTGTGGAGCAACGACCACCTGCTCCCTCCCCCGGGTCTGCTCGACGTCCCCGGCCGGGGTCCTATCTTCGAGGGCTGGTCGGTCCTCTTCGGATGGTCTGCCCGGACACAGCAGGTCCGCAGCGGCTGCCTCGTCTCGGGCGCCGCCTATCGCCACCCGGCCTTGGTCGTGAAGATGGCCACGGCCCTGGACCATGCCACCCATGGCCGGGCGGCCCTCGGCCTCGGCGCGGGCTGGTTCGAGGCGGAGCACCGGGCCTTCGGGTTCGCGTTCGGCACGGTGCGGGAGCGTCTCGATCGCCTTTCCGAGGCCGCGGCCATCTGTCGGGCCATGCTCGACGGGCGACCCGCCCTGCTCCAGGGCGGGTGGTACTCGGCCGATGGGGCCCGCAACGACCCGCCACCGGTGCAACGTCGCCTGCCCCTCGTCATCGGGGGCAGCGGAGCGCGACGGACCCTGGCCATCGTCGCTCGCGAGGCCGATGTGTGGAATGCAGACGGTGACGATGTCGACGAGTTCCGTCGGCTGTCGGCCGTCCTTGACGACCATTGCCGGGCGATCGGACGTGCGCCGGCGGCCATCGAGCGGACCATCGGCCTGCCCGCGCCCTGCATCCGGGCGTCCCGGGCCGCGTCCGTGGCGGCCCTTGCCATGACCTTCCGACACCACGGCCTGACCCGTGTGCAGGCCGATCGGGCCGCCCGGCGATCCCCCTTCGCCGACACCGCGCCGGCTGTGGCAGAGCGCCTGTGCGCCTATCGCGATGCGGGCGCCGGGGCGGTCATGTTCGACTGGCCGGGCCCCTTCGACCGACCCACCCTGGAGGCGCTGGCCGGTCCCGTCCGCGATGTGTTGGACGAGCCCCGTGGCCAGGAAGTTGACAGCTGCCGGAGTGGCGATGATACGATGCGCAAACGGTTGCGCAAAGGCGACGAGGAGGCGCAGCGACGCGGTGTCGATGGCCGATGAGGCTTCTCCGATGTGCCGGACGGACAGGTCCTGATGAGTGATCCAGGCGCGGGCGGCAGGCCCACCGGCGCGTCGTTCCTCTCAGCCGAGGGGGCGGCGGCCGGCGCGCGCCCGGGGGTCCAGACGGCAGGTCGCGAGGCGCTCGAGCAGCTGGGGCATCAGCGGGGTTCCCAGATCCGGATCGAGGGTCTGGTCAAGCACTTCGGCGACGTGCGGGCAGTGGCAGGCGTCTCACTAGGGCTGGAAGCCGGCGAGTTCCTGGCCCTGCTTGGCCCGAGTGGCTCGGGGAAGACCACGATCCTGATGTGCCTGGCCGGATTCGAGCGGGCCACGGGCGGGCGGATCTTCATCGACGACGAGGACGTCACGACCACGCCGCCTGACAAGCGGGACATCGGCATGGTCTTCCAGCGATACGCCCTCTTCCCCCACATGTCGGTCCTGGACAACGTGGCCTTCCCCCTCAGGATGCGGCGGCGACCGCGAGCCGAGCGCGAGGCGTTGGCCCGAGCGGCGTTGGAGCTCGTGCGCCTGCCCGGCGTAGCGGAGCGCCGGCCCCATCAACTGTCCGGGGGGCAGCAGCAACGCGTGGCTCTGGCCCGGGCCATCGTCTTCCGGCCCCGTCTGCTGCTGATGGACGAGCCTCTCGGGGCCCTCGACAAGAAGCTGCGCGAAAGCCTTCAGCTCGAGATCAAGCAGCTGCAGCGCCAGCTGGGCACGACGGTGCTCTACGTCACGCATGATCAGCATGAGGCTCTGACGATGGCGGACCGCATCGCGGTGATGCACGAAGGGGCCGTGCAGCAGGTCGGGCCTCCGCAGCAGCTGTACGAAGAACCGGCCAACACCTTCGTGGCTGACTTCCTGGGGGAGACATCGTTCGTCGATGGGGTCGTCGCGGATCTCGGCGCCAGCGCTGCCTGTCGGGTCGCCACGGCGGGAGGACGCCGTTTCGCCGCGACCTTAGCCGGTCCCGATGTGGTTCGGGCGGGCGATCCTGTCCGCGTCGCCATCCGACCCGAGCGGGTCGTCCTGCGCCCGTCGTCGGCCGATCACGATGGCCTCGCGGGCCGCGTCATCGAGGCTGTGTACGACGGCGCCTCGACGCTCCACCTCATCGAGTCGGCCGAGGGCCAGATCATCCGCGCCCGCCTGCCAGCTGGGGTCCCGCCCGTGCCACTGGGCGACCGCGTCGACCTGGTCTGGGAGCCGTCCTCGGCCCGGGCCTACCGGCGGGAACGCTAGGCCATGGCCGCAGCGCAGGCAGGCCGCGGCTCACGCTCGGCCAGGGTCTATGGCCCGTCCCTGACCGCGGTCTGCCTCGCCCCGATGACGGTCCTGCTGGGGGTCTTGTTCTATCTCCCGGTGGGGGCCTTCCTGGCCCGGAGCTTCCTGGTCGACGGCTTCAGCACCGATGTCTACGCCGATCTCGCCTCGCGCCCGATCTTCTTACTGATCTTCCTGCGCACCTTCCGCACGGGGATCATCGTGACGCTCGTCGCCCTCGTCCTGGCCTATCCGCTGGCCTATGCCATGGCTCGGGCGCGCCCGATCGTCGCCGGCGTGGCCACGGCCATCGTCCTGCTGCCGCTGTGGACGAGCGTCCTCGTGCGTAGCTATGCCTGGACGGTCCTGCTCGACGATCGAGGCGTGATCAACGACATCCTCGTGGGCAGCGGCTTGCTGCACGCCCCGCTGCGCATCCTCTACACCGAGACCGCGGTCTGGATCGGCATGGTCCACATCCTGCTGCCGTTGATGGTCCTGCCGATCTACTCGGCCCTGCGGGCCATCCCGACGGATCTGCCCCAGGCCGCCAGCGGACTCGGCGCCAGCCCGCGGGCCGTGCTCCGTCACGTCGTGCTGCCCTTGAGCCTCCCGGGCGTGTTCGCGGGGGTGGTCATCGTCTTCATCTCCGCCCTGGGCTTCTTCGTCACGCCGGCCATCCTCGGCGGTCCCAAGACCTTGATGATCTCGACCCTCATCACGCAGCAGGCGACGTCACTGCTCGATTGGCCTGTGGCCAGCGCCATCGCCCTGGTCCTGCTCGTCATCACCATGGCCATCGTCATGGCGGTCGGGCGCAGTCTCAGCATCGAACGGCTGCTGAGCATCTGATGGCCGGAACGCAGCGGATCGCCCGCACGCTCAGGGGCCCACGCCTGAGTTCCTGGCTGGTCGCGGTCCCGGTCCTGATCTTCCTCATCTTGCCCACGCTCATCATCGTGCCGATCTCCTTCACGCCGGTCGACCACCTGCAGTTCCCCCCGCAGAGCCTGTCCCTGCGCTGGTACGAGGAGCTCTTCCAGCAGGCGGGCTGGCTCGACGCGGCCCTGTTCAGTCTCAAGATCGCCCTCATCGTCGCGCCGGTGGCGACCATCGTCGGCGGTCTCGGCGCGCTGGCCGTGGTCCGTGGCGCTCTCCCACATGCCTCGCTGGTGACCGGCCTCCTGGCGGCCCCGCTCATCGTGCCGGCGATCATCTACGCCATCGCCGTGCTCCTCTTCCTGGGTCCCCTCCACCTCACCGGGACCCTGCCAGGGTTCGTCCTGGCGCATGCGGCGATCGCCGTCCCGTATCCCTACATCGTCGTCTCGGCCGCCCTGTATCGCTATGACGCCGATCTGGACCTGGCGGCGATGTCGTGCGGGGCATCGCGCCTGCGAACGCTCTGGCACGTGACCCTCCCGAACATCGCCGCGAGCGTGTTCACGGGACTGCTCCTGGCCTTCCTCACCTCCTTCGACGACGCCACGATCTCGTTCTTCATCTCCAGCGTCTCCGAGGAGAGCTTGCCCCGAAAGATGTTCGACAACATCGAGTTCGCGATCTCGCCGGTCCTGGCTGCGGTCGCCACCTTGCTCACCCTCGTCACGTTGTGCGGCGTGGGCTTGGCGATCGGGGTCCAGGTCGTGAGCTCGCGCCGGCGGCGCGTGCGCATCACCGAGGAGGTGGAGATGGCCTAGCCGCGAAGCTGATGCATGAGCTCGGACGTGGGGAGATCAAAGGGAGGCAAATGCGACATGATGGCGAAACCCGAACGTAGCGGGCGGCGGAAGCGTCGCCAGCCGATGGCGGGCACGAGGCTTCGGACGCTGGCCACGGGGGCCGCGGCGATCCTCATGCTGGCGGCTTGTACCGGAGGTGCGGCGTCGCCGTCCGGTTCGGCCGGCAGCAGCACGGGGACGGCCGCAAGTCCCTCGGGCACGCCGTGTGCGACCCAACCGGCGGAGGGCCTCGAACCCACGCTGGTCGTGGTGGCCAACGGTGGCACCTTCCAGCAGGGCTTCATCAAGGACTACTTCGAACCGTTCACCTGCGCGACCGGCGTCAAGGTCGAGTCGGTGGCGGCGTCGTTCGACCCGGAGTGGGCCAAGATCGTGGCCGACGACCAGTCGAACAACGTCCAGTGGGACATCGTCGACACCGGACCGTCGGTCCCGCCCGACAAGCAGCCGTACCTGACCGACCTTGGGACCGACTGCGCTTCCATCCCGAACGTGGCCAAGAACGGTGCGTCAGGCACCTGCCGACGATACGGCCTGGTGCGTGGTTTCGGAGGCCTGGTCCTCGCCTACAACATCCTCAAGTACGGGGACAAGCCACCCACGTCATGGAAGGATTTCTGGGACGTCAAGGACTTCCCGGGCCCGCGATCCATCTCCGGCAGTGAAAAGATCTACATGCTCCAGACGGCGCTGTGGGCCGATGGCGTCCCGCCGGATCAGATCTACCCCATGGACCTCGATCGTGCGTTCGCCAAGCTCGACGAGATCAAGTCGTCGATCGACTACGCCTGGACCTCCGGGGATCAGGCTCAGACGCTGTGGCGGAACGAGGAAGTCACCATCGGGGCTTCGTACTCGGGCCGCGCTGTGGTCCTGCAGGGCGAAGGCCTGCCGGTCGGCTTCGCCTGGCCGGGAGCCTCACAGGACATCGGCGGGTGGGGGATCCTCAAGAAGGCTCCGCATCCGAAGGCGGCCAAGGCGTTCCTCGACTTCTTCTTCCGGGCTGATCAGGATGCGATCAGCCGAGCTCTGGATTTCCAGAAGATCACCGGCTACGACATGCCGTTGCCGGCCGTGACCCAGGCGATCCCTGCCTCGGAGCAGAAGTACCACGCCGGAGCGCCCGGGAACTGGGAGAACACCGTCCCGCAGGACGTCGATTGGGTCCAGAAGAACCAGCAGACCGTTACGGACCGCTGGAACGCCTGGCTCCAGACGCTGCCCTGAGGCAACCCTGATCTTCTCCTCCTCCTGCTCCCCGTCGACCTCCTCCGCGGAGGTCGACGGGGAGCCTCCTTGCACTACGAACGCCGGCCATCCACGGCCCACGTGTGGATCGTCCCCTCGTCGGCGACGAACACGCGCGGGTGCAGGTTGACCGTTGGGTCGATGTGACTGGGTTGGATAAGGATCGGCTCGCCGAGCTCCAGACGAGTCGTCGCCCCGAGACGTGCGCGCGCGTGCTCGTCAGCCAGCCCGACGATCGTCAAGCCTCTACGCATCGAGCGGGGCAGGCCGTACTCCATGGACAGGGACTTCAGGCCGGCGTCCAGTACCGCCCGTTCCCCTCGTCGCAGACTCAGCACGCGAGCGACAGCGAAGAGGGCCGGCTCGAACGGGACCCGCAAGCGGCTGTAGGTCGCATCCATCAGCACGTACGACCCCGGCTGAGCCTCCGTGTGCGCGCCGGCCGCCCCAAGCAAGTCCAGGGTCCCGGTCCCGCCGCCCGTGATGATGTCGGCCGTGAAGCCGGCTCGTGCCAAAGCCTCTCGGGCCAGGGAAATGAGCCTGACCACCTGCCTCAGCCCCGTTCGCCTGGCGCGACGGCCGGGCAGAAGACTGAGGTGACCTTCATACGCCAGCAGTCCTGCGAATGCGAGCCCGGGCACCTGTCCGACGCGGTCCACGAGCGCGAGCAACTCCGGGCTGGTGGGCTCCACTCCGCAGCGGTGGCCGCCCACATCAAGTTCGACGACGACACCCAAGCTGCTCGGTCGAGAGCCCATGCGCGCCGCGAGCAGGTCGATCTGCTCAGGCTGATCGACGGCTACGCTGACCGTCGCCAGATCCGCTGCCTGGGTCAACTCCGCGATGCTTTCAGGATCGACGATCTCATTGGCCACGAGGATGTCCCGGAACCCGGCCCGCGCCAGCACGAGCGCCTCGCGTCCGGTCTGACAGGTCACGCCGCTCGCACCCGCGTCGACCTGTTCTCGCATCAGGGTCGTCATCTTGTGCGCCTTGAAGTGGGGGCGGATCGCCATCCGTGCAGTGCGAGCGATCATCGCGGCCCGCTCGATATTCCTACGAGCGGCCGCGGCATCGATCACCAGACACGGCGTCGGCAGACTGTCCAGCAGTTCTCGATCGATCGGTCGCGGCACGTTCTCACCCCTCATTCGATTGATGTCCAAGGTGACCCGAGGTCGTGGACCCGGCATTCGCTTTCGTGGCTCGTAACGATAGCCGACGATGTTTCGGGCTGCCCGTCCCCGCTATCTCGTCGTTCCGGTGCCGGGCCCGACACCGGGCATCGCCTCGAGGTATTCAAGGAAGGGACACGATCCGGTGCATGATCTCGTCATCCGTGGGGCGACGATCGTAGACGGTTCCGGTAGGCCCGGGCTGCGCGGCGACATCGCCATCTCAGGGGATACGATCATGGCCACGGGCCCCGATGCATCGAAGGTCCGAGCGCGGCGCACCATCGCTGCCGAGGGCCTCGTGGTGGCGCCGGGATTCATCGATCTGCACACCCACGTCGACTTCACCATCCCGGCATATCCGCGTGCCCTGGCGATGGTCCGCCAGGGAGTGACGACCCTGGTCGCGGGCAACTGTGGCTCAACGCCGTTCCCGGTGCGTCCCGATCATCGCCGAGAGCTGCGTGAGGCGACGGCCTTCCACGGCGATGTGCTCGACTGGGAGTGGGAGGATGCAAGCGGCTACCTGGCGACCCTCGATCGGGCCAGCCTCGCCTGTAACGTGGCCCTTCTGGTCGGGCACGGTGCGACACGGATCGCGGTCATGGGGTTCGAACGTCGTGCACCGCGTGCCGCGGAGCTGGAGGAGATGCGCGGCCTCGTCGCCGGCGCCTTCGAGGCCGGCGTATTCGGACTCTCGTCGGGCCTCTCCTACGCCCCGGCCTGCTATGCCGCAGCCGACGAGGTCGTTGCCCTGGCAGAGGTGGCTCATCGCTTCGGCGGCTTCTATGCGACCCACGTGCGGAACGAAGCGGATGGGCTGATCGAGGCGGTGCGGGAGGCGATCGCCATCGGCGCCGAGGCACGAGTGCCGGTCGAGATCAGCCACCTCAAGGTGCTCGAGCGCCGCAACTGGGGGCAGGTCGAGCAGGCGCTCGAACTCATCGACCAAGCCCGGGCGAGTGGGCAGGACGTCCGGGCCGACCAGTATCCCTACGATGCGAGCAGCACGACGTTGCTGACGACGGTGCCTCGCTGGGCCCTGGCGGATGGGGTCGAGGGGCTCCAGGCCCGCCTCGCCGAGCCGGCGGTGCGCGCTCGGCTGCGCGAGGAGATCCTCGGGACGTCACCTTCGGTCCAGCGGGGGGCCTATGACTTCCTTCCGCAGAACATCCTCCTGGGGCATGTGCCGGACGGACCTGACGCTGACCTGGAGGGTCAGCGCCTGTCGGAGGCTGCCAGGACCCGAGGGGCTGAACCGGTGGACCTGCTTCTCGATCTGCTCGCGCGCAATGGAGGCCTGATCGAGACGGTGACCGACGGTCGCATCGCCGAGGACGATGTGCGGCGGGTGATGTCGCACCCGATGGTCGCGGTGGCCAGCGATGGCTGGACGCTCGACCCGTCGGCCGGTGGCCGCCCGCACCCGCGCAGCTATGGGACGTTCGTGCGTGTCCTGGGGAGATACGTGCGCGATGCTCAGCTGCTCTCGCTGGAGGCCGCGGTCCGTAAGATGTCGGCGTTGCCGGCGAGCCTGCTCGGCTTGTCGGACCGCGGCCTGCTCCGCCGTGGCGCCAAAGCTGATCTCGTTGTCTTCGATCCATCCACGGTGCGTGATGACGCCACGTACGAGGATCCGCATCGCTTCGCGGTCGGGATCAGGGCGGTCATCGTCAACGGTCAGGTCGTCATCGATGATGGGGTCGATACCGGAGTCCCGGCCGGGACGGTCCTCCGCCATGTCAGGCCCTCGGGGCGACGCAGATGACGATCGAGGGGGAGCCCCTCGCGTTCGTCGGCCCCGAGATCGAGGCCCTGCTGGACCGGCAGATGTCGCGCTGGCAGGTCCCCGGTGCGGCCCTGGGCATCGTCCTCGACGACCAGGAGCTCGTCCGATGCGCAGGCGTCACGAACGTCGATCACCCCCTGCTGGTCACGGATCGGACCCTCTTCCAGATCGGTTCGACGACGAAGACGATGACGGCGACGCTCGTCATGCAGCACGTGGCCGCTGGTGAGCTCGACCTCGACGCCCCGCTGCGACGCTATCTCGACATCCGCCTCGGACGAGACGACTGGGCCGCCGCCCTCACGGTCCGCCATCTCCTGACCCATATGAGCGGTTGGGACGGGGACCACTTCCTGATGCATCCGGTCGGGGCGCGGGGGGACGATGCGCTCGCCCGTCTGGTGGAGGCCCTCCCGACCATGGGCCTGCACGCGCCGCCCGGCGCGCTGTTCGCCTACAGCAACGCGAATTTCGCGGTCCTTGGCCGCCTGCTCGAGGTGCTGCGCGGCGACGCCTACGACCGTCTGCTGCGGCAGGACCTGCTGGTGCCCCTGGGCATGGGTCACACCTTGCTCCTGCCTGACGACGTCGTGACCGATCGCGTGGCGGTGGGCCACCACATGAGGGATGGCCGGCCCACCGTGGCCCGGCCCTGGGCCCTGGAGCGCGCTGCGGCCGCTCACGGCGGGGTCGTGACGGACGTGCGGGACGATCTGGCCTACCTCCGTTTCCATCTCGGCGACGGTCGTACCGCGACCGGGGATCGGCTCCTCCCAAAGGCTCTCCTGGAGGAGATGGAGCGACCGCAGGTCGGTGCGCGCAGCACTTGCCTGAGCATGGGCCTGTCGTGGCAACTGGACGAGGTGGACGGGGTCCGGACGGTCAGCCACGGCGGCGAGACGAATGGACAGCTGTCCGAGATCGTCCTGGTCCCGGCTCGACGCTTCGGCTTCGTGGTCCTGACCAATGCGGACGGTGGCGCGGCCCTCAGCCGCAGCCTTCGACGTCACCTGTTCCGGCGCTTGCTGGGCCTCTCCACGGATCCGCCCCCCACCTCGAGGATCGCGCCATCGCGGCAACGCGAATTTGCGGGCGACTATCTGGGCACCATGAGGGATGTGGTGGTGCGGCGTGAGCGTGGCACCCTGCAGGCTGTCGTCAGGACGCACGCTCGGCCCGGCCGGCAGCCTCCTGATGATGCCGCGCCGGTCGAGCTCCGGGAGCTCGACGAAGACCGCGTCGTGACCGGCGAGGAGCCGGAGCTCGACCGGCGCGGCGAGTTCATCCGGGACGAGGCTGGGGTGATCCGCTGGTTGCACTGGGATGGCCGCCTCCTGAGGCGTGCGGACAGCACCAGCCCCTGCGGATAGGAGGGGGGTAATCGATTGCAGATCGCCGGCTATACTGCGACCTCGGCGCGCGTCCAGCCGATCGCGAAGGGAGCGTCATGACCACCCAGCGTCTGTCGACGGTCGCTGCCGCGCCCGTCTCGTGGGGCGTGTTCGAGATGACCGAAGGCGATCCTGGCCTGCCGGGGCCCGATCTCGTCCTCGATCAGATGGCGGCCGCCGGCTATGACGGCACGGAGCTCGGGCCGCCCGGCTTCCTGGGCGATGGGCCCGCCGTGGCCGAGCGCCTGCGCCGGCGGGGGCTCTCCCTGGTCGGCGCCTTCCTGCCGCAGCGCTTCAGCCGGGCCGAGTGCGTGGCCGAGGACCGGACCTGGATGCTCGGGGTGCTGGATCTCCTGGCCGAGGCCCAGCCCGATCTCGTGCGGCCCAAGGCCGTCCTGTCCGATTCCTCCATCGAACCCGACCGCATGCGGTGGGCCGGTCGGGTGGCCGAGCATCCCGAGACCTGGCTGTCCGCGGAGCGGTTCCAGCTCCTTGTCGACAACCTCCACCGGGCCGCCGAGTTGGCCCGCGGCCGTGGCTTCGAGCCGGTCTTCCACTCCCATGCCGGCTCGTACATCGAGACCGGCGACGAGATCCGGCGCCTGGCCGAGGCCCTCGATCCTCATCTGTGCGGTCTCTGCCTCGACACCGGACATGCCCGCTTCGGGGGCGTCGATCCCATCGATCTGCTGCGTGACTACGGGTCGCTAGTCCGACACGTCCACGTCAAGGACTGCGACCTGGCCCTCATGGACGCGGTGCGGAGCGACGGGGGTGGCATGGAGCAGGCCTGGCGGCGGGGCGTCTTCTGCGAGCTCGGCACGGGCTCGGCGAGCATCGAGGACTTCCTGGCCGCTCTCCGCACCTCGGGCTACGATGGCTGGGTGGTCGTCGAACAGGATCGCTTCCTGACCAGCGCGGACACGCCCGCGGCCATACTGGCCCTCCAGACCCGGAACCGCGCCTACCTCCGCGCCCGTGGGTTCTGAGCCGAGGCCGGCCGATGTCCGCGCCCGGGCGGGGTTGGCGGCCGCGCCGGCCCCCACGGCGCCGCCCAACGACCTGCCTCCCGCCCGCCTGCATCTGGCGGCAGATGCGGCGGGCCGGTCGCAGGTGGACCCTGCGCAGGCCGGCTGGCGGTACCTGAGCTTCGAGACGCTGCGGCTGGGCGACAGGCAGCCCTTGGAGCCACTGACCGGGCCCGCCGATGAGGCCCTGGTCGTCGTCATCGGTGGCGGCGGCCTGGACCTCGACCTCGACGGGCGCCGGCGCCAGCTGGTCGGGCGCAGCGGACCGTTCGACGGGCTGCCGACCGCGGTCTACCTGCCGCCCGCCGCCGCGGGCCGATTGGTCGGTCGTGCGTCCGCTGGCTCCGCCGCCGTGGAGGTGGCCATCGGCCGCGCTCCGGTCGGTGCGGCCGCGGGCCAGTCAGGACGTGCGCGCGGTCGGGCCGGCGTGCCCATCATCATCGAACCGGCCGACGTCGAGGTGGAGATCCGCGGCGCGGGCAACGCCACGCGCCAGATCAACCACATCGTCAAGCCCGACTTCCCGGCCGCCCGCCTGCTGGCGGTCGAGGTGCTCACGCCCTCGGGCAACTGGTCCAGCTGGCCGCCCCACAAGCACGACGTCGACGCTATGCCCGCCGAGGCCGTCCTCGAGGAGCTCTACCACTATCGCTTCCGTGATCCGCGAGCCTGGGGCGTGCAGCGCCTCTACCGGCGGGCCGACAGCCGGATCGGGGGGCCCCGCGACGCCCTGTGGGCGGTCCGCGACCGCGACACGGTCCTCGTCCCGGACGGCTATCACCCCTTCGTGGCGACCCATGGCTACGACGCCTGGTACCTCAACGTCCTGGCCGGCGATCGGCGCACGATGGCCTGTACCGACGATCCCGACCTGGTCTGGGTCCGCGACCGTTGGCCGACCATGGCGCCTGACCCCCGCGTCCCGCTCTACCCGCTGGCGACCGAGGCGGAGGCTGGGGCCGCGGGCGGAGCCGAAGCCGGCGCCGAGGCCAGCCGCCGCAGGAGCCGCGCCCGGCGGTAGGGCAGGTCGCGCTCGGCCTCGCGGAAGAAGAGGCCGAGGGCCCGGCGGCGGGCCAGCAGCTGCTCGGCCTGGCGCACCGCCTCGAGGGCCGCGGCTGGGTCGTGAGCTCCGTGCTCGAGCTCCTTGGCCACGGCGATCCAGGCCCCGATCGCTCGTCGCCCGCCTTCGGCGGCGATGGCCCGCCAGGCTTCGAGGGCCTCGCTCCGTCGACCCATGCGGCGCAGCAGGCGGGCTCGTTCGAGGGCCGGATCGAGGGTCGGCAGCCGACCACCGGGTCGGGCCACGGCCCGTCCGTCCCTACGGTCGAGCGGAGCGGCGCGCTCCAGGGCGGCCTCGTGGCAGGCCAGCGCCTCAGCGGCCTGGCCGGCTCGCTCGAAGGCGCGCCCCAGGCCGACCAGGTCGCCGGCCGCCGCCCGGCTCCGGCCCTCGGGCCGGGCCAGGACCTCGGCCAGGACGACCAGCAGCAGACCCAGGGAGATGACGTCCTGGCGGTTGTGCTCACCGACCGGCACGAGGGGCCGCGGATCCCCATCGCGGAGGAAGCGCAGGAACCGCTCCGGCACGAGGGCTCCGGGCAGGTCCGTGCCTCGCCGCACGCCCGCCACGCCAGCTTCCACGCTGGCCAGCCGGGCATCGGGTAGGCGGTGGCGCCACAGCTGGCGGGCCACCGGCAGGAGGTCGAGATGGCCGGCCAGCGGGGGCGGGCTGCGGCGCTGGAGCCGGTAGCGGGTGATGAGCAGGGGCCAGTCGAAGGCCCGCCCGTTGTAGGTGACCAGCCAGCCGTCCGGTGGCAGAGAGGCAGCCAGGGCGTCGAGGAGGGCAGGCTCCTCGGGCTGGTCGGCCAGCCAGAGTTGGCGGACATGGAGACGATCCCCGCTCCAGGAGGCGAGCCCCACCAAGAATGCCAGGGTCCCGGCGCCGCTGCCCAGGCCCGTCGTCTCGGTGTCGAGCATGATCAGGGGCCGGTCGGCGTCGATGGGGAAGGGGAGCGCCCGGAGCGGTAGCGGGTCGAAGGGCAAGGGCACGTCGCGCTCGACGACCACGATCGATCCCGCCGGGGTGTCCAGCAGCTTGCCCCCCAGTGCTTCGGCCAGGCGGGTGCGGCGCGCCGCAGCGACGAGCGGACCCGCCGGGGCGCGGGCCGCCGGGCGGGGCAGCTCGGACGCCGGCCGCAGGCGGGTGTCCAGGGCTCGGAGCCGGGTCAAGCGGGCGGCCAGGGTGGACGCGGCCGTGGGCTCCATGGGCCCGAGCGTCGGGCTCGGGCGTGCCAGCTCGGTGGTCACGACCCCGCGGCGAAGAGCGCCAGCAGGCGCCCGGTGCCGGCCTTGGCCTCCCCTCCGGCCTCCACTCGCGGCCCGATGCAGGCCGGACAGCCGCCGCTGCAGGGGCAGTCGTCGACCAGCGCCCGGGCGCCCGCCACGAGCTCGGCGTGGCGGGCGAAGAGCCGGTTCGAGAGGCCGACCCCGCCGGGCACCCCGTCATAGAGATAGATGACCGGCCGCTCGAAGTGCGGCGAGCGGACTTGGCTGACGAGGCCCAGGTCCCGTGGGTCGCTCATCAGCAGGACGCAGGCCACGGTCCGCATGGCCCGCCCCGCGCCCACGAGGGCCGCGTCGAGAGCATCGCGGCGCCAGCCAGCCACCGCCGCCGGGTCCACCGCCAGCCAGTAGGCGGTCGTGTGCGACTCGATCTCGGGCAGGTGGATCCGCCCCCAACCCAGGTTCTCCAGGGTCTCCAGGCGCAGCTTCTTGTAGATCGTGGCCAGGGAGCTGACCATGACCTCGCCGTGGGCCCGCTCGCCGCCCGGCCCCGGGGCCGTGGCGAACGTCTCCAGCGGCTTCAGGGTGATGGCCGCCTCGGCCTGGGTGAAGTGGTCGACGTCGACGGGCCGGACATAGGCCTTGCGCTCCTCCCAGTCCAGCCGCTCGACGTGGTACTGGCGTGCCTCGTGGAGGTAGATGGCGCCCTGGTGCACGAGGGTCGGGGCACTGAAGAGGTCGACCTCGCCGATGACCGCGGGTCGGGCGCCTCGGCCCAGGGGGCCCTGGTCGATGATGACCACGTTCTCCGTGGCGCTCGTACGCAGGGGGATCTCCGAGGCGGGGAAGTTCTCGCTGGCCCAGTACCAGCGTCCGTCGCCCGCCTGGCGGACATGGCCCTCCTCGGCCAGGAAGGCCAGCAGCTCGTCGGCCGGCTGGTCGCCGAAGCGCTCGCCTGGGGCGAAGGGCAGCTCGAACGTGGCCGCCCGCAGGTGGGCCAGCAGCACGTGGAGGTTGTCGGGGTCGAGCCGGGCTTCCTCGGGTGAGGCGGAGAAGAGGTAGTCCGGATGACGGGCCACGAATCGATCGACGGCGCCACCCGTGGCCACGAGGATGGCCACGCTGGCCTCGCCACGCCGTCCGGCCCGCCCGAATTGCTGCCACGTGGCGGCGATCGAGCCGGGGTAGCCGGCCAGCACCGCGGCGTCGAGGCGGCCGATATCGACGCCGAGCTCGAGGGCGTTCGTGCTCACCACGCCCAGCAGGGAGCCGTCGCGCAGGCCGGCCTCGATGGCCCGCCGCTCCGTGGGCAGGTAGCCGCCGCGGTAGCCGCGGATTCGCTCCGAGGGCCCGTGACCCTCGCGGAGGGCCTCCCGGAGCCGGCTCAGGAGCAGCTCGACCGAGGTGCGGGAGCGACCGAAGACCAGCGTCTGGCGTCCGGCCCGCATGAAGGTCAGGGCGGCCTGTTCGACGAAGCCGAACGTCCCGCGTCGCAGCCCTAGGCGCTCGTCGAGGAGGGGCGGGTCGATGACCAGGATGCGGCGGGGGCCGGCCGGCGATCCGTCCCGCTCGATGACCCGGCTGGGCCGGCCGGTGAGGCGCTCGACGAGGGCGTCGGGCCGGCCGATGGTGGCCGAGCAGGTGACGATCCGCGGCGCGGAGCCGTAGTGGGCACACAGACGCAGCAGCCGGCGGATGACGTTGGCCACATGGCTGCCGAAGACGCCGCGGTAGGTGTGGGCCTCGTCGATGACGATGTAGCGCAGCTGCTCGAAGAGCTGGAACCACTTGGTGTGGTGGGGCAGGATCGCGGCGTGCAGCATGTCCGGGTTCGTGAGCACGACCTGCCCGGCGGCCCGGATCGAGGAGCGGACGGGGGCCGGCGTGTCGCCGTCGTAGACCGCCGCGGCCAGGTCGATGCCGGCGGCCCGAGCCAGCTCGTGCAGGCCGGCGGCCTGGTCCTGGCTGAGGGCCTTGGTGGGGAAGATGTAGAGGGCCCGGACGGCCGGATCCTGGGCTACGTCCTGGAGGACCGGGAGGTCGTAACACAGCGACTTGCCCGAGGCGGTGGCCGTGACGACGGTCACGTCGAGCCCTGCCCGCAAGGCCTCCATGGCCTCCGCCTGATGGCTGTAGAGGGCCTCGATCCCCTGGGCCCGGAGGCCCGCCACCAGCCGTGGATCGAGCCAGGCCGGGAAGGGGGCCAGGGCAGCCTGCCGAGCAGGCACCAGCCGATCCGCGACCACCGCTGCCCGGAAGGCGGGATCGGACAGCAGCTGCTCGACGGCATGCTCGGTGGGGGCCGGAGCGTAGAGGCGCATCGATCCTCCGAAACGAACGGACGTTCGCTTTCGAGCCTACCACGGACGGACCGGTCGTCAAGGGCGGGGAGATCCGGCCGGCGGTTGACAGCGCTAGCTGCGCGCAGCTAGCATCGCGCCGATGGATGCGCGACCCGCGCCGCTGCCGCGCCGAACCTCCGGGAGCCGCGGCCGCGGAACCTCCCCGACAGGGCCGCCGAGCGGCGGTCCGCAGGATCAGGGAGGCGGCCCTCGACCCCCGTTCGTCGCCCCGCCGATCATCGGCCTCCACGCTCGCCAGGCGGCGCTCGTGGTCGGCCTCCTGCTGATGGCCTGGATCATCTTCATCTTCGGCCGGGCCGTGGCCACGACCTCGGCCGCCCAGGCCCACGCCGCCCAGCTCCGGGCGGCCAACGCGGTGCAGGAGGAGCGCCTGGCCGAGGAGCAGACCGAGCTCGCCACCGTTCAGAGCCAGACCTTCATCCACCTCCAGGCCCGAGCCTACGGCGTGGGTGCCCCCGGAGAACGGCCCTTCGCCCTGGCCTCCGACGCACCGTCGCCTCGACCGATCACCCCGCTCGGCGCCCGGGCCACCAGGCCGGCCCCCGCGACGCCGCTGGGAGCCTGGCTCGACCTCCTCTTCGGCCCCTGAGGGAACGCCTGGGCGGCGTACATGGGCTGCGTCACGCGCCCCGGCCGGCCCTGTCTCGCTCCGCGGTACAAGTGGTGATCGGCCGCCGGCGCCCGCGCCGCCCTGTCACGCTCCGCGGTACAAGTGGTGATCGGCCGGCGCGCCGACGGTCGTGCGTCACGCCACGCGAGACCGCGGGGCGCTCCAGCGGTCCTCCGTCACGCCCGGCGCACCATCCGCCTGCCAAGCGGCGGTCCGTTCGGCGCTTGTCTCGCCCGGCGGCACGGCCCCCCGGCCCGGCCCCCGAATGTCACGCCCGGCGGCACGGCCCCCCGGCCCAGCCCCCGATCGTCACGCCCGGCGGCACCGCCCCCCGGACCCAGGCGGACGAGCCACGGGTGGCAGCCATCCGGCCTTCCAGGCTAGAATCGGCGACCGCGGCGGAGTAGCTCAGTGGTAGAGCAGGGGACTCATAAGCCCTTGGTCGGTGGTTCGAATCCGCCCTCCGCTACCAACCCTGAAGCCTTCGCAGTCGCTGCCGGTGCGGTCACGGCGGCCTGCCACCCGACAATCCGGACCCCCTGGTCCTTGCGTACCACAGGGCAGGTCAGGCGGCCGACCTATAATCAGCCTGCCGGCATCGCGTCCGCACGGTCGGCGCTGACCTCGCCTCCGGAGGCTCGCATCCCTTGAATACCCGTTTCCTCCGCAATGGCATCGTCACGCTCATCCTGGTGATGGGCATCGCGGTGCTGTTGTTCATCACCGTCTTCACCCCTCCCCAGACAGCGACGATCCCCTACGCCGGCACCGGCTCGGGCGCCGGCAGCGTCACCTCCTTCCTTGACCTCGTCAAGGAGGGCAAGGTGGCCAAGGTCGTCCAGCAGGGCACGCAGCTGGACATCACCCTGACCTCGGCCCTGGCCGACGGCCAGACGGAAGTCCAGAGCGAAGTGCCGGGCAGCCTGGGGGAGGGCGTGACCGACGACATGCAGGCCGCCTGCGCCGAGCCGGGCGCTTCCTGCACCAACGGCATCCCGCCCCTCTTCGCCCAGCCCGAGTCCCAGACCAGCCAGTGGCTGGGCCTGCTGCTCATGACCGTCCTGCCGGTCGTCGTCATCGGCGCCTTCCTGTTCATCATGTTCCGCCAGGCCCAGGGCACCAACAACCAGGCCATGAGCTTCGGCAAGAGTCGGGCCCGGATGTTCCTCGGCAACAAGACCGTCGTCACGTTCAACGACGTGGCCGGCGTGGATGAGGCCAAGACGGAGCTCCAGGAGGTCGTCGAGTTCCTCAAATACCCCGAGAAGTTCAACTCGCTGGGGGCCCGCATCCCGCGGGGCGTGTTGCTGGTCGGGCCGCCAGGCACCGGGAAGACCCTCCTCGCCCGGGCCGTCGCGGGCGAGGCCGGGGTGCCGTTCTTCAGCATCTCCGGCTCCGAGTTCGTGGAGATGTTCGTGGGCGTCGGCGCCAGCCGCGTCCGCGACCTCTTCGACCAGGCCAAGCGCAACAGCCCCTGTATCGTCTTCGTCGACGAGATCGACGCGGTCGGCCGCCAGCGCGGCGCCGGCCTCGGCGGGTCCCATGACGAGCGCGAGCAGACCCTCAACCAGATCCTGGTCGAGATGGACGGCTTCGACACGAACACGAACGTCATCGTCGTGGCTGCCACCAACCGACCGGACGTCCTCGACCCGGCGCTCCTGCGGCCCGGCCGCTTCGATCGCCAAGTCATCCTCGATCGGCCGGACATGAAAGGCCGCCTGGAGATCCTCAAGGTCCACGTCAAAGGCAAGCCGCTCGACAAGTCCATCGACCTGCAGGTCATCGCCCGCCAGTCGCCGGGCTTCTCCGGGGCGGACCTGGCCAACCTCGTCAACGAGTCGGCCATCCTCGCCGCGCGGCGCAACAAGAAGGTCATCGGCACGACCGAGTTCAGCGAGGCCCTGGAGCGCGTCGTGGCCGGGCCCGAGCGGAAGAGCCGCATCATCTCCGACGAGGAGAAGGCGATCATCGCCTACCACGAGGGCGGTCACGCCGTGGTCCAGCGCATCCTGCCCAAGTGCGATCCGGTCAACAAGGTGACGATCATCAGCCGGGGCATGGCCCTGGGCTACACCATGGCCCTGCCCTCCGAGGACCGCTATCTCCAGAGCAAGACGGAGTTCGAGGACAAGATCGCCGGCCTGCTGGGGGGCAACGCCTCGGAGAAGCTCATCTTCGGCGACACCACGACCGGCGCCTCGAACGACATCGAGAAGGCGACCAACCTGGCCCGCCGCATGGTGACCGAGTTCGGCATGAGCGAGAAGCTCGGCCCGCTGAGCTTCGGCAAGCGCGACGAGCTCGTCTTCCTGGGTCGTGAGATCGGCGAGCAGCGCAACTACTCCGACGATGTGGCCAAGGTCATCGACGAAGAGGTGCGGGCCATCATCGACCGGGGCTATGCCCGGGCTATGGACGTCCTGACGAGGTACAAGGATCGCCTCGTGACGCTGGCCGAGAAGCTGGTGGCCGAGGAGACGGTCGAGCGCGAAGCGTTCGAGGGCCTCTTCGCCGACATCCCCGACCCGCGCCAGCAGGGCGGCCCCACGCCGCGACCCCTGGAGCCCGGACTGACGCCACGCCAGATGCCCGCCCCGCCGGTCACGGCGCCGGCCCCCAAGCCGTCGCCCAGCCCCGCCTGAGGTCGGCGACGGTCCCAACGGCGCCCGTCGGGGCGCCGGACAGCATCCCTTGCGAGCGGGCCTTCGGGCCCGCTCGCTGACGTTCGGAGGATCCGCCCGTGAGCGAGACGTTCAGCGACCTCGACGCCCATCTCGAGGCCGGGGCGGCGGCCCGCCTGGCCGACTTCGTCGCGCTGCTCTCGATCCCCAGCATCTCGGCGCTGCCCGAGCACCGGCCCGATCTGGAGGCCACCGCGGCCTTCATCGCCGAACGGATGCGCCACGCGGGCCTGGAGCACGTCGAGGTCGCGCCCACGGATGGGCCGCCGGTCGTCTATGGGGACTGGCTCCGCGCCCCCCGGGCGCCGACCGTGCTCGTCTACGCCCACTACGACGTCCAGCCGGTGGATCCGCTGGACCTGTGGGTCAAGCCGCCCTTCGAGCCGCGCGTCGAGGAAGGCCGGGTGTACGCCCGCGGTGCGGCCGACGACAAGAGCCACGTGGCCATGCACCTGGCCGCCGTCGAGGCCTGGCTGAGCGTCCGCCAGGCCCTGCCCATCAACCTCCGCTTCCTCTTCGAGGGCGAGGAGGAGTCGGGCTCGGAGAACCTCGAGCGCTGGGTCGAGGCCCACCGTGAGCAGCTGGCGGCCGACCTGGCCGTGGTCAGCGACACCGAGTTCCTGGACGGCAACCTGCCGGCCATCACCAGCTCGTTGCGGGGCATGATGTACGCCCAGGTCGACGTCCGCGGGCCCGACCTCGACCTCCACTCGGGCGGCTTCGGCGGCGTGGTGCGCAACCCGGCCGACGCCCTGGCCCGCATCCTCGCCTCGCTCCATGACGAGGAGGGGCGGGTGGCCATCGCGGGCTTCTACGACGCCGTCCAGGAGCCCGGCACTCGGATCCGGGAGGAGGTCGCCCGGCTGCCCTTCGACGAGGAGGCCTACCGCCAGCGCATCGGCGTCCCCGAGCTGGCCGGCGAGGCCGGCTGGTCGCCCCTCGAGCGGCGGGGCCTGCGGCCGACCTGTGACGTGAACGGCCTGTGGGGCGGCTTCCAGGGCGAGGGGGCCAAGACGATCATCCCCGCCCATGTCCACGCCAAGGTCAGCTGCCGCCTCGTCCCGGACCAGGATCCGGAGCGGATCTTCGAGCTCTTCCGCCGCCACGTCATCGATCACGCCCCGAGCGGGGTGGAGGTCGAGGTCCACCTCATCAACACCGGGCGGCCCTCCGTGACGGCCACCCATCACCCTGCCGTCGAGGCGGCCGCGGGCGTGATCGAAGCCGTCTTCGGTCAGCGCCCCTACCTCATCTTCGAGGGCGGCTCGGTGCCGGTGACGGCCGTCTTCGACAAGACCCTGGGGCTGCCGGTCGTCCTGCTCGGGTTCATGAACCCCGACTGCCAGGCCCACGCCCCCAACGAGTCTCTCGTCCTCGACAACTTCGAGCAGGGCATCCGCGTCATCTGTCGCTACTGGGAGGCCCTCGCCGAGGCGCCGCTCGCCGGGCAGGGCGCCTCGGGGTCCGCCTCGGCCGCCTGAGCCGACGGAGCCGCCCGGCTGTGCGGATTTGGTGGCTTAGGCACCTTCCTCTGACGCGGCCCGATGCTATCATCGCCCTCCAGCCAGCTGTCGCTGAGGGGACTTCGCGCCGATGACCGTACCCGAGATCGAGCCTGCGGCCGCCCCATCCTCCGCGTCCTCCGCGGAATGGCGCCTCGTGACTGACGGCGGGAGCATGAACCCGCGTTCGGCGCTGGACGTGCTCATCAACCTGAACGACGTGGTGACCTCGGGCAAGTCCGGCCAGTACCAGCCGGTGCCGCTGGGCTTCACGCCCCTGGACAAGACCATCGGCGGCGGCCTGCGCGGCGGCGAGCTGCTCCTCATGGGCGGCGCCCAGGGCACGGGCAAGACGACCATGGCCCTCCAGATGGCCCGTAACGTGGCCTCCGGCGGCCAGGCCAACGTGCTCTACATCTGCTTCGAGCACGATGAGGAGTACCTCCTCAACCGCCTCATCTCGATGGAGTCGGCGCTGGCCCATCTGCCCCACAAGACCGGGGCCATCAAGGTCCAGGACGTGCGCCAGGAGATCCTCGGCACATGGATGGCCGAGGGCACGATGAACGGCCAGCAGCTGGCCAACAACCCGCGTCTCCGCCCCTCCCTCGACCGGTTGGCGCGCTACGGCCAGAACCTGTTCCTCATGCGTGGCTCGCAGACGGCCAGCACCGTGGACAACCTGCGCACGCTCATCCGCCAGCACCAGGACCTGAGTGGCGACCGCCGCCTCTTCGTCCTGATCGACTACCTCCAGAAGGTGCCCGTCCTGCCCGAGCCCGCCAGCGAGACGGAGAAGGTCACGGTCGTGGTCAACGGCCTCAAGGACCTGGCCCTCACCGAGGACGTGCCGATGGTCTCGATCGTCGCGGCCGACAAGGAGGGACTCAAGGCCTCGCGCCTGCGCAACCATCACCTGCGCGGCTCGTCGGCCATCAACTACGAGGCCGACATCATCACCATCCTCAACGAGAAGTACAACATCGTGGCCAAGGTGAACATCGAGTTCAACCCGTACCAGGCCCAGCGGTTCCGCGACTGGACCGTCCTGACGGTGGAGAAGAACCGTGGCGGTCAGGACAACGTGGACCTCGAGTACGAGAAGCACTTCGAGTTCGCCTGCTTCGACCCCAACGGTCGGACGGTCCAGGAGAAGCTCATCGAGGAGCGGCTCTACAACGACTGAGACCGCCACCGGGGCGCGTGCCTGGAGCGCGCTCCGGGAGGCCGTCGGCCTAGCGGTCGTGGGCGCGGAGCCCGCCCTTCGCCTCCTGGCCGTGGCCCTCTTGGCCGGCGGCCACGCGCTCGTCGAGGACGTGCCCGGGGTGGGCAAGACATTGCTCGCCCGGGCCTTCGCGGCGGCCCTCGATCTCGACTTCGCCCGGGTCCAGGGCACGCCCGACCTGCTGCCCACTGACGTCACCGGCAGCAGCATCCTTGAGGGCTCCGCCTTCCGCTTCGTGCCCGGGCCGATCTTCACCAACGTGCTCCTCGTCGACGAGGTCAACCGGGCCACGCCGCGGACCCAGGCCGCCCTGCTGGAGGCGATGCAGGAGCACCAGGTCTCCGTCGACGGCCAGACCCGGCCGCTCGACGAGCCCTTCCTCGTCGTGGCCACCCAGAACCCCATCGAGCTGGAGGGCACTTTCGCCCTGCCCGAGGCCCAGCTGGACCGCTTCCTGGTCCAGGCCACGCTGGGCTACCCGCTGCGCGACGCTGAGAGGGCCATCGCCCGACGCTACCAGGTCGCGGCTGAACCGCTGCAAGGCATCGGCGCCGTGATGCCCCGGGCCGACGTGCTGCAGCTCCGGGAGCGGGCCCGCTCCATCGCCGTCAGCGACGACGTCGAGGGCTACGTCGTGGACCTCGTGCGGGCCACGCGCGAGGACCCCGACGTCCGCCTGGGCGCTAGCCCGCGGGCGGCCGTGGGCCTCTACCGGGCCAGCCAGGCCTGGGCCCTGCTCGACGGTCGGGACTTCGTCCGGCCCGACGACGTCAGGGCCCTTGCCCCGGCCGTCCTGGGTCACCGCCTGGTGCTCGATCTCGACCGCCAACTACGGGGTGCCACCGCCGCCACCGTCCTGGAGCGCCTCCTGGCCCACGTGCCCCTGCCCGTGGTCGCCGCCACCTGACCCGGGCGTGCCCCTCTCCCTCGGCGCCGGTCTCGTCCTCATCGTCCTGGGGGCGGCGGCCGGAGCGCCAGGCCTCCTGCTCATCGGGGTCCTCGTCCTCTTGACGGTCGGCCTCACCGGGCTGTGGAGCCGGCGCGGCCTGCGGAGCCTGGCCTACGCCCACCGGCTGGGCTCGGAGCGGGCCGTCGTGGGCGACGAGGTGCCGCTCGATCTCGTCCTGCGCAACGAGAAGCTCCTGCCCCTGCCGTTCGTTCGCACCGAAGACCTCGTCAGCGACGACCTCGTCCTGCGCGAACAGTCGCTGGCTCGCACGGACCAGCCCGGCCTGGGGGCCATCACCGAGGCCTGGTCCGTGGCCTCCTTCCAGCAGGTCGTCCGTCATCGCCACGTCCTGGCCCGGCAGCGGGGCGTGTTCCGCTTCGGTCCGGCCCGCGTGCGGGTGGCCGACCTCTTCGGCCGGACGGCCACGAGCCGTGAGGATCCGCTGCCCGCGACGCTGGTCGTCCGCCCGCCGACGGTCGCCCTGCGGCCGACGGGCGCCCATCGCCCGGCGCCCGGCGAGCGGCCGGCCCGGCGCGGCCTGATCGAGGACCCCGCCCTCTTCGCCGGGGTGCGGCCCTTCCAGCCCGGGGATCCGCTGCGCCGCATCCACTGGCGGGCGACGGCCCGCCTGGGACATCCGGTGAGCCGGCGCTTCGACCCGGCCCAGACCCGGACGGCACTCGTCGTCGTCGACGTCCAGACGGTCGAGGGGCCACACTGGCGCATGGCCTACGACGAGGACGTGGTGGAGTCGCTGATCGTGGCTGCCGGATCGCTCGTGCGGGCCCTGCTGGCCGACGGCGTGGCCTGCGGCCTGGGGGCCGCGGCTTGGACCGGGACCATCGAGCGCCTGGCCTACCTGGCGCCGGGCTCGGGGCCCGACCAGATGGCCCGGGCGGCCGACCTCCTGGCCCGCCTCAGCCCCTTCGCCTCGGCCCCCTTCGAGCTCCTCCTCGGCTCGCTCCCGGCGAGCCTGCCCCGCGGCGCCAGCCTCCACGTCCTGACCGGCCGCGACCCATCGCCCTACCTGGCCGTCCTGCGCCGCCTGCGGAGCGGCGGGGCCGAGGTCGACCTGCTCTGCTTCGGCGGTCAGGCCACGGCAGCCGCTTCACGGGCGCGGCTCGTCGGCCTGGCCGCGGCCGTCGGCCGGGTGCTACCCGACTGGCACGCCCCGAACGCCGTGGAGGTCGCCGGATGAGCGCGAGCGGATGACGGCCGCCGTGCAGCGCGCCAGGCGCGAGACCTGGTCGACCCGCGCCCGGAACCTGGTCCTGCCGGCCCTCGTGGGACTCGTCGAGGGCGCCTGGATCGCCGTCATCTACGCCGCCTGGCAGGTGGGCCTGGCCCAGGGTCGGCCCATCCTGGGCCCGTTGACCCTGGCCCTGCCGGCCTGGCTAGGCCTGTGGTGGATCCGCAGCGGCACCGGATCCGGGGTCGAGGTCAGCGGGCTCGGGCTGCTCACGATCGCGGCCGCCCTGGCCGGTGCGGCGGCGGATCCCGCGGCCCTGGGGGCCCTGCTGGACGGGGATCCCGGGCGGGCCGTGGCCCAGCATGCAGCCGGCCTGCTGGCCGGCGTGGCCGTCCTGCGGGGCGCCCGCCACCGCGAGCCGAGCCTCGAGGACGTCACCGTGGGCCAGCTGCTGCGCTGGGTCCTGCCGCTCCTGGCCCTGCCCTGGATCGTGGGCAGCCTGGCCGCGCCGGGCGTGCGGGCGACGTTCGTGGGGGCCGCCTTCCCGGCCACGTTGCTGCTCGTGACGGCCGGCCTCCTGGCGATGGGCCTGGCCCGCCTCGACGAGATCGGCCGGACCGCCGGGGTGGACCTCTCCCTGCGCCGCAGCTGGCTGCTCCTGGCCGCGGCCGTGCTCGTCGCCATGGCCGTCGTGGCCGTGCCGGCCGCGCTGCTCCTGGGGGCGCCCCTGGGCCTCGTCCTCGATGGGCTGTTCGGGCCACTGGCGACCCTCCTGGCGATCGCCCTCCTGCCGCTCCTGGCCCTGGCCGCGGGCATCGTGGCCCTCCTCCAGCTCGTGCCGCTCCACGCCGTCCTGCCCTCGGCCGCGCCGGCCGCCAGCAGCGGCCCCGTCCGGCCCATCAGCAGCTCGCCGAACGCCGACGCTGCGGTGGCCGTGGGCGGCGTCTTCCTGCTCATCGTCGGCTTCATCGCGCTCATCGTCCTCGTCGCCCGCTGGGACGCCCGGCGGCGGGTCGGACCCCGCTCGCTCGACGGGAGCGGGCCCTCGGAGGAGCGTTCGCTGGCCCTGCCGGGGGAGGGGCTGCGGTTCGGGAGCTGGCGGCCCCGGCGACGCCAGACCAGGCCGCGGCCGACCGACGCCAGTGGCGCCTACCTGGCCTGGTTGGCCGACCTCGAGGGTCACCCCGGCCGGGCCCGTGAGCCGACGGAGACCCCGGCCGCGCACCTCGCTCGCCTCCGTGGCCAGGTATCCCTGCCGCTGGGGGCCAGCCTCCTGGCGGCCGACTTCGAGCTCGAACGCTACGGTCGCCGGCGACTCAGCGGCCTCGAGACCCGTCGGGCCCTGGGCCGGCGACGGGACCTTCGGCGACTTTCCGGCGCCGACGGCCCGGAGTAGCCTCGGAGGGACCTCGAACCCGGCCTCCGGGCCACGGCAGCGGGGTGATCGATCGGCGGGCGCGCCACCGGGCGGCCCGCAGCAGGCGGAGGACGACATGCCACCGGCTACCTACGAAGGGCGCTTCCCCGACATCGTCGAGGTCGTCATCGAGATCCCGCGTGGCTCGCGGAACAAGTACGAGTACGACGAGCGCAGCGGCGTCTTCCGCCTCGACCGCGTCCTGTCCTCGGCCGTCTACTACAACTTCGACTACGGCTTCGTCGTGGGCACGCGGGCCGAGGATCTCGATCACACCGACGCGCTCCTCCTCATCGATGAGCCGACCTTCCCCGGCTGCCACGTCTGGGGCCGGCCGATCGGCGGGCTGGAGATGCGCGACGAGCACGGCCCCGACTTCAAGGTCCTCTGCGTGGCCGTGGGCGACCCCCATCAGGCGCACGTGCGGCGGCTGCGCCAGGTGCGGCCCCACCGGCTGGTCGAGATCGAGCACTTCTTCAATACCTACAAGCTGCTCGAGGACAAGACCGTCGAGATGGTCGGCTGGCGCGACGCGGCAGCGGCCCACGCGATCCTGGAGGCCGACGCGGCCCGCGCCCGCGGCGAGGCCGAGGGCGGCCAGCCCGGATGAACCGCGGATGGCGCCTGTTCGTCGCCGCACCCCTGCCGGGACCGGCGCTGGCTACCCTCGAGGAGCGGCTCGCGGGCCTGCGTGATCGCCGCCCCGAGGCTCACTGGGTGCCGCCCGAGCGGCTGCACCTGACACTCCGTTTCCTGGGCCAGCAGCCGCCCGAGCGCGTGCCGGACATCCGGGCCGCCCTGACCCGCCTCGCGGCGACCCGCGACCCCTTCGACGTCCGGCTCAGCGGGAGCGGCGCCTTCGGCCGCGCAGCGGCCCGGCCGCGCGTCTGCTGGCTGGGCCTCGATCCGGAGGGCACGGCCCAGGTGGTCTCGCTGGCCCGAGCGGTGGAGGCTGCGGTGGCGCCCCTGGCCCTGGTCGACCCGGGCCGGCCGGCGGGAGCGGTGCGGGTCCACCTCACGGTCGCCCGGCGCGCCCCGGCTGATCTGCCGCAGTGGCTCGAGACGGTCGTGGACGACGGCCCCGTGATCGGCTGGCGGGTGGACCGCCTGCGGCTCTACCGCAGCCACCTGGACGCCGCGGCGCCCCGCTATGTCTCGCTCTGGACGGGGCGGCTCGGGGACCGCGTCGCGGCCGGAAGCGAAGCGATCGCCGAGGGCCTGCCGGGCTGATCGGCGGTGCCTCGCGTCACCGTGGGAGGCGGTCCGGATGGGTGACCCGGGGGGCGCCGATGGTACCATCCACCCCGAGCGGCCCAGCCCGCACTCCGAGGGGGCGTCGCGTTAGACGGGGAGCCATCGACCGTGAATCTCACGGCGGGCCAACGAGCCCGCCTGGTGCTGGCGCTGGGTCTGCTGAACGTCGCGATCGTGGCCGCCGTCCTGGCCGTCGCCGGAGGTCGCCTGAGCGGCCCGCCCGCCACCTTCGGCCCCAGCCCCAGCGCGACGCCCGCCTTCGTCTTCACCCCTCCCTCGCCGACCACCATCGCCCTCGCCACGCCCTTCCCCCCGACGCCGACGCCAGGAGCGGCTCCCAGCCCGAGTCCCTCGCCGACCCTGGTGGCCACGGCTTCCAGCCCGAGCTCCGGCCCGCTGCCCACGCCCACGGCGGCGGCCCTGAGGAGCCCCTCCGCGACGCCCCGACCGACCTCCGGCGCCGATCAGGGCACCACCAACCCGCCGCCACCCCCGAAGGCGACCCCGCGACCGACGGCCAGCCGCAGCCCGACCCACCGGCCGAGCCCGACGCCGCGGCCAAGCGCGACGTCCAAGCCCCCGGCCAGCCCGACTCCCCAGCCGACGCCGAAGGCGACCCCGAACCACACGCCTTCGCCGACTCCCGAGCCGACGCCGAAGGCGACGCCAACACCCAGGCCGACGGTCAGCCCGACCGCGGAGGCCACGCCCAGGCCGACCGGCACGCCGACCCCGACCTGCTCGTCCCATCACGATGGCGCCGATCCCGGCCCTGGCGGCAGCGGCTGCCACCCGCCGGTGCCCTGCCCGGGCAACGGCCCGCCGGGTCACCAGCACGGCTCGTCGGAGCCGCGTCCCTGCTCGTCCAGCGGCGACCATGGCCCGGGCGGCGATGGGCACGACGGCGGCAACGGCCTGCTATACGGCGCGCTCCTCATGCCCCTGGCCGGGGCGGCCTGGTCCCTCGATCGCGGGCGGCGCTGGGGGCGCTCGCCGCGCCACCATCGCCGGACGGTCGGTCGAGCCTGAGATCGTCGCTCGCGGCCCTCGCGGACCGCGGGCTGGCGCAGCCAGGGCAGATGTGCCACCCTGCCCGCCATGCCCTCGCTCGTCTGTCGGACCTGCGGTCGGAAGATCTTCACCACCGCCCCGATCACCGCCCTGTTCGAGGAGGAGCGCCGCTGCCCGCGCTGTGGCGCTTACCTCGAGCCGGACCGGCGCTCCGGGCCCCGGCGGGTGGCCCACCGGCGGCACAATCCAGCCCAGGACCCCGGCCCGCCCGAGTCCGGACCGGAGCGGCGGAACGGGGAGCGGCGCGACGGCGAGCGGCGCCGTCCGGAGAACGGCGGCGGCCGCTAGGGCTCTGGACGGGGCGGCTCGATCAGGCCCGTGCGCAGGGCGTAGGCCACGGCCTCGAGCTTGGAGTGGACCTGCAGCTTGCCGATGATGTTCTGGGTGTGGGTCCGCAACGTGTTGGTCGAGATGAAGAGGCGGGCGCAGATCTCGCGTGAGGAGGTGCCTTCGACGAGGGCCCGCAGCACCTCCAGCTCGCGGGGCGTCAAGGTCTCCGCCGGCCGCCGCCGGGCGACGGCCTCCCCGCGGGCGGCGGCGACCCGTTCGGCGATATCCAGGACGACCGGCCGCGGCAGCAGGATCTCGCCGGCCCGGGCGGCGCGCACGGCAGCCACCACGTCCTCGGCGGCGCGGTCCTTGGTGAGGTAGCCATCGGCCCCGGCCTGGATCGATTCGAGGATCGTCTCGTCATCGGTGATGGCGGTGAGCATGATCACCCGGGCGCTGCGCCAGCGCGAGCGGACGATGCGTGTGCCCTCGGCCCCCGTGCCGTCGGGGAGCCGGTAGTCCATGAGGACGACCTCGACGCGGGGCACCTCCAGCTGGCGCAGCGCGGCCAGCGAGGCCGCCACGCCCACCACGGCCACGTCGGCCTCGAGCTCGAGGAGCCGGGCCAGGGCATCGGTCAGGAGCTGCTGGTCGTCGACGAGCAGCACATGGATGACGGCAGGCAGGCGTGTGGGCATGGTTCCCCTCTTGTCGCCCAGCACCGGGGCTGATCCCGCCTGGGGGGTTCGGGATGAGCGCCGGGCGATGGTAGCACCGGGTCCGCGGTCGAGGCCGCCGGGCGCCGGGCGCCGGCTAGACTGCCGGGGTGCGGGTGGCGATCGTCGGCCTCGGTCTCATCGGCGGCTCGATCGCCCGAGCCGTGGCCCAGCGGCGGGATTGGCCGGTCAGCGCCTGGGACCCCGATGCGGCGGCCCTGCGCAGCGCCGCGCGGGCCGGTCTCGTGCGACCCCTGCCCGACGCGAGGTCCGCCGTGGAGGCCGCCGACCTCGTCGTCCTCGCCGCGCCCCCGCTGGCCAACCTCGATCTCGTGGATGCCCTGGGCCCGCTCGTGGCCAGCCGCCGGGTCACCCTCACCGACGTGTCGAGCACCAAGGTGGCCATCCTGGCCCGGGCCGAAGCTGTGGCCGGCCTGCGGTTCGTGGGCGGTCATCCCCTGAGCGGCCGCGAGCAGGCGGGCTTCGGCGCGTCGAGCGCGGACCTCCTCGCCGGCCGACCGTGGGTCTTCGTCGCTGGTCGTTCGGCGCGACCGGGCGACCTGGCCCGGGTGCGAGCTCTGGCCCGCGGCTGCGGGGCCCGTCCCGTCCGCTTGGACGACCCTGACCTCCACGACCGCGCCGTGGCCCTCATCAGCCACCTGCCGCTGGTCGTCAGCGCGGCCCTGGCCGAGACCGCCACCACGGCTCTCGATTGGTCGGCGGCGCGCGGCCTGGCGGCCCAGGGCTTCGCCAGCAGCACCCGCCTGGCACGGGGCGACCCAGCCCTGGGAGCAGGCATCGTGGCCACCAACGCTGGGCCCCTGGCGAGCGAGCTACGCCGCCTCGTCGCGGTCCTCGAGGGCTGGGCGACCGAGCTCGAGGCCCTGGCTCCTGCGGCGGCTGGTCTGGACTCCCCCGCGGCCGGGGAGCAGGTGGAGCGGCTCGAACGGCGCCTGGCCGCGGTGCGTCAGCGGCTGCTCGCCGAGCTTCGGCTACCATGACCCGACAAGGGAGCGTGAGCACGATGCGCAGCCACCCCGTCGATGTCATCGGACGCATCGCCGCGGCCTGCCTGCTGGGCGGCCTGGCGGTCACCCTCCTGACCTCGGGGGCCCGGGCCGCCAGTCCGACCGTGGCCCTCCTGCCCACGACCGGCATCGTCGACCAGGTCATGGCCACCTACATCGAGGGCGGGCTGGCGACGGCCGCGGAACGGGGCGATGCGGCGGCCATCATCGAGCTCGATACGCCCGGCGGGTCGCTCGACTCGATGCAGGACATCGTGGGCTCGATCCTCTCCTCGAAGGTCCCGGTCATCGTCTGGGTCGCCCCGGCCGGGGGCCACGCGGCGAGCGCCGGGACATTCATCACCCTGGCCGCGAACCTGGCCCTCATGGCCCCCGGCACGAACATCGGCGCCGCTTCGCCGGTGGATCAGAGCGGCGGCACGATCACCGGCACCGAGGGCCAGAAGGTCCTTAACGACGCGGTGGCCAAGATCACCAGCATCGCCGAGGAACGCGGCCGCAACGTCGACTGGGCCGTCTCGGCGGTCAAGGACGCCGCCTCGGCGAGCGCCCAGCAGGCGGTCAGCCTGAAGGTCGTCGACGGCCTCGCCGCCTCGCTCGGCGAGGTCCTCGCCTTTGCCGACGGCCGGACCGTCAGCGTGGCCAAGGAGCCCGTCATCCTCCAGCTGGCCGGGGCGCAGGTGGATCGGATCGAGCTGAACCCGTTGCAGGGCTTCCTCCACCTGCTGGCCGATCCGAACATCGCCTTCCTGCTCTTCACGGTCGGCTTCTACGGCCTCCTCTTCGAGGTCGTCCATCCCAACTTCGTGACCGGCATCCTGGGCGGCATCGCCATCCTGCTGGCCTTCATCGGCTTCGGCAGCCTGCCCCTCAATGTGGCCGGCCTGCTGCTCATCGCCTTGGGCCTGCTGCTCTTCATGGCCGAGCTGTGGGTCACCAGCCACGGCCTGCTGACCGTGGGCGGGGTGGTGGCCATCGCCCTCGGCGGGGCGGCCCTCTACACCGCTCCATCCAACCCCGCCGCCCCTGACGTCGGGGTGGCCCTGCCGGTGCTCGGGGTCGTCCTGGCCCTGGGTCTCGGCTTCGCCGCCCTCATCGCCGCGGTCGCCGCGCGCAGCCATGGCCTGCGGGGCACGGCCGGCACGGTGGGCACGGCCCTCCGCCCGGGCAGCCTGGGCGAGGTCCGGCGGCCGCTGGGGCCGCTCGGGTCGGTCTATCTGGGGGGCGAGGAATGGTCGGCGCGGACCGCCGACGAGCGTCCGCTCCCACGGGGAGCCCAGGTCCGGGTCGTCCGCCAGGATGGCCTCACGCTTATCGTCGAGCCGGCCGTCGATCCGTCGGCCGGACCGCAGGCCCGGACGGCCTGACCAGCCGGCCCCCGCCCCCCGGCGGGTACCGGCCATGCAGCAGAGGGAGGTCGCCCCATGGGTCCCGTCGGCACCGGCATCGTCGCCGTCATCATCGTCTTCGTCCTCATCTTCCTGTACCTCGCGATCCGCGTGGTCCAGCAATATCAGCAGCTGGTCATCTTCCGGCTGGGTCGGACCAACGAGGGCCTCGTCCGGGGCCCCGGGGTCAACCTCATCGTGCCGATCGTCGACCGGCCCATGCGTGTGGACCTCCGCGAGCAGTTCATCGAGGTCCCCTCACAGACGGCGATCACCAAGGACAACGCCCCCATCAACATCGACTTCCTCATCTACTGGCGTATCGCCGATCCGCTCAAGAGCGTGGTCAACGTGGTCAACTTCGCCGGCGCCCTGCAGGGCATCGCCACGACCACCCTCCGGGCGGTCATCGGCGACATCCCGCTCGACGACGTCCTGTCCAAGCGCGATCAGATCAACGAGGTCCTGCGGGCCCGGCTGGACGAGCAGACCGAGCGCTGGGGCGGCAAGATCACGACCGTCGAGATCCGCGAGATCGTGCCGCCCCGGGAGGTCCAGGAGGCGATGAACCGCCAGCTCTCGGCCGAGCGGACGCGGCGGGCGGTGATCACCGAGTCGGAGGGTGCCCGGCAGGCCAACATCAACGTCGCCGAGGGCGAGAAGCAGGCCGCCATCCTGCGGGCCGAGGGCCAGCGCCAGGCGGCGATCCTCAATGCCGAAGGCTTCAGCCAGGCCCTCGAGCGCATCTTCAACGCGGCCAAGGGCGTCGACGACAAGACGATGGCCCTCCAGTACCTGGAAGCCCTCAAGCAGCTGGGCGCCGGACCGGCCACCAAGTTCGTCATCCCCCTCGAGTTCACCAACCTCCTGAGCGGCATCGGCGGCTTCGTGGACAAGGGTATGGCGCCAGCCCAGGAGGGCTAGGGCGACCGGTACTTCGGAGGGGGGTCGGCGCGGCGCGAAGGCCGCGGTATCATCGGTGCGACACCGCACCGCGGTCGACCGGACAGCCCTCGACCGAGTGCCGACCCAGCGAAGGGGAACGATGCCCGGCAGGATCCTCGTCGTCGACGACGACCCCAACATCCAGCGCTTGCTGACCTATACCCTGCGCCAGGAAGGCTACGAGGTCAGCCTCGCGACCGATGGCGAGGAAGGGCTGAGCCGCTTCGAGTCGGATGCGCCGGACCTCCTCCTGGTCGACATCCTCCTGCCCAAGATCGACGGCCTGGGGCTGACCAGCCGCATCCGGGCCGGCGAGGTCGGGGGGGGCCACGTGCCGATCATCCTCCTGACCGCCGACACCGACGCCACGCAGAAGGTGAAGGGCCTCCGGGCGGGGGCCGACGACCTCCAGGTCAAGCCCTTCCACCCGGCCGAGCTGCTGGCCCGCATCAAGGCCCTCCTGGCCCGTTTCGCGCCCCGCGAGCAGCTCGTCGGCCGACCGCCCCTGGGCCGGGTCCAGGCCTACTACGGGGCCAAGGGCGGGGTCGGCACGACGACCCTGGCCATCAACGCCGCCATCGCCCTCCACCGGGAGCTGGGCCGACGGGTCGTGCTCGTCGACGGCAACCTCCAGTTCGGCGACCATCGCGTGTTCCTCGACCTGGGCCTCGATCGCAAGTCGATCGTCGACGTGGTGAGTGCTTCCTCGATCGACCAGGAGCTCATCCGCTCCGTCGTCGTCAAGCACGATTCCGGGGTCGACCTGCTGCTGGCCCCCCCATCGCCGGAGACGGCCGACCTGGTCAGCGCCGAGTCCCATCACATGGCCCGCATCCTGGCCACCCTGCGCGATATGTACGACTACGTCATCGTCGACATCGACAAGCGCCTCGACGACAACAGCCTCGACGTCATCACCGCCGCGGACACAATCTTCGTCGTCATGACCGCCGACCTGTCCTGCCTCAAGAACGTGCGCCTGATCCTCGAGACGATGGCCAACCTGGGCCTGCCGCCCGACAAGATGGAGCTCGTCCTCAACCGCAGCAACGCCTTCACCGGCATCACGGCCCGGACGGCCGAGGGCGCCCTGCGGCGGAAGATCGACCATCAGATCGTCAACGAGTACCGGGGCGCCATCAGCGCCCTCAACAGCGGCCATCCGTTCATGGTCGACAAGCAAGACACCGTGCTCGGGCGGGCGGTGCTGGAGTTCGTGCGGGTCATCGATAAGTCTGCCCCAGCCCCGGCCCCGGCCTCGCGCCTCGTGGCTGCCGCCAGCGGGGTCCCGGCCCGCACCTGAGCGGCGTTCCCCGAGACGCCCGCCGCGGCTCAGTGGAGCAGGGAGGGAAGGCGGCGTCGATCGCGCGGTGAGCCGGTGTGGAGTGTCGGCCGCTAGCCTGGAACCATGCTCGCCACGCTCATCACGGCCGTCATCGACGGCCTCGACGGGGCCCTGATCCGGGTCGAGGTCGATGTCGCCCCGGGCCTGCCTTCGTGCCACATCGTGGGCCTGCCCGACGCGGCGCTGTCAGAGGCTCGGGAACGCGTCCGCGCGGCCGTTCGCAACGCCGGCTACGACTATCCGGCCAGCCGCATCACGGTCAACCTGGCCCCCGCCGACCGCCGCAAGCGCGGCGCGGCCTATGACCTCGCTATCGCCGTGGGGATCCTCGTCGCCTCGGGTCAGCTGCGGGCTGGCGGCGGGCCCCTGGCCCTGCTCGGTGAGCTCTCCCTCGACGGCTCGATCCGGCCCGTGGCCGGGGTCCTGCCGATGGTCGCCACGCTCGTCCGGCGGGGCCATCGGCGGGTCGGGGTGCCGTCGCCTAACGTGGGCGAGGCGCGCCTCGTCGCGGGCGTCGAGGCCTACGGCCTGGACGGGCTCGACGACGCCGTCCGGCTCGTGGCCGGACCACGCGGCCGGCGGGCGCAGGCTGCCACCCGGCGACCGCCGGTGCTCGTCTCGGCACCCACGGCAGGGGGGCTCGGAGAGGTCGCGCCGCCCGTGGACCCGGCCAGCGCCGAGGCGGTCGACCTGGCCGACATCCGCGGTCAGGCCGCCGCGCGCTGGGCCCTGGAGATCGCCTTGGCCGGCGGCCACAACCTGCTGATGGTCGGGCCTCCAGGGGCGGGCAAGACGCTGCTGGCCCGGACGATCCCCGGCCTGCTCCCACCCCTCGGGCCGAGCGAGGCCCTCGAGCTGGCCGTCATCGAGAGCGTGGCCGGCCTCCTGGGCCCCGAGCCGACCCTGCGCCGGGCCCGGCCCTTCCGGGCGCCGCACCACACCAGCTCCTATGTGGCCGTGGTCGGTGGCGGGCCGCGGCTGATGCCGGGCCTCGTCTCCCTTGCCCATCGCGGCGTCCTCTTCCTCGACGAACTGGCCGAGTTCGACCGCTTCGTCCTCGACGCCCTCCGTCAGCCGCTGGAGGAGGGCACGATCCACCTCGCGCGGGCTAGCGGCCAGGTGACCTATCCGGCCCGCGTCCAGCTGGTGGCGGCCATGAATCCCTGCCGCTGCGGCTACGACGGCGATCCGGAGGTTGCCTGCCGCTGTGGGCTGAACGAGCCGGAGCGCTATCAGCGCAAGGTCAGTGGCCCGCTGCTTGACCGCCTCGACCTGCGGGTGGAGCTGCGGCGCGTGCCCCCGGCCGACCTGCTCTCCAGCGGGCCAGCCGAGGCCAGCCGGGTCGTCGCGGAGCGGATCGCAGCGGCACGTGCACGGGCCCTGGCTCGCAATCAGGGCCTGGTCAACGCGGAGCTGGTGGGCACCTCGCTCGTCCGGGCCGCACGGCTGGGTGGAGCGGCCCGCGAGCGGCTGAGCGAGCTGGCCACGGCCACCGGACTCTCCGCGCGGGCCACCCACCGGTTGCTGCGAGTGGCCCGTACGATCGCGGATCTGGCCGGCCTGGAGGCGGTCGAGGAGCCCTCCATCCTGGCCGCGGCCGCCCTCCGTTCCGGCGATGGCGGCTCCCTCGGCCGGTTGGCGGCCTGAGCGGCGATGGGCGGCCTGGATCCCGAGGAGCGGGCGGCCTGGATCAGCCTGTCCCTGGTGGAAGGGGTCGGCCTCCTGACCTTCGGCCGGCTGGTCGGCCACTTCGGCGGCGCGGCTCCTGCCCTGGCCGCGATCCGTGCCGGCCGGCTGGGTCCACTGGCCGCCGAGCTGCGGCTGCGGCACGTCGTCCGTGCGGCCCTGGTCCAGGCGGCCGCCGACCCACAGAGCCTCCAGACCCCGCTCCGCCGGCTGGGGCTGTGGACCCTGACGCCCCTCGACGAGCGCTGGCCGGCCCGCCTTCGGGGCCTGGCCGACCCGCCCGTCACCCTGCATGGCTGGGGCGAGGTGGCGTCCCTCGAGGCGGTCCGGGCCGTGGCCGTCGTGGGGACCCGTCGGCCGACGCCTGCTGGGCGGCTATTGGCCAGTCGGCTGGGCGACCGGCTGGCCGAGGTCGGGGTCGTGGTCGTCTCGGGGTTGGCCATCGGCATCGATGGCGCCGCGCACGCCGCCGTGGTGGCCCGCGGCGGCCGGACCGTGGCCGTCATCGGAGCCGGCCATCGGGCCCCAGGCCCACGGGCCCATCGGCGGCTGATGCGGGACATCGTCGACAGCGGCGGGGCCGTCGTCTCCGAGCTCGGGCCTCTAGCCGCCGCGACGCGCGGCACCTACCCCCGCCGCAACCGGATCCTCAGCGGCCTGGCGGACACGGTCATGGTCGTCGAGGCGCCGGCCCGCAGCGGGGCGATCAATACGGCCCACCATGCCCTCGAACAGGGCCGCAACCTGCTCGTCGCCCCCGGTCGACCGGGTGAGGTCCGGACCGCGGGCTGCCTCCGTCTCCTGCGCGAGACCGAAGCACGGCCGCTGATCGGCCTCGACGAGGCCCTGGCCGACGCCGGGATCGACCCCCGCCTGGCCCTGGCGCCCGGGCCGGAGGCGTCGCCGAGACGCCATGCGGAACCTGGGCAGGAAGGCCTCGGCCCGGCCGAACGGGCCGTGGCGCAGCGCCTGGGCGCCGGGCCTGCCGACCTCGACCAGCTCGTGGCCGCCACCGGCCTGGCCCCGGCCACGGTGGCCAGCGCGCTCGGTCTGCTCCAGCTCCGCGGCTGGGCCCAGGCCAGTGGCGCGACCTACCTGCCCGCCGGTCCGCTGCTCGCCGGTGCCTGAAAGCACCATCGGACCGCCGTGCCCTGACCTGCACGACCGCTGGCCCTCTGGTAGGCTGCGCGGCGCCATCAGGCCAGGGGGATGGGCCGTCGCCCCAGCGGCGGTCCAGGCCGAACGACGGGAGTCCGGTTATTGCGTAAGGCGATCGCGGCCCTTCTCGGCCTGCCTGTGCTCGGTGCCCTCTACCTCGCCCCGCTGGCCCGCCGACAGCCCCTCGTCCGGGCTGGGGCAGCGGTCATCGCCGTGGCGCTCCTGAGCCTCGCCGCCGCCAGCACCGCGACCCCAGCGGCCAACGCGCACCTGACCCCGACCATCGATCCCGGCGCCGTCGTCCGCCTCTCGTCACCCCTGGTCACCGGCTTCCGGGTGGGGCGCTCCGTGCCGTTCGACTTCACGACGCCCATGGACCAGGCCTCGGTGCGCCAGGCCCTGTCCGTCGATCCGGCCACGCCCGTGGTGCTCCACTGGACGAGCGACGGCCGTCATCTCGACGTCAGCCCGCAGACGGCCTGGGATCCCAGTCAGCTCTACGCCGTGCGCATCGCGGGCACGGCGCAGGATCGCGCCGGCAAGGCCCTCGGGGCAGGCGTCAGCGCCACGTTCCTCACCCGGGCCCGGCCCACGGCGACCCTCTCCGTCATGGGTGGTGACGGCAGCCGGGCGACGCCCAAGAGCGGGGTCGACATCGCCTTTTCCGAGCCTGTCGATCAGGACTCCGTGCGCCGGGCCTTCTCCGTGACGCCGGCCGCGCCCGGTCGGATCGTCTCCGTCGTCGATGCCGGGCCGGCCGGCGACGGGATCCAGCACTTCCAGTGGCTGCCGGCCGGACCGCTCGACGCCGACGCCGACTACACCTTCCATCTGGCGGCCTCGGTGGCCGACCCCGACGGGGTCACGATGGCTGCTCCCGTCAAGCTGGCCATCAGCACCCTCGCCCGGCCGGCCGTGATCCGGGCCCGGCCGTCGGACAAGAGCAAGGACGTGGCCCGCAGCCAGGTCATCAGCGTTCGCTTCACGATGGCCATGCAGCCCGCCGCCACGGAGGCGGCTTTCCACATCAGCGGCCTGGCCACCAGCGCGGGCACGTTCGCCTGGTACGAAGGTGACACGGTCGTGGCCTGGACCCCACGCTCGCCGCTCGGCTACAGCCACACCTACAGCGTGACGATCGACGGCAGCGCCATCTCCTCGGCCGGGGTGACGATGGCCGCCGACCCGAGCGCCGTGGTCAGCGACTTCGCTTTCACCACCGCGGCCAAGCCCAAGCCGGTGATCAGGACCGCCGTGGCCAGCAAGCCCAAGCCGGTGACCACAGCGACCCCCAAGCCGAAGGCCCCCCCGACCTCGAGCGCCCCGCTGAAGTCGGTCGAGCTGTACTACCTGAACCTCCTCAACTGCACCCATACCGGCGGTTGGGTCCACAGTGACGGCTCGTGCACCGGGCGCGGCAGCAACGGCCTCGCGCCGCTCAAGCTCAGCAGCGGCATCTCGGACTGCGCCACCCGACCATGGGCCCGCTACCTGGCCACCCATGGCCTGCTCGAGCACTACGGCGGCAGCCCGTACACCGGGCCCGGCGATCGCCTCCGGGCCTGCGGCTACACGAACCCGACCTGGGGCGAGAACCTGGGTCAGTGGAGCGGCGGCGCCTACCAGGGCGCCATCCGGGTGGTCCTCTTCTTCCAGGACGAGAAGGCGACCAACGGCGGCCACTGGCGCAACCTCATGAGCCCCGCCTTCCACTCCGTCGGCATCGGGCTCTGGTCGTCGGGCGGCCGGGTCGTCTACAACTCGGACTTCTACGGAGGCTGACCGTGGCAGGGGGCGGGGTGATCCGCGACGCCGTGATCCACATGCAGGGTGAGCAGCCGCTGCTGGCCGACCTGCCGGCCCTCCCGGCGGCCGGCGACGTGTGCCTCGTGTGCACCAACCTGCGGACCGTGGACGGCAAGCGGCCGGTCTTCATCGATGCCAGCCAGAACACCTTCGTGATCCCCATCGGCCACATCCGCTTCATCGAGATCCCGTCCGAGCGGCAGCCCGGCCAGGCGGCTCGACCGGCCCAGGACGAGGTCCTCCAGCTGCCGGCGGGGGAGGGGCCGGAGCTCGAGCTGGACGAGGACTTCCTGCGCCGCATCCGGGAGGTCTGAGCCCGGATCCCCAGGCTGAGCACCGGGCGGGAGCCGTCCTCGCCGGCCCGGCGCCCGCCCCGCGGGGTGAAGAGCCGGTCGAGTCGGGGTGAAGGGTGGGCCAAGAGGCCGGTGCTACACTCCCGGCCGATGTCAAGGAACCTCGTCATCGTGGAGTCGCCGGCCAAGGCCCGGACGATCGAGCGCTATCTCGGCCCCGACTACCACGTCCTCGCCTCCTACGGCCACGTGCGCGACCTCCCCGAGAATCCCGGCAAGGGCAAGTTCGGGGTCGATGTCGAGCACGACTTCCGGCCGGACTACGTCGTGCCCGACGACCGGCGCAAGCAGGTCGAGACCATCGCCCGCGAGGCCCGCAAGGCCGACGCCGTCTGGCTGGCCACGGACCTCGACCGCGAGGGCGAGGCCATCGCCTGGCACGTCGCCGAGGCGGCCTCGGTGCCCGCCGACAAGCAGCGACGGGTGACCTTCAGCGAGATCACCGAGTCGGCCATCCGGGAGGCCTTCGCCCATCCCCGGAGCATCGACGGCGATCTCGTCGAGGCCCAGCAGGCGCGCCGCATCGTCGACCGCCTGGTGGGCTACACCCTCAGCCCGCTCCTCTCCCGCAAGGTCCGCGGCGGCCTCTCTGCGGGCCGGGTCCAGTCGGTCGCGGTGCGCCTCGTGGTGGAGCGCGAGCGTGCCATCCGGGCCTTCGAGGCCCGCGAGTACTGGACCCTCGCGGTCGAGCTCGTGACCGAGCGCGGGGACCGCTTCACGGCTGAGCTGGTGAAGATCGACGGCCAGGCGGCCGAGATCGGTGACGGCGGGGCGGCCGAGGAGCATGCCGCGGCCCTGCGCCTCCTGCGGCCGCTGGTCGAGCGGCTCGGCAGCCGCACGTCGCGCCGCAGCCCGGCGCCGCCCTTCACCACCAGCACCCTCCAGCAGGAGGCCAGCCGCAAGCTCGGGTTCAGCCCCAAGCGGACGATGTCCATCGCCCAGCGCCTGTACGAGGGTGTGGAGACTCCCGAAGGGCAGGTCGGACTCATCACCTACATGCGGACCGACTCGACGGCCATGGCCAGCGTGGCCATGAACGAGGCCCGGGCCGTGATCCGCGAGCGCTTCGGCGATGACTACGCCCTGCTCAAGGGCCGCGTTCACAAGACCAAGGTCCGCGGCGCCCAGGAGGCCCACGAGGCCGTGCGGCCGACGAGCTTCGCCCGAACGCCCGACGCCGTCGCGGCCAGCCTCAAACCGGAGGAGCTGCGCCTATACCGTCTCGTCTGGCAGCGCGCCCTGGCCTCGCAGATGGCCGACAAGCGGCTCGAGACGACGACGGCCGAGCTGGCCGCCGGTCGCTACGGGCTGCGGGCCAGCGCCACGCGGACGCTTTTCGATGGGTTCGCCCGGGTCTACACCGAGGGCCATGACGACGAGCAGGCCGACGACGAGGAGGAGCGGCGTTTGCCTGCCCTGGCGGAGGGCGAGGCGACCGACGTGGCCGACGTCGCCCCGAGCCAGCACTTCACCGAGCCGCCGCCGCGCTTCACCGAGGCCACCCTCATCAAGGCCCTCGAGGAACACGGTGTGGGTCGGCCCTCGACCTATGCCTCGATCATCTCCACGATCATCGATCGCGGCTACGTGCGGGTCGAAGCCCGCCGGCTCCATCCGGAGATCGTGGCCGAGATCGTGACCGACCTGCTCGTGGAGCACTTCGGTGAGTTCGTCGACCTGGCCTTCACGGCCCGCATGGAGGAGCGCCTCGACGAGGTGGCCCGCGGCGAGCTGGCCTCAGTGCCGCTCCTGCGCGAGTTCTACGGACCGCTGGAGGCTCGCGTGGCCGAGAAGCGCCAGGAGCTCCGCCGGGCCGACTTCACCACCGAGCCCAGCGACGAGGTCTGCTCGCTGGGCCACCCCATGGTCATCCGCCTTGGTCGCAACGGGCGATTCCTGGCCTGCTCGATGTATCCCGAGCACAAGGAGACGCGGCCGTTGCCGGGCGAGGAGCCCGAGGCCCTGCCCGGCGCCGGCGAGCCGTGTCCCAAGTGTGGCGAGGGTCAGCTGACCATGCGCCAGGGTCGCTTCGGGCCGTTCCTCGGCTGCTCGCGTTACCCCGCCTGCGACTTCATCCAGAAGTCGGGCCCACCGCCGCCCGACCAGCTGCCGTTCGCCGTGACCTGCCCCACCTGCCACGAGGGGCAACTGACCGCCCGCCGGGCACGACGCACGGGCAATGTCTTCTGGGGTTGCTCGCGCTATCCGGCCTGCGACTTCACCACGAACTTCGAGCCCCTGGGCGCGCTCCACGACGCCGACGAGGGCCCCGTGGCGCGCCGCGCGGAGGGCGCCATCTGCCTGGCTTGCGGCGCCACCATCGAGCTGCCTGCGGCGGGTACCGAGCTCGTCGGGCTACGCCTCCCCGGCGGCCCACCGGAGCCCAGCGCGCTGGTCCGCAAGCGTGGTCCGAGCCGCGGCCGACGCCCGGCGGCCGGCCGCACCGGACGCTCGTCGAAGCGGCCCGCGGCGGGGCGCACGTCGGTCAGGCGTTCGGCACCGGCGGCGTGACGGGCGCGGCGGCGCTCGAGCGGTTCCTGGAGGCGCTGGCCGCCCGCGATACGTCGCCCCACACCCGCCGGGCGTATGCCACGGCCATCGGGCAGTACCTGGCCTGGCTGGCCCAGCGCCCGGGACTCGATTGGCGCCAGCCCGGCCGTGGTGCCCTGCGGGCCTACCTGGCCGAGCTCGACGGGCGCGGCCTGGCGCGGACGACGATCTCGGCCCGGGTGGCCGCCGTGCGGGCCTTCTATCGCCACGCCGAGCGGGAGGGCTGGGTGGCCGGCGACCCCTGGGCCGCGCTCAGCGCCCCGCGGCGTCCGCACCGCCTGCCGCAGGTCCTCGAGGTCGGCGACGTGGAGCGTCTCATCGACCGCACCCAGGATCCAGAGGCGGGGGCCGGCTCGCTCGCGGAGGCCCTCGCCTTGCGTGATCGGGCCCTCATCGAGACGGCCTACGCGGCTGGGCTGCGGATCAGCGAGCTGGCCGGCACGACCATCGACGAGGTCGACCTGCGGCGCGGTGAGGTCCGGGTCCTGGGCAAGGGCCGCAAGGAGCGCATCTGCCTTCTGGGTCGACCGGCTCGCGCGGCCCTGATCGACTATCTGGCCACCGGCCGGCCCCGCCTCCGCCAGGCGGCCCTGGAGCGCGCCGCCGGCGCCGGTCGACCCGCGCCGGCCGACGACGGCCGCCTCTTCCTCAACGCCGCCGGTGGGCCGCTCGGCGTGCGTGGGCTGCGTTACCGATTCGACCGTCTGGCCGCGCGGGCCGGCCTGCCGCAGGGCGTCCATCCCCACACCCTGCGCCACTCCTTCGCCAGTCACCTGCTCGACGGCGGGGCCGACCTGCGCGTCGTCCAGGAGCTGCTGGGCCACGCTAGCCTGGCCACGACCCAGATCTACACCCACGTGGCCCCGGCCCGCCTCCGTTCGGCCTACCTGGCGGCCCATCCGCGGGCCACGGGGGGACCTGGTCGAGGCGACACCGGCTCGTGAGCGGCCTCGAGGCCGAGACGTCCGTCGGGCCCGAGGAGGAGCCACTGGGGGCCCCCGAGCCGGCCGCGTCGCCGAGCGCATCGGGCTCGGCCGAGTCGGGCTCGGCCGGGTCGCTCGGATCGGCGGGCATGCTGGCTCGGGCCGGCCTCATCGTCAGCGGGGCCTACCTCGCCTCCCGCGTCCTGGGCTGGATCCGGACGGTCGTCTTCAGTGCCGTCTTCGGTGTCGGCACGCAGCTCGATACGTACTATGCCGCCTTCCGCATCCCCGACCTCGTCTTCCAGCTGGTGGCCGCGGGGGCCCTCGGCGCGGCCGTGATCCCCGTCCTGGCGGGCCTCTTCGCCCACGACCAGGATGCGCGCGCCTGGCGGGTCGTCTCGACCATCAGCAACCTCATGCTGGGCGGCCTCCTGGTGCTGGCCGTCGCGGCCTTCGTCGCCGCGCCCTGGCTGGTCGCCCTCCTGACGCCGTCCTACGGGCCGGACGAGCTGGCCCGGATCGTGCCCATGACGCGGCTCATGCTCCTCTCGCCGATCTTCCTGACCCTGGGTGCGATCGCCTCCTCGGCCCTCAACGCCCTGGGCCGCTTCACGGTGGCAGCCGTCGCGCCGCTGCTCTACAACGTGGCCATCATCGCCGCCGCGCTCTTCCTCTCGCCGCTCCTGGGTGTGGGCGCGCTGGCCGTGGGCGTCGTCGTGGGAGCCTTCCTCAATGCCGCCATCCAAGTGCCGAGCCTGGTTCGCCAGCGGGGCTTCCACTTCGAGCTCGGGACGATCGACCTGAGCGACCCGGCCGCCCGCGAGGCGCTGGTGCTGCTCATCCCCCGGGCCATCGGCCTGGGGGCCACGCAGATCACCTTCCTGGTCAACACGACCCTCGCCGCGGGCCTCGGCATCGGGGCCCTGACGGCCTACAACCTGGCCTTCACCGCGATGCAGATCCCCTTGGGGGTCATCGGCCTGCCGCTGGGCATCATCCTCCTGCCGACCCTCTCGCGGGCCGCGGCCCTGGGCGCCGGTCGTGACTTCTCGGCCATGATCGTGCGCTCCCTGCGCATGCTCCTGTACGTCATGCTCTTCCTGACGGCCGTGGGTGTCGTCCTCCAGCGCGAGGCCACGACGTTCCTCTACGACTATGGCCAGTTCCGCGATGCCGATGTGCCGGTGGTGGCGGGCATGCTGGCCGTCTTCCTCGTGGGCCTGGCCGGGCACGCCCTCATCGTCGTCCTGGCCCGGGCCTACTACGCTCGCAAGGACACCCGGACCCCGGTCATGGCGGCCATCCTCTCGGTCGTCGTCAACGTGGCCGTGGCCGTGGCCACCGTCGGCCCGCTGGGCCTCGACGCCCTGGCCGTGGGCATCGCTGCCGGGGCCTGGTTCGAGGCCATCCTCCTGCTGATCCTCCTGGCCCGCTGGCTGCCGGGCCTCGACCTGGTCGAGATGAGCCGGGCCGGGCTCCTCTTCGGGACCGCCGCGCTGGGGGCTGCCGCCGTCGCCCAGCTGGTCCGCAACGGCATCCTCCAGGCCGTGGGGGCGGAGCCCGGGCGGTTCCTCCTCCTGAGCGAGGCGGCCGTCTCCTTCCTGGCCGCGGCCCTGGCTTTCGTCGCCATCAGTCGGCTCCTCCGGCTGCCGGAGCTCCAGGCCAGCCTCGACCTGGCCCGCTCGGCCCTCCATCTCGGCCGCTCCGGAGCATGAGGCCGACCGACCTCGCCGCCGACGACAGGGCCTGGGACGCCTTCGTCGCGGGCGCGCCGTATGGCTCGTTCCCCCAGCTCACGGCCTGGGCCGAGGCCAATGCCAGCGGCGGCTGGCGGGTCGAGCGGGTCGTCGCGCCGGGTCCCGGTGGGCCGGTGGGCATCCAGCTCCTCCTGCATCGGCCGCGCTGGGGGCCATGGTCGCGGGCCTACGGCCATCGGGGGCCCGTGGCCGCCGAGTTGAGCAGCGGAGCCATCGCGGCTCTCACCGGGGCCCTGCGGGCGGCCGGACGAGGCTTGCGGCTGAGCCGAGTCCTCATCGATCCCGAGCTGCCGCTCGGGCACCCGCTGGAGGACGGCCTGCGCCGTGCCGGGTGGCGCCGAGTGCCGTCCTTCGAGATCAACGTCACCCGGATCGTCGACGTGAGCCGCCCCGAGCCCGAGCTGTGGTCCGCGCTGCGGCCCAAGTGGCGCCAGTACGTCCACAAGGCGGCGCGCGAGGGGGTCGTGATCGCCGACGCCGGCGCGGGCGGCCTCGACGCCTTCGTGCCCATCCACGAGGCCACGGCCCGGCGGGTGGGCTTCCGGGCCGCGCGGGTGCGGGCCGTCTACGCCGCCTTCGACCGTCGCGGGGCGGCTGGCCTGCTCCTCGCCCAGCGCCCGCTCGCCGGAGGCGACGGCGCGCCCGAGAGCCACGCTGCCGCTGGGAGCCAGCCAGGGAGCGAGACCCTGGCCGGCCTCCTCCTGGTGCGCTGCGGCGACCGGACGGTGGAGCTGTACGGCGGCATGACCGAGGCCGGGGCGGCCCTCCACGCGAACTACCTGCTCAAGTGGGAGGCCATGCGGCGGGCCGCGGCAGGCGGCTTCCGGCGCTACGACATGTGGGGCACCGACGCGCCCGGCCTGGCCCAGTTCAAGCGCGGTTTCGGGGGCCAAGAGACGACGTACACGGGCGGCTGGGAGCTGATCATCGAGCCCCTGGGGGCGGCCCTCGAGCAGGTCGTCGGCCGCGCCGCCAGCGCCGTGCGCCGCGCCAGTCCTCCGGATGGCCGATGACGACGATGAGCCCGACGACGACCACGAGCCCGATGTCGACCGTCCGCCCGCCCAAGGGGATGAGCCGTCGATGAGCCTCGCCCCGCTCCCGCAGGTCGTCAGGCTCGACGACGAGGCGCCGCCCGGCTGGGACGCCCTGGCCGTCGATGCGCCTGGCGGCCAGGTCCTCCAGGGCACGACCTGGGCCGAGCACATCCGTGCCCGGGGTGGCCGACCACGCTTCGCCGCCTTCAGCGACGGCCGGGTGGCCCTCGTGCTGGAGGGTCGGTCGCGTCTCGCCGGTCGCGAGGCCCACTGCCGGCGCGGCCCCATCTCGGCCGGCGATCCGCCGCTGGCCGTGGCGGCTCGGGCGACGGCCCTGGCCGACCGACTGCGGGCCGAGGGACTGGGGGCCCTGACCGTCGACCCCGAGCTGCCGGCCGACCCGGACTACGAACGGGCCATGGCCCTGGCCGGCTTCCGCCCGGCGCGTGAGGCCCAGCCGTCGATCCACGTCATGCGCCTGGCCCTGCCGCCGGGCAGCACCGAGACCGGCCTGCGGGCCGCCTGCTCCAAGTCGACCCGTCAGCGGATCCGGGCCGCAGAGGCCGCGGGCGTGATCGTCCGGGATGACCCCGACGGCCAGGCCCTGGACGCCTTCGCCGGGTTCCTCGAGGCCACGGCCGAGCGGCGGGGCTTCGAACTGCGGCCCCAGGCCGGCTACCTCGGCTGGTGGCGCCGGCTGCTGGCCGCCCGCCAGGCCCGGTTCCTGGTGGCCGAGCGCGACGGCCGCCTCCTGGGGGCCATCCTCCTCTACCTCCAGGGCGGGACGTACGCGACCGCCTTCTCGGGTGACCTCATCAGCGAACGGCGGAACGTGCCGGGGGTCATGCATCTGCTCCGCTGGACCGTCATCCGCGAGGCCCTGACCGGCGGCGCGGAGGCGGTCATGCTCGGGGGGGTCGACACCCCCGGTCAGCGGGCCATCCCCAGCGGGCCGGCCGACCCGGGCTGGGGCCTCTACCAGCACAAGGCCGGCTACGGCGCCAGCTGGGTCTGGCAGACGCGGGCACGGCGCATCGTCCTCCGGCCCAGGGCCCGATTGGCGGACGCGGCGCGGGCTGCCCGCCGGGTCCTGGACGGCCGCGACCCTGGGCTAGACTAGCCCGCATGTCCCCGCCCCCGACCTCTGGCCCCGGGAACGTGCGCCTCCTGGATCTCACCGACCAGCCTGCCGTCACCTGGGACGCCTTCGCGGTCCGGATGCCGCGGGGCGAAGCCCTCCAGAGCCACGCCTGGGGCGAGTTCAAACGGACCACCAGCGGCTGGACCGTGCACCGCTTCCTGATGGAGGACGGGGCCGGCCCCATCGCCGCGGCCAGCCTCCTGGGCCTGCCCCTGACCGATCTGGCCCGGCCTCGATTCCTGCCCCTCTCGCTGGCCGCGGCGGCCCGCCCGCTGGCCGGCCGGCTGCTCTACGCCCCGCTGGGGCCCGTCCTCCTCCGGGAGGGGCGAGATGCGGCCCTCCTGGCCCTGCGCGTCCTCCGCCGGGTGGCTCGGGCGAGGGGAGCGTCGCTCCTGATCGTCGACCCGGCTTGGGCCCTGGACGGCCCCCAGGCCGGGACGCTCGGCGAGGCCGCTTTCTGGGCCAGCCCGGTCCAGATCCAGGTCTCGGCCACGGGCGTGATCGTGCCCCTCACCGCCAGCTCCGAGGCGCAGCACGCCCTCCTCAGCGATAACGTGGCCCGCAACGTCAGCCGTGCCGCCCGGGCCGGCGTGGTCGTCGAGCGGGTCGATCGCGACAGCCCCCCAGAGGTCCGCGAGGCGGCCTACCACGACTCGTACGAGATCATCTCCCTGACCGGCCAGCGCAAGGGCTTCGTGCTGCGCCCCGAGGCCTACCACGTGGCCTCCACGCGGGCCCTCGTCGAGGCCGGCGCGGCGACGCTCTTCTTCGCTCGGCGCGAGGGGCTCGACCTGGCCCATACGGTGGTCCATCACTGCGGCTGCCGGGCCCTCCTCTTCCAGACCGGGGAGCGAGAGGCCGACCGGCGCCGGGTGCCAGCGAACTTCGCCCTGCAGTGGGCCATCATCGAGTGGGCCCGCGAGTCCGGCTTCCGGACCTACGACATGGGCGGCGTCAACGTCTTCGGCGATCCGCGCCTGCCGGATGGGCCGGAGCACCCCACCTGGGGCCTGCTGGGCTTCAAGCAGCAGTGGGGCGGCCGGGCCGTGTCGTACGTCGGGACGAGCCTTTGGAGCCCGGCCGGCCTGCGTGGGGCCGCCCTCCGGATGGCCGGCTTCGCCGCCGGACGGGCCCTCGCTGGACGGCGGCTGTCGGCGGCCCTGTGAGGCCCCTTCGACGATGAGCCTCGAGGTCCGGGCGGCGACCCCGGAGGAACTGGAGCGGTGGGACGAGCTGACCGTAGCCGTGCCCGGCGGGGACGTGTACCAGTCGCGGGCCTGGGGCGAGTATCGCGGCCGCCACGGCTGGCGTCCGCGGTACCTGATGATCGATGGCGGCCACCCCGTCCTCGTCCTGGTCAGGCCCTGGCGCTGGATCGGGGGCGCGGGGGCTTACATCTCGCGGGGGCCCGTCTGGTCGGGCGGTCCGCTCGAAGCGGCCGCGGACCGACTCGACGCCATCGCCGCCTGGCTTGGCGAGCACGGGGTCGACGTCGTCTCGAGCGACGCCGAGGTGCCCGTCGAGACCGGCTACCCGGACCTCCTGCGAGCCCGGGGCTTCCGCCAGATCGAGGAGATCCAGCCCTCCCGCCACCGCCTCCGCCGAGCCCTGCCGCCGGGCCTCGACGAAGCCGCCCTCCTGGCCGAGCTACCGGCCACCGTGCGCTACGAGATCCGCGGCGCCGAGCGACGCGGGGTGCGGGTCCTGGGTTACGGACGGTTCGACGCCCCGGGCGGCGCGGGCGAGGGGATCGAGCCGCCGGCCGGCGGGCCGCTGGCCGCAGCCGAGATCGGCGCGGCGCTCCAGCGCCTGTATGCCATCCTGGCCGCCACGGCGGCCCGACGCCGGTTCAGGCTGGGACCGGCGGAAGGCTTCCTCGATTGGGGCGGCCATGCGGTGACCGCCGGGCTGGGCTTCATCCTCGAGGTCCGCTCGCCCGACGACGAGCTGCTCGGTGCGGCCATGTTCTATCGTCACGGCGATCGCTTCACCTATGCCCATGCCGGCGATGTGGTCGAGCGGCGGCGGGCCTACCCGGGCACGACCCACCTGATCCTGTGGCGGGCCCTCGAGCTCGCCCTCCGCGAAGGGCGGGCCGAGGTCGACCTGGCCGGGGTGGACGTCGCCGGCCGCCGCCGTCGGCCTCAGGCGGGCGAGCCGATGTACGGCCTGCTGCGCTTCAAGGAGCTGCTGGGCGGGGAGTGGCTGGAGCTGAGCGGCAACCGGGAGCGGGTCATGAGGCCGTGGCGCTATGCCGCGGGCCGGATCACCGGTCGGCTGGCGGGACTGGCCGCCGACCGCCGCCCCGCGCCGGCTGTGCCCGCCCGCGCTCCGTGACGCGGCCGCGCGCGCTGGGGAGCCTGGTCGCCGCCCTCGAGAGCCGGGATCTCCTTCGCCAGGTCGTGCCGGGGGTCGACCGTCAGGGGAGCCACGTGGGCCCGGCGCACGTGGTGATCGGCCGGGTGGACGCGGACTCGCGTGAGATGGGGCCGGGCGACTGTTTCGTGGCCCTCAGCGGCGAGCGGTTCGACGGCCACGACTTCGTGCCCCAGGCCATCGCCGCGGGCGCGTCGGCGGTGGTCGTGGAGCGGCTCCTGCCCAGCCTGCCGGTGCCGCAGCTCGTCGTGAGCGCGGCGCGGCCGGCCCTGGCCGTGGCGGCGGCCTGGGTGAGCGGCGATCCCTCGCACGAGCTGGGCGTGGTCGGGGTGACCGGCACCGACGGCAAGACCACGACCTGCTATCTGGTGCGGGCCGTGCTCGAAGCGAGCGGCCGGCCCACGGGCCTCCTGGGCACGGTCGACGTCGTGGTCGGCGGTCGCAACCTGGGCAATCCCGGCCGGACGACGACGCCGGAGGCGCCCGAGCTGCAGCGCCACCTCGCGGCCATGCTCGCCGCCGGGGACCGCTGGGCGGTCGTCGAAGCTAGCTCGCACGGGCTGGCTCAGGGTCGGCTGGCCGAGGTGGCCTTCGACCTGGCCATCTTGACCAACGTCACCTCGGAGCACCTGGAGTTCCACCGCACCGTGGAGGCCTACCGGGCCGCCAAGCGTCGCCTCTTCGAGCAGTTGGCGGTCGGCCCGGCCGACCCCGAGAAGGGCTTCGGCAAGCACGCCCTGGTGAACCTCGACGACCCCCAGGCCGAGGCCTTCCTGGCTGCGGCCCGTGAGGCCGGTGCGGCCTGCCTGACCTACGGCACGGCCGAGGCGGCCGACGTGCGCTTGCTGGCCATCGAGGAGGGCGTCCGGGGCCTGGGCCTGGGCTATCACACGCCCCGCGGGGAGGGACGGATCCAGCTCCAGCTGGCGGGCCGGCACAACGCCCACAATGCCCTGGCTGCGGTGGCCGTGGGCGAGGCGTTGGGCCTCGAGCCGGAGTCCGTGGCGGCCGGCCTGGGCGGACTGGTCCGGGTGCCGGGCCGCATGGAGCGGGTGGAGGCCGGGCAGCCCTTCGTGGCCGTCGTCGACTACGCCCATACGGCCGAGGCCCTGGCCCAGGTGCTCGACGAGCTGGCCCCGCTGGCGGCCGCCGGCGGGGGCGGACTCATCGCCGTCTTCGGCTCGGGCGGCGAGCGGGACCGCGTCAAGCGGCCCAGCATGGGCCGCGTGGCGGCGGAGCGCTGCCGTCTCACGGTCCTCACCGACGAGGATCCCCGGGGCGAGCCGTCAGGGGCCATCCTGGAGGCCATCGCCGAGGGCGCCAGGGCCGCCGGTGCCCGCGAGGGTCAGGATCTGTGGCTCATCCCCGATCGGTGGGCGGCCGTGGTCGCGGCCGTCGAGGCCGCCCGGCCGGGGGACGTGGTCCTCTTCGCCGGGAAGGGCCACGAGAAGACGATCGAGGGCCCCGACGGGGCGCGGCCGTGGGACGAGGCGGCAGCCGTGCGCGAGGCGCTGACCGCCTCGGGCTGGGGCGACCCGGCCTGAGGCCACCGGATGAGGAGGCCATGGCCGTTCGGCCCGCGCTGACCGTGCGCCCGGCGACCGAGGCCGACCGGGCGGCCTGGGAGGGCTTCGTGGCCGTGCGGCCGGAGGGCGATCCGCTGCAGACCTGGGCCTGGGGCGAGGTGGTCGCCCCGAGTGGCGAGTCGCCCCGCCGTCTGCTGCTCGTGGAAGGAGGCCGGGACGCGGGCGACAGCCGGCTGCGCGGCCTGGCCCAGGGGCTCGTCCGGCCGCTGGGCTTCGGGCGAACGATGCTCTACCTGCCCCATGGACCGCTCTGGGAACGCGAGGCCGCCGACGGCCCGGAACTCCTGGCCGCCCTGGTGGGTGGGCTGGGCGCCCTGGCTCGAGCCGAGCGCTCGATCGTCGTCAAGCTCGACCCGCGGGCCGTGCCCGAGGGCCCGGATCCGGCCCCGCTGCTCGCGAGCCTGGGCCTGCGCCGGGCCGAGACCGACCTCCAGGCCACCACGACCCGCCTCGTCGAGCTGCGGGACGGTGGCCCCGACCTGTGGGCCACTTGGCACGCCGATGCCCGGCGCCTGGCCCGGCGGGCGGAGCGCGAGGGCGTCAGCGTCGAGGTCATCCGTGACGCGGATCCTGAGCCGCTCGAGGCCTTCGCCGGCCTGTTGGCCGAGACCGCCCAGCGTGGTGCCTTCCGGGCTCGCTCAGCGGGATTCCTGGCCCGCGCGGCGGCGGCCTTCGCGAAGCAGGACGGTTGGTACCTCGTCCTGGCCCGCGCCTCCGGCCGGGCCATCGCCGGCCTGGCCCTGCCGCGCATCGGTCCGCGGGCCTACTACCTCTACGGCGCCTCGAGCCGCGACCCGGCGGTGCGCCATCTCTACGGGCCCTACGCCGCCCTGGCCGAGGCCATGCGGGCCCTGGCCGCGGACGGGGTACGGACGCTCGACCTGTGGGGCGTGACCGAGCGCGGCGACCCGGCCGCCGACCCGGCGTGGGCCGGCTTCAGTGCCTTCAAGCGCTCGTTCGGCGGCCAGCCTCTGCGCCATCCGGGGACCTGGGATCTGGTCATCGAACCCCTGTGGGACCGCCTCCGCCGGGCCCGCGGGCGGTGGTCGGGCCGAGGTTAGCCGCTACACTCGGAGCCGCCATGGCCATCGAACCCGTTCCCCATCGGACCGCCGGCGGCCGCCCACGCGCCGCGGCCGCGCGCACGCCTGCTGGACGCGCCGTGTCCGGGCGTGGCGCGGCCGGTCGTGCCTCGCCCACGGTCCACCTGACCCGGCGGGCCCTCGACGCCCAGGAGCACCAGCTCGAGGCGGCCATCCTCGAGCACCATCCCCAGGCCGACCTGACCGCCGTGCGCCAGGCCTACGAGTTCGCCTCCCTGGCCCACGAAGACCAGCGGCGCGCCTCGGGCGAGCCGTACGTCAGCCACCCCCTCGCTGCGGCCCTCACTCTGGCCGACCTGGGCCTCGATCCGGTAGCCATCCAGGCCGCCCTCCTGCACGACATCCCCGAGGACACCGAATACGCCCTGGAGGATATCGAGGAGCGCTTCGGGCCGGACGTGGCCCGCCTCGTCGACGGCGTCACGAAGCTTTCCAAGTTCAGCACCCTCTCGGCCGAGGAGCGGCAGGCGGAGAACATCCGCAAGATGTTCCTGGCCATGGCCGACGACATCCGGGTCGTCCTCATCAAGCTCGCCGACCGGCTCCATAACATGCGCACCCTGGGCGCCCTGCCACGCCAGAAGCAGCACCGCATCGCCCGCCAGACCCAGGAGATCTACGCCCCCCTGGCCGAGCGCCTGGGCATCTGGCAGATCAAGTGGGAGCTGGAGGACCTGGCCTTCAAGGCCCTCGAGCCGGAGGCCTACCGCAAGCTGGCGGCCCAGCTGGAGACGCGCCGCCGGGCCCGGGAGACCTACATCGAGCGGGCCATGGAGACCCTCCGCACGGCCCTCGCCGAGGCGGGCATCGAGGCCGAGCTCTCGGGTCGGGCCAAGCACCTCTACAGCATCTGGAAGAAGATGGAGCGCAAGGGCGCGGACTTCAGCGAGATCTACGACGCCTACGCCGTGCGGGTCCTCGTCGACGACGTGCGCGATTGCTACGCCGCCCTGGGCGTGACCCACTCCATCTGGCGCCCCATCCCCGGCCAGTTCGACGACTACATCGCGATGCCCAAGGGCAACATGTACCAGAGCCTCCACACGGCCGTCATCGCCCTCGATGGCAAGCCCCTCGAGGTCCAGATCCGGACCCACGCCATGCACCGCGTCTCGGAGATGGGCATCGCCGCCCACTGGCGCTACAAGGAGGGCTCGCGGGTCGACCGCGAGTACGACGCCAAGCTGGCCTGGGTCCGTCAGCTCATCGACTGGCAGCGCGAGGTGGCCGACGCCCAGGAGTTCGTCGAGGGCCTCAAGCTCGACATCTTCCAGGACCAGGTCTTCGTCTTCACCCCCAAGGGCGAGGTCAAGGACCTGCCGGCCGGCTCGACGCCCCTCGACTTCGCCTACCGCATCCACACCGATGTCGGCCATCGCTGCATCGGGGCCAAGGTCAACAACCGCCTCGTGCCGCTCGACTACAAGCTCCAGAACGGGGACATCGTCGAGATCGTCACGACCAAGGCCAACCACGGACCGTCACGTGACTGGCTGAACATCGTCCGCACCAGTCACGCGCGGGAGAAGATCCGCCAATGGTTCAAGCGCCAGGAGCGGGACGAGAACATCGTCCAGGGCCGTGAGGCACTGGACCGCGAGCTGCGGCGCCTGGGCCGCACCTCGCTCGAGCGCATCGGGCCGGAACGGATCGCCGAGATGGCGGAGGCCTATCGCTTCGGCTCCGTGGATGACTTCTACGCCGCCATCGGCTACGGGGCGGTCAGCGCGGCCGGCGTGGTCATGCGCCTGGGCGTCATCGACGACGCCGACGAGGCCGTCCTGCCGACCGTCGCCCCGCCGCCTCCGACGCGCACCGGCGGCGTTCGGGTCGATGGCATGTCCGACCTGCTGGTCCGCTTCGGGCGCTGCTGCCATCCCATCCCCGGTGATCCCATCGTGGGCTACGTGACCCGCGGCAAGGGCATCACCGTCCATCTCCGCTCCTGCCCCACGGCCGTCAACGAGCGCGATGTCGATCGCCTCATCGGGGTCGAGTGGGAGGGCCAGGTCCTCCAGACCTACCCCATCGCCGTGCGCATCGAGGGCTACGACCGGACCGGCCTGCTGAGCGACATCACCAACGTCGTGGCCGAGCACAAGGTCAACATCGTGGCCGCCAACGTCCAGACCAACCCCGATCACACGGCCACCGTGCGGGCCACCTTCCAGGTCGCCTCGGTGGCCCAGTTGGCCCGGGTCATGGCCCGCTTGGAGCGGCTCAAGGACGTCTACACCGTCCAGCGCGACCTCAGCTGAGCGGCCCGCGCCGCCGCCTGGGCGGCCCGCTCGAAGGCGTTGTCGCGGTAGGCCGAACCGCCCGCTCGCCAGGCCAGCCAGGAGGCCCGCACGTAGCGGGCGATGAAGCGCGGTCCGTAGCGCTGCCACTGGGCCACATGACAGGCCTCGTGGGCCAGTTCGGCGGCGTCGAGCGGGCGCCAGGCGAACGTGTGGCGGCCCAGGGTGATGGCCAGCCAGCCGGCCAGCAGACGCTCGCCCAGGGGGCGCAGCCAGGGCAGGACGTGGACGATCGGCGGGGGCGGCGGGGTCGGTTCCATCACGGCCCAGTGGTACCACAGGCGGGACCGGCCTGGGCTTCCGATCCGGCTCGGACGGAGCCGCCCGGCCCCAGCCCCGGTCCGCCGCTCGGTAGACTTGCCTCGATGTCCAGCTATCGCGCCCCGCGGGGCACCCGTGACCTGCTGCCCGCCGAACGGGCCGTCTTCGCCCGCCTCGAGGCCATCGCCGCCGATCTCGGCCGGCGCTACGGCTACGCCCCCATCGAGACGCCGCTCTTCGAGCAGAGCGAGGTCTTCGAACGGGGCGTGGGCGCCGTCACGGACATCGTCGAGAAGGAGCTCTTCCGGGTCGTGCCCAGCCGGGGCAGCGAGCGCGAGCAGTGGGCCCTCCGGCCCGAAGCCACGGCCGGCATCGTGCGGGCCTACGTGCAGCACGGCCTGCAGACCCTGCCCCAACCGGTCCGCGTCTGGCTGGCCGGACCGATGTTCCGGTACGACCGGCCGCAGGCCGGTCGCTACCGCCAGTTCTGGCAGTGGGACGTGGAGGCCATCGGCGATCCGGGGCCGGCCATCGACGCCGAGATCGTCGAGCTCGGGTTGCGCTTCTACGGCGAGGCCGGCCTCGACGACGTCGTGGTCCGCCTGAACTCGATCGGCGACCAGGCCTGCCGGCCGGCCTATGTCGAACGCCTGCGGGCCTACTTCGAGGACCACGCCGCGTCGCTCCCACCGGCCGAACGCGAGCGCCTGACGGCCAGCCCCCTGCGCCTCCTCGATTCCAAGGAGCCGGCCCTGGCCGGGCTCATCGCCGCCGCGCCGCGCATCGGCGACCATCTCTGCGCCGCCTGTGCCGATCACTTCGCCGCGCTCCGGGAGCACCTGGCTGCGCTGGAGGCGCCGGTGACCCTGGCCCCCACCCTTGTGCGGGGCCTCGACTACTACACCCGGACGACCTTCGAATATGAGCGCCGCGGGGCCGGCGGCCAGCAGGATGCCCTGGGCGGTGGCGGCCGCTACGACGGCCTGGTCGAGCTGCTGGGCGGCAAGCCGACGCCGGCCATCGGCTTCGCCCTGGGGCTGGATCGGGTGGCCCTGGCCCTGGCAGCGGCGGGCGAGGAGGCGCCCGCACCGGGTGTCGCGGCGGTGGTCGTGGGCGCCGATCCGGCGGCCACCGTGGCCCGCCTCCGGTTGGCCACCGAGCTGCGCGCGGCCGGCCTGGCGGCCCGGGCCGACCTCGGGGCGCGACGGCTCGGCCGCCAGCTCGAGGGCGCGGCCCGCGAGGGCGCGCACTTCGCGGTCATCGTCGGCGACGAGCTGGCCAGCGGCCAGGTCCAGGTCCGCGACCTGCAGGCCGGCACGCAGCACGTGGCCAACGTGGCCGACCTGGCCCGCGAGCTCAGCCGGGCCCAGGCCTCGCACCACCATGGTTGAGCCCGATCCCACGCCCCGCGACAGGAGCGCCGCGATGGATACGTCCCTCCGCACCATGACCTGTGGCGCCGCCCGGCCGGCCGATGCCGGGCGTCAGGTGGCCCTGGCCGGCTGGGTCCACCGCCGGCGCGACCTGGGTCAGCTGATCTTCCTCGACCTCCGTGACCGCTACGGCATCACCCAGGTCGTGGTGGACGCCAGCCAGGCCCCGGCGGCCCACGCCGTGGCTTCTGAGGTGCGGGCCGAGTTCGTCGTGCGCGTCGCAGGCGTGCTGACCCTCCGCCTGCCGGGCACCGAGAACCCCCGCCTCGCGACCGGTGCGGTGGAGCTGCGGGCCAGCACGGTCGAGGTCCTGGGCCCGGCCGCCACGCCGCCCTTCCCCATCAACGAGCCCGAGCAGGAAGTCGACGAAGCCCTCCGCCTCCGCTACCGCTACCTCGACCTGCGCCGCGAGCCGATGCGCGCGCGTCTGCTCCTGCGCTCGCGCCTGGTGGAGGCCATCCGGGCCGTCCACGAGGCCCACGGATTCGTCGAGGTCGAGACGCCGATGCTCATCAAGTCGACCCCCGAGGGCGCCCGCGACTTCATCGTCCCATCTCGGCTCCAGCCGGGCAACATCTACGCCCTGCCCCAGAGCCCCCAGCAGCTCAAGCAGCTGCTCATGGTGGCCGGTATGGACCGCTACTTCCAGATCGCCCGTTGCTTCCGCGACGAGGACGGGCGGGGCGACCGTCAGCCCGAGTTCAGCCAGCTCGACCTCGAGATGAGCTTCGTGAGCGAGGCGGACGTGATGGCCTTCGTGGAGGCCATGGCTATCGAGGTCTCGGCCGCGACGGTCCCCCAGCGGGCCATCTCCCGCATCCCCTTCCCCCGCTTCACCTATCGCCAGGCGCTCGACCGCTTCGGCTCGGACAAGCCCGACGTCCGCTTCGGGCTCGAGCTCCACGACCTCGGGCCCGTCGTGGCCGGCTCGGGCTTCGCCGTCTTCGAGCGGGCCCTGACGGCCGGCGGGCGGGTCTTCGGGCTGGCCGCCCCCGGTCTGGCCGGGGCCAGTCGCTCGACCATCGATGAGCTCGTCGAGTCGGCCCGTCGCCATGGTGCCCAGGGCCTCGTCCATCTGGCCGTCGAAGCCGATGGTTCGCTCCGCTCGCCGGCCCTCAAGCACCTCGGCGAGGAGCGGGCGCGGGCCATGGCCGTGGCCTGCGAGGCCCAGCCGGGGGACCTCGTGCTGGGCGTGGCGGACGCCGACGTCGTGGCCCAGGAAGCGCTGGGCGGCCTGCGCGTCGAGCTCGGCGCGCGACTCGGCCTGGCCGATCCTGAGGCCCTCAGCTACGTCTGGGTCTACGACTTCCCGATGTACGCTTGGGATGCCGAGGGCGGCCGCTGGGACGCCACCCACAACCCCTTCAGCGCCCCCCTTACCGAGGACGAGCCGCTCCTCCGGACGGCCTCCGGCGACCACGCCCGGCCCGATCCTGCGGATCCTGCGGGCCAGGCCCGGGCCCAGCAGTACGACCTGGCCCTCAATGGCTGGGAACTGGGCGGCGGCTCGGTGCGCATCCATCGCCGCGAGCTGCTGGCCCGCTCGTTCGCCCTCATGGGCCATGCCCCGGCCCAGATGGAGGCCAAGTTCGGGGCCCTCTTGGAGGCCTTCGACTACGGCGCGCCGCCCCACGGCGGCATCGCCCTGGGCATCGACCGCTGGGCCATGATCTTCGCCGGCCAGCTCAACATCCGGGAGGTCATGGCCTTCCCCAAGACGCAGTCGGGCAGCGACCTCATGCTGGCTGCGCCATCCCCGGCGGAACCGGCCCAGCTGGCCGAGCTGGGGCTGCGCCTCGTCCCCCCGGCCGGCCGGGACGCCTGAGCGCGGGCCGGCCGACGGTGAGCCTTCGGGCTCCATCATCAATCGTGCTCGGATGGATCGGACTCGGCGTTTTATGTTTTTGACTATCGCAAAGGCTCATACAGCAGCAAACCATTCTTCTACGGGCGGCCGCCTGCCTCGGCCGTCGGGGCCGCACCGTTATCCTTACCTCCATGCCCGGACTCAGCCGCGACGAGGTCGCCCACGTCGCCCTGCTCGCCCGTCTCGGCCTGGATGAGGCGGAGCTGAATCGCCTCCAGGGCCAGCTGGACCACATCCTCGAGCAGTACGCCATCCTCGCCGAGCTCGACACCGAGGCCATCGCCCCCACGGCCCAGACCATCGAGCTGGAGAACATCCTCCGCGACGATGTCGCGGCTCCCGGCCTGAGCGTCGACGAGGCCCTCGCCGGGGCCCCCGAGCGGCTGGGCGACCACCTCGTCGTGCCGGCCATCCTCGACGAGCCGGCCTGAGCCCATGGCCGACGCCCTGGCCCTGACCCGCCTCCGGGCCCACGAGATGGCCGACGGCCTGCACCGGGGCGACTTCAGCGCCGCGGAGCTCCTGGCCGCCCACCTCGAGCTGGCCGAGCGCCAGGATCGGGGCCTCCATGCCTGGCTCTCCTTCGACGAGCAGGGCGCCACCGAGGCGGCCACGACCGCCGACGCCCGCCTGGCCGCGGCCCGCCGCGAGGGAGCCGCCGCCCTGGCCGCCCTGCCCCGGCTCCTCGGCCTGCCCGTCGCGGTCAAGGACCTCATCCTCCAGCGCGGCCGCCCGGCGACCGCCGGGAGCCGCATCCTGGAGGGCTTCGTCAGCCCCTACGACGCCCACATCACGGAGCGCCTCAGGGCGGCCGGGGCGGCCGTCATGGGCCGCACCAACATGGACGAGTTCGCCATGGGCTCCTCGACGGAGTGGTCGGCCTGGGGCCCCACCGCCAACCCCTGGGACCTGGCCCGGGTGCCCGGCGGCAGCAGCGGCGGCTCGGCCGCGGCCGTGGCGGCCTTCCACGTGCCGCTGGCCCTGGGCACGGACACCGGCGGCTCGATCCGCCAGCCCGCGGCCCTGACCGGCACCGTCGGCCTCAAGCCGACCTACGGCCGGGTCAGCCGCTACGGCATCGTGGCCTTTGCCAGCTCGCTCGACCAGATCGGCCCCTTCGCCCGGGACGTGCGCGACGCGGCCGCCCTGCTCGCGGCGATCGCCGGACGTGATGCCCGGGACTCGACCTCGGCCCCCCAGGAGGTGCCCGACTGGCCGGCTGACCTGCCCTCCGACGACGACGCGGCTGCGGCGGTCCTGCGCGGGCTGCGCCTGGGTCTGCCCCGGCAGTACTTCGTCGAGGGCCTGGAGCCGGGCGTGGAGGCCCGGGTGCGGGAGGCCGTGCGCGACCTCGAGTCGGCCGGGGCGGAGATCGTCGAGGTCGACCTGCCCCACACCCGCTATGGCCTGGCGACCTACTACATCATCGGGCCGGCCGAGGCCTCGGCCAATCTGGCCCGCTACGACGGCGTGCGCTACGGCCGCAGCGTCCGTCAGGGCGACGTCCTGGGCGACTACCTGGCCACCCGGGGCCAAGGCTTCGGGCCGGAGGTCAAGCGCCGCATCATGCTCGGCACCTACGCCCTCTCGGCCGGCTATTACGACGCCTATTACCTCAAGGCCCAGAAGGTGCGGACGCTCATCAAGGCCGACTTCGACGCCGCTTTCGCCGCGGTCGACGCCATCGTCGCGCCCACCAGCCCGACCGTCGCCTTCCCCCTGGGGGCCAAGGTCGACGACCCCGTGGCGATGTACCTCAACGACGCCTGCACCCTGCCCGTCAACGTCGCTGGCCTGCCCGGCCTGTCGGTGCCCTGCGGCCTCTCCGAGGGCCTGCCGGTGGGGCTCCAGCTCATCGGTCGGGCTTGGGACGAGACGCTCCTCTTCCGGCTCGGTCGAGGCTACGAGGCGATCACCGCGACCGCTCCCTGGCGGGCCATCGAGCCCGCCGCCCTGGCTCGCCTCGACGACCCCACCACGCCCGCACCCAGCTTGGAGGCCACCGCGCCATGACCACCGAACATGCCGCCCCGCCCGCCCGGGGTCGCCTGGCGGCCCGGGTGACGGCCGTCCCGCCCTCCGGCATCCGCCGCTTCTTCGACGTCATCGCCACGATGCCCGACGTCATCAGCCTGGGCGTCGGCGAGCCCGACTTCACGACCCCGCCCCAGATCATCGAGGAGGGGGTCCGCTCCCTGCGGTCGGGCCGGACGCACTACACCAGCAACTACGGCACCCTCGAGCTGCGGCGAGCCCTCAGCAAGCACCTCGAGCGGCTGTATGGCCTGACCTACGATCCCGAAGGCGAGATCCTCATCACCGTGGGCGCCTCGGAGGCCGTGGCGGCGACCATGGCGGCCCTCGTCGATCCGGGCGACGAGGTGATCCTCCACGAGCCCTCGTACGTGGCCTACAGCCCGGCCGTCATCTTCAACGGCGGGCTCCCGGTCCGCGTCCCCACCCGCTTCGAGGACGAGTTCGCCCTCGATCCGGCGGCCCTCGAGGCAGCCATCACGCCGCGCACCCGGGTGCTCTTCCTGGGCTATCCCTGCAACCCCACCGGCGCCGTCCTGCCGGAGGCCAGCCTGCTGGCCATCGCCGACAGCGCGGCCCGCCACGACCTGGTGGTCGTCAGCGACGAGATCTACGATCGGCTCGTCTACGGCGGTCATCAGCATCGGGCCTTCAGCACCCTGCCCGGGGCCCGCGAGCGGACGGTCCTCATCGGCGGCTTCTCCAAGGCCTACGCCATGACTGGCTGGCGGGTGGGCTGGCTGTGTGCCCCGCGCGAGCTCCTGGAGGGCATCGTCAAGGTCCACCAGTACGAGATCATGTCGGCCCCCACGACGGCCCAGGACGCGGCCGTGGTGGCCCTGACCACCGGCGATCAGGACGTCCAGCGGATGGTCAACGAGTACGACCGCCGGCGGACGATGTTCGTCGCGGGCCTGCGACGCCTGGGCCTCGCGACGTTCGAGCCGCGGGGCGCCTTCTACGCCTTCCCCCGGGTCAGCGACACGGCCCTCTCGGCCGAGCAGTTCAGCGAACGCCTGCTCTTCGAGGGCCGGGTCGCGGTCATCCCCGGCGACAGCTTCGGTCCCTCCGGCGCCGGCCACGTGCGGGCCTGCTACGCCACCAGCTACGAGCGCCTCGAGGAGGCCCTGGTGCGCATCGGACGCTTCCTGGAGGGCCTGGGCTGAGCATGGCCACGGCGCCCTCGTCCGCCTCGCCCCCGGCGGCTGCCCGCTACGAGCCCGTCATCGGCATCGAGATCCACGTCGAGCTGAAGACGGCCTCGAAGATGTTCTGCTCCTGCGCTCGCGATATCCGCGACGCCCCGCCCAACGCCCGGACCTGTCCGGTCTGCCTGGCCCTGCCGGGCAGCCTGCCGGTCATCAACCGCCGGGCGGTCGAGCTGGTCATCGCCACCGGCCTGGCCATCGGGGCCCGGATCGCGCTGGTGACCCGTTGGGAGCGGAAGAACTACTTCTACCCCGACCTGCCCAAGGGCTACCAGATCAGCCAGTACGCCCTGCCCCTGGCGGCCCACGGCCGGCTGGCCTTCGAGACGTCCCGGGGCGAGGTGACCGTACGCGTCGCGCGGGCCCACCTCGAGGAGGACACGGCGCGCCTGCAGCACGCCACCGACGCCACGGGCCGGCGGGTGAGCCTGGTCGACTTCGATCGGGCCGGCCTGCCGCTCATGGAGATCGTCACCGAGCCCGACCTCCACAGCGCCGAGGAGGCCCGCCGCTATGCGGAGGAGCTGCGGGCCGTGCTGCTGGCCGTGGGCGCCTCGGACGCGGCGATGGAGCGGGGCGAGATGCGGGTCGAGGCCAACGTGTCGCTCCGGCCGGCCGGCACGGAGGGCCTGGGGACCCGGGTGGAGGTCAAGAACATGAACTCCTTCCGGGCCGTGGAGCGAGCCGTGGAGCATGAGATCGAACGCCAGGCCCGGGCCCTCGACGCGGGCCAACCGCTGGTCCAGGAGACGCGCGGCTGGGACGACGCCCGGGGGGCGACCTACCGCATGCGGCTCAAGGAGGACTCCGACGACTACCGCTACTTCGCCGAGCCGGACCTGCCGCCCCTCCACACCGACCCGGCCTGGCTGGAGCGGATCGCGGCCGACCTCCCGGAGCTGCCCGCGGCCCGCCGCGCGCGCTACGTCACGAGCCACGGACTCAGCCCCTACGATGCGCGCGTGATCGTGGCCGAACCTGCCGCCAGCGCGCTCTTCGAGACGCTCCTGGCGGGCGGCCTCGAGCCGCGCACGGCGGCCACCTGGACGACTGGCGAGTACCTCCGCGCGCGCAACGCGGCCGGCGGGGAGGAGCGGCCGGGCCTGGACCCGGGATGGTTGGGGCCCCAGCTCGTGGAGCTGATCCGGCTGCAGGCCGCGGGTCGCCTCACGGCGGCCAGCGCCAAGGAAGTCTTCGCTGCCCTGGCCGAGGACGGCGGCACGACCACGGCCGTCGTCGAGCGCCTGGGCCTCAGCCGCATCGCCGACGAGGGGGCCATCGCAGCCCTCGTCGAGCGAGTCCTGGCCGAGCAGCGACAGGCCCTGGCCGACCTGCAGGCCGGTAAGCAGCAGGCCTTCGGGTTCCTCCTGGGGCGGGTGATGCAGGCCAGTCGCGGTCAGGCCGATCCGGCCCTGGCCCGGCAGGCCCTCGCAGCGGCCGTGGCCCGGACCGGGGGCTCAGAGCGTGGAGGTGAGGGATGACGCAGGTGCAGATCGCGGAGATCATCATCGGCCTGATCCTGCTCGTGGGGGGTGCCTGGAAGGCCTGGCAGACGTGGCAGCGGTTGCGCGAGCTGCAGGGCCGGGTGGCCAATCTGCGCCGCTATGACGCCTGGCGCGGCGGGCGGCAGGCCGTGCCTGACGGGCCGAGCGAGGCCGAGATCGAGGCCACTGACCTGCGTCGGGGCATCGGCATCTGGGGCAGCCTGGCCGTCATCGGCATCATGCTCCTGGTCCTCGCCCTGCTAGCTCGCTGATGGTTTCGGAGCCGACTCGGAGGTCGGACGTCGGAGGTTCGAGGTCGGGCCTCGGCTCAACCTCGGCGGGCGGGCCGCAGCTTGCGATGCTCGATGGCCGTGCAGCGGTCCATGACCACCTCCAGGCCGCCGGCCCTGGCGAGGCGGGCGGCCTCCCAGTCGACGACACCCAGCTGCAGCCATAGCGCGCCGCAGCCGGTGGCCACGGCCGAACGGGCGATGGCCGGGACGTGCTCCGGCCGGCGAAAGACGTCCACGATGTCGAAGCGCCCCGTGGCCGCCACCGCCTCCTCGAGGCTCGGGAAGGCCGGCACGCCCAGCACGTCACGCACCAGGGGGTTGATCGGCACGCAGTCGTAGCCCTGGACCTGGAGGTAGCGCATGACGCTGTGCGAAGGGCGGCTACGATCGGGCGAGGCGCCCACGATGGCGATCCGCCGGGCCCGGCGGAGGAGGTCCAGGCGCTCGGCCTCGTCCAGCAGAGGCACCTCGCCGCGGCCCTCCTGGAGGTCGAGGATCGCCCGCGTGCGGGCCTCGTCAGCAGGATCCATGGCCCGGGCTCAGGTCGCCGCCTCGCGCTCGTAGGGCTGGCCGTCGGCCGCGGGCGGGATGCTCTTGCCGATGACCCCGGCCAGGACGACGATCGTGACGAGGTAGGGCAGGGCGTCGTAGAACTGGGCCGGGACGATCGTCAACAGGTCGCCCAGGCTGCCCGAGGGGGCGGTGAAGACGATCGACTGGCTGATGGCCTGCGAGGAGGCGAAGAGGAGGGCCGCCCCGAACGTCCCGATGGGCGTCCAGCGCCCCACGATCATGGCCGCCAGACCGATGAAGCCGCGCCCGGCGGTCATGTTGGCCTGGAACGAGTTCGTGATCTCCATGGAGAGGTAGGCGCCACCCAGGGCGGCCACGGCGCCCGACAGCACGACGTTGCGATAGCGCAGGCGGATGACGTCGATGCCCACTGTCTCGGCCGCCTTGGGGTGCTCGCCCACGGCCCGGGTGCGCAGCCCCCAGCGCGAGCGGAAGAGGAGGATCTGCATGACGACGATGAGGACGATGGCGGTGATGCCGATGGGGCCCTGGTCCAACACCGCGTTGAGCAGCCAGCCCACGACGGGGATGTCGACGACCGTGTCGGGCAGGCTCAGTGGCTGGAAGGCCCCCGCGCCCTGCGGCGAGAGCTGCGAGATCAGGGTGTTGAGGTAGCCGGTCAGGCCCGCCGCGGCGATGTTGATGATCGTGCCGCTGATGATCTGGTCGACCCGCACGGAGATCGAGAGCCAGGCGTGGAGGAGGGAGAGCAGCATGCCCGCCAGGAGGGCCGCGGCGAGGGCGATGAGGAGTGGCAGGGTGAGGCCGAAGATCGGCAGCGGGGTGCCCGGGCCGAGGATGGCCGTGGCCACTACGCCCATGATCCAGCCCACGAAGGCGCCCAGCAGCATCACCCCTTCGATGCAGATGTTGATGACCCCCGAGCGCTCGCACATCACCCCGCACAGGCCGGCCAGGGCGATGGGGATGGCCAGGGCCACCGCCCCGTGGGCCACGAACTGGAGGTTGTCCAGGAGGTAGCCGACCAGCTGGGCCAGGAGGCCCAGGACGGGGATGGCGTAGAGGAAGGCGACGACCTGGCCCATGGTCAGTGGACGCCCTCCGAACCGTAGGAGCGGGAGAGGGTCTCGGTCGTGCCCAGCTCGGCGGTCACGCCCCGCAGCCGGAAGAGGCGCCGGAGGACCGAGTTGGCGACGAGGAAGAGGAGGATGACGGCCTGGACGAAGTCGACCAGTTCAGCCGGCACCCCGGCCTGGATCTGCATGAGGCCGGCCCCGGCCCGCATGGCCCCGAAGAGCAGCGCGGCCGGCAGGATGCCCCAGGGGTTGGAGCGCCCGAGGAGGGCCACCGTGATCGAGTCGAAGCCGACCGTCGTGCTGAAGGTGGCCGTCATCTGGTGGTTGAGGCCCAGGACGTTGCCCGCCCCGGCCAGGCCGGCGAGGAGCCCGGAGAGGGTCATGACCACGACCGTCACGAGACGCGGTCTCATGCCCGCGTAGCGCGCCGCGTCGGGGTTCGCCCCGACCGTCCGGATCTCGAAGCCGCGGGTCGTGCGGTAGAGGAGGAACCACAGGAGGGGCACCGCCACGAGGCCGATGAGGATGCCCAGGTGGCCGTCACGGCCGACGAGGATGGGCAGCGCAGCGGAGGTCACGGAGGCTGTCACCGGCTGGGGGGAACCGGGGAGCTTGAGCGGCCCGGTGACGAGCCACGAGAGTGCGGCCAGGGCGATGTAGTTCATCATGATCGTGGTCACGACCTCGTGGGCCCCGGAGGTGGCCTTGAGGAGGCCCGGCACGAAGCCGACGGCGCCGCCCACGACCATGCCTGCCAGGAGGGCGGCGCTGATGGCCACGACGGCCGGCGCACCCTCGAAGACCGTGCCGACCCAGATCGCCCCCACGGCCCCCAGGAGGAACTGGCCCTGGGCGCCGATGTTGAAGAGGCCGGCCTTGAAGCCCAGGCCCACGCCCAGGCCGGCCAGCAGGAGCGGTGTGGCCTGGACGAACGTCTCGACGATGCCGGTCGGCGTCAGCAGCGAGCCCTGGATGAGGGCGGCGTAGGCCGTCAACGGCAGGCCCAGGTCGAAACCCTTGCCCACCAGGCCGCTGGACAGGACGATGACCACGGCGCCCACGAGGAAGGCCAGGAAGATGGCCAGGACGGGGATGGCCAGGAGCTCCCAGGCTCGGCGCAGGGCGCTGTCGACCCGACTCATGCCACGGCTCCGGAGCTCGCTGCGGGCCCCGCTGCGTGACCGCCGGTGGCCATGAGCAGGCCGACCTGGTTCTTGTCCGCCGTGCGGCCGTCGAGCACGGCCACCAGCTGGCCGCGATACATGACCGCGATGCGATCGGACATCTCGAGGATCTCGTCGAGCTCGGCCGAGACGAGCAGGACGGCCGTGCCGGCGTCGCGCTTGGCGATGACCTGCTTGTGGATGAACTCGATGCTGCCCACGTCGAGCCCCCGGGTCGGCTGGTCGAGGACCAGGAGCTGGAGATCGCGGCGGAACTCGCGGGCCACGACGACCTTCTGCTGGTTGCCGCCGGAGAGGGTTCGGGTCGGCACGTCGGCCGAGGGCGTGCGGATGTCGTAGTCCTCGATGCAGACCTCGCAGGCGTGGTCGATGGCCGCCTCGTCCTGGACGATGCCCCGAGCGTAGGGCCGGCGGTAGTAGTCGGTCAGGACGAGGTTGTCGGAGACGGGGAACGGCAGGACCAGCCCGAAGCGGTGGCGATCGGCCGGGACGTAGCCCACGCCGGCCTCGTTGATGGAGCGGACGTTGTGGCGGGTGATGTCCCGGCCGCCGAGGGTGACCGTGCCGGCAGTGGGCGAGCGGAGCCCTACGAGGGCCTCCACCATCTCGTCCTGCCCGTTGCCTGCGACACCGGCCAGGCCCAGGATCTCGCCGGCCCGGATCTCGAAGTCCACGCCCCGCACGACCTCGCTGCCGCGATCGTCCTTGACCCGCAGGCCGCGGACCTCGAGGGTCGGCTCGCCGGGGTGCGAGGTGCCCCGGTCGACGGTCAGCTGGACCTCGCGGCCCACCATCAACTCGGCCAGGTCATCCTCGTCGGTCTCGGCCGGCACCCGATGCCCGACCACCTTGCCCCGCCGGATGACGGTGATCCGGTCGGCGATCTCGAGGACCTCGTACAGCTTGTGGCTGATGAAGATGATGCTGTGGCCGCCGGCGGCCAGACGCTTGAGGAGGACGAAGATCTCCTCCGTCTCCTGGGGCGTCAGGACGGCCGTGGGCTCGTCGAGGACGAGGAGGCGGGCATCGCGATAGAGGGCCTTCAGGATCTCGACCCGTTGCTGCTGGCCCACCGACAGCTGACCCACCTTGGCCTCGGGATCGAGGTCGAAGCCGAAGCCCTCGCTGAGGGCGCGGATACGCCGCTCCGCCTCGGGGAGGTCGAGGAAGACCGGGTTGGCCATCGTCTCCTCGCCCAGGACGATGTTCTCGGCCACGCTGAAGACGGGCACGAGCATGAAATGCTGGTGGACCATGCTGATGCCGCGGCGGATGGCGTCCGCCGGGCTGGCGATGCGGACCGGCTGGCCGTCGAGCAGGATCTGCCCCTCGTCGGGCTGGGCCAGGCCGTACAGGACGTTCATGAGCGTCGTCTTGCCGGCCCCGTTCTCACCCAGCAGGGCGTGGATCTCGCCGTGGCGCACGTCGAGGTCGATGTGGTCGTTGGCCACCACGCCCGGATAGCGCTTGGTGATGCCCCGCATCTCCAGGGCGGGCGCGTCGGCCGCGGTCGGACCGGTTCCCGGGGACGGTGGGCCGGGCGCCGCCTGGGGCGGTGGAGCGGGCCGGGGCGTGGCGTCGGACGCGTTCATGGGCGCCTCATGCGGGGCCGGGAACGGCGAACGGGCCGCACTTGCGTGCGGCCCGTTCGGCTGAAGCTGCCTGGACGGATGGGCGGGGCCTTACGGCTGGCCGCAGTCGCTGGGGCAGGTCTTCAGGGTGCCGGCGGCCATCGCCGCGAGGGCCTGGGTGACGGCGTCCTGGGTGGCCTGCGGAACGCTGATGGAGGAGGTGAAGGGGGCCACGCCGACACCGCCCTTGGCCGCGTCGTAGAGGACGTTGCCGCCCTTGGCCGAGCCGTCGGAGATGCCCTTGATGGCGCTCTCGACGGAGTCGCTGAGGTGCTTCTCGGCGCTGGTCACGATGCAGCCGTAGGTCTTGTCGCTGGCCGCGTTGAGGGAGATCCACTGGTCGACGTCGACGCCGATGCCGGCGATGTTGGCCGCGCAGGCGGCCTGCAGGACGCCATTGCCGGTCTTGCCGGCGACCTGGAAGAGGACGTCGACGCCCTTCTGGGCGATGAACTGCTTGGCGAACGTGGCGCCCGTGGCCGGGTCGTTGAAGGCCTTCGTGAAGTCGCTGGTGGTGACATAGGCCGTGTCGACCTCGATGTTCGGGTTGACCGACTTGGCGCCCAGCTCATAGCCCTGGATGTAGCGCACCACGGCCGGCACGAGGTTGACGCCGCCGATGGCCCCGACCTTGTCGGCCTTGGTGATGCCGGCGGCCACGATCCCGGCCAGGTAGCCGGCCTGGTCCTCCTCGTAACTGATGGCGATGTACTTCGGGAGCAGCTTGGCCGGGTCGCCGGCGCACTTGGGCGTGGCCGCGGTGTCCGGGTCGCCGGTCTCGGTGATGCACAGCGGGGCCTGGTCGACGCCGATGAACCACACGTCAGCATTGGCCTTGGCGGCCTTGATCGTGTCGGTCGTCAGGTTGAAGCCGACGGTGACGATGATGTTGAAGCCCTGACTGATGAAGTTGTTGATGTCGGGGGCGTACTGCGAGGCGTCGGCCGGGACGACGACCTTGGGCGCCACGGCGCCGATGTCGGCCGCGCCCTTCTGGGCACCTTCGTAGGAGTACTGGTTGAAGTTCTTGTCGTCGACCGTTCCGACGTCGGTGACGACGCCGATCTTGAGGTCGCTCGAGGGCGCGGCGGACGTGGTCGCGGGGGTCGAGGCGGCGGCCGACGACGCGGCCGCTGACGAGGCGGGGGCGCTGGACGGCGAGGTCGAGGGACTGGTGGAGGCCCCCGTGGTACAGGCCGAACTGACCAGGGCCAGCACCGCGATCAGGCTGGTCCCGACGGAACGTGTGCGCATACTTCCTCCTCCATGGGGCTCGCCCGGGAGGAGCCCGGGCGTCGCCCGCCCCCGGACCGCGTCCGGGGCGATGCTGGCGCGCATCCTAGCGGCTCGGCCGCCCGGCGACAAGGCGATGACGCGCCATCGGCGTGTCACGAGCGGCGGCCGGGGAGCGCGCGCCGGGGCTCGGGACCTCCCCGGGCCACCGGGCTATCCTAGCCCGGTGAGTGAGCGGGCAGCGGAGCGTGGCCGGACCGATCCGGGGATCGGCGCCGCATCCTCGGAGACGGGCCGGTCCACCGTCCCTTCCGAGGCGGCGGGCTCACAGCCTCTGGGACTGGCGTCCGATCCACCGGCCTGGGCCGGCGCGGACCCGGGGCTGATCATGACCACCTGCGCCAACTGTGGGGCCGAGCTGGTCGATCGGGGCTGCAAGCTCGTCTGCCGCTGCGGCTACTTCCTCTCCTGCTCGGACTACGTCTGATCTCGTGCCCGGCGTCGCGCCGAACGACTTCACCCACCTGCACGTCCATTCGGAATTCAGCCTGCTCGACGGGCTGGGCCGCATCGATGACCTCGTCAGCCAGGCCAGCGCCCACGGCTTCGACAGCCTGGCCCTGACCGACCACGGCGCCCTGTACGGCGCGGTGGCCTTCCACCAGGCCTGCCGGGCCCGGGGCATCAAGCCGATCATCGGCGTCGAGACCTACATCGCCCGCCGCTCGATGTCCGACCGTGAGGGCAAGGCCGACGCCCAGCCCTACCACCTCATCCTCCTCGCCCGCGACGACGTGGGCTATCGGAACCTGTGCCGCATCGTCACCGGCGCCCACCTCGACGGTTACTACTACAAGCCGCGGATCGATCGCGACTACCTGGCCCGGCACAGCGCCGGCCTGATCGGGCTCTCGGCCTGCCTCAACGGCGAGATCGCCCGGGCCCTGGAGGTCGGCGACGAGGCCGCGGCCCACGACCTGGCCGGCTCCTACGCCGACATCTTCGGCCCGGACGGCTTCTACCTCGAGCTGCAGGACCACGGTCTGCCCGAGCAGCGCCGGCTCAACGAGCAGCTGCTCCGCCTGGCGCCGCAGGTGGGCCTGCCCGTGGTAGCCACGAACGACCTGCACTACGTCCGCCAGGAGCAGCACGAGGCCCACGACGTGCTGCTCTGCATCGGCACCGCGGCCACCGTGGACATGACCAACCGGATGCGCTTCGAGAGCACCGAGTTCTACCTCAAGGACGCGGCCCAGATGGCGGCCCTCTTCGCCGACGTGCCCGAGGCCATCACCAACACGCGGCGCATCGCCGAGATGTGCGACCTGGAGCTGCCGCTGGGCCAGCTGCGCATCCCCCACTTCCCGGTGCCCGAGGGGCACTCCGTGGAGAGTTGGCTGCGGGCCGAGTGCGAGCGGGGCCTGGCCGAGCGCTACGGCCAGGTGACGCCCGAGCTGCGCGACCGCCTGGAGTACGAGCTGGGCGTCATCCTGCGCATGGGCTACGCCGGCTACTTCCTCATCGTGGCCGACTTCACCCGTTTCGCCCGGGAGCAGGGCATCGCCACCACCTGCCGGGGCAGCGCGCCGGGCTCGATCGTGACCTACACCCTGGGCATCACCCCGGTCGACCCGATCCGTTATGACCTGCCCTTCGAGCGCTTCCTCAACCCCGACCGGGTGACGATGCCGGACATCGACGTCGACTTCGAGGACGACCGGCGCGACGAGGTCATCGCCTACGTCACCCGCAAGTACGGCGCCGATCACGTGGCCCAGATCATCACCTTCGGCACGATGCTGGCCCGGGCCGCCCTGCGCGACGTGGGCCGGGTGCTCGGCTTCAGCTACGGCGAGGTCGATCGGATCGCCAAGGCCGTGCCTGACCAGTTGGGCATCAAGCTCTCCGAGGCCCTCGAGGCCTCGCCCGAGCTGCGGGGGGCCTACGAGGGCGACCCTCAGGTCCACAAGCTGGTCGACCTGGCCCGTCAGGTGGAGGGTGTGGCGCGCAACGCCTCGACCCACGCGGCCGGGGTGGTCATCAGCCGCGAGCCGCTGACCGACCTCATGCCGCTCCAGCGGGCCACGAACTCCGACGGCCTCATGACCCAGTACGAGATGCACGGTGTGGAGGCCCTGGGCCTCCTGAAGTTCGACTTCCTGGGCCTGAGCAACCTGACCATCCTGCGCCAGGCGGTGCAGCTCATCGCCGAGCATCGGGGGGTCTCGATCGACCTGGAGCGGATCCCGCTCGACGACCCGGCCACCTTCGAGCTGCTGGCCTCGGGCGAGACGACCGGCGTCTTCCAGCTCGAGTCGGCGGGCATGCGGCGCTACGTCCGCGAGCTGCGGCCGAGCTCGGTCCACGACCTGGCGGCCATGGTGGCCCTCTACCGGCCCGGGCCCATGGACAACATCCCGGCCTACATCCGCCGCAAGCACGGCGAGGAGGCGGTGACCTACCTCCACCCCCTGCTCGAGCCCTACCTGGAGAAGACCTACGGCATCTTCGTCTACCAGGAGGACATCATGTCCGCGGCCCGGGCCCTGGGCGGCTTCACCGGCCCTGAGGCCGACACCCTGGGCTACGCCATCCGCAAGAAGAAGTCGTCGGTCCTGCGGGCCCAGAAGGAGAAGTTCGTCTCCCAGGCCGCAGAACGGGGGGTCGAGCCGGCCGTCATCGACGCCGTCTTCAAGGCCTTCGAACCCTTTGAACGCTACGGCTTCAACAAGGCCCACGCCACCTGCTACGGCCTCATCGCCTATCAGACGGCCTACCTCAAGGCCAACTACACGGTCGAGTACATGGCCAGCGTGCTGACCGCCTTCCGGGACAACACCGAGAAGGTCGCTGCGGCGGTGGCCGAGTGCCGGCGCTTGGGCATCGAGGTGCGTCCGCCCGACGTCCACCGCTCCGGCCTCCACTTCACGGTCGAGGACGGCGCCATCCGCTTCGGCCTGCTGGCCGTGAAGAACGTCGGCCAAGGGGCCATCGAGTCGATCATCGCCGCCCGCCAGGCCGAGGGGCCCTTCCGCAGCCTGACCGACTTCTGCGCCCGGGTCGACCTGCGCTTGGTCAACCGCCGGGTCCTGGAGTCCCTGGTCAAGGTGGGCGCCTTTGCCGCCTTCGGCCACCCCGGCCAGCTGCTCGATGCCCTCGATGACGCCCTGGGCGCCGGCCAGGCCGCCCAACGCGATCGGATCAGCGGCCAGACCTCGCTGTTCGACCTGGGCAGCGCGCCGGAGGTCCTCGAGCGGCCCCTGCCGGACAGCACCGAGGTGCCCTCCCGGGAGCGCCTGCGCTGGGAGAAGGAGCTCCTGGGCCTCTATCTCTCGGCCCATCCCATGGGCGACGTGGCGGACCGCATCGGCGGCTTCGTGACCGCCTATGCCAGCGAGCTGGGGGCGGAGCTCGACCAGCAGCGGGTGGTCGTCGGGGGCGTCGTGACGGCCATGCGCAGCGTGATCACCAAGGCCCGGGCGACGATGGGCGTGGCCACCCTGGAGGACTTCCAGGGCTCGTTCGAGGTCATCGTCTTCCCCCGGGTACTGGAGCAGACGGGGCCGCTGTGGCAGGAAGGGGCCATCGTCCTCGTGGCCGGGCGGGTCGATCACAAGGGCGACGCGGCGGTCCTCCTGGCCGACGCGATCTGGCCCTGGGAGGAGGCCGAGGCCATGGGCGCGGCCGGCTTCGTCCAGGCCGTGGCGGCCACGGACCGGGGTCGAGGCCGGGCCAACGGTGGGGCCGGGGGCTATCGCAACGGCCAGGCCCAGGGCGGGCCAGGCGGCCGTGGGCCGGGCTCGGGCGGGCTCGGATCGGGTGGCCCCGGCCGCCTCCCGACCGCGGTCGGTCCGGGCCGCGGAGGAGGGGCTCCCTCGGGCCAGCCAGTGGCGGTCGGGCCGGGACCGGTCGCTGGGCGGGCCGGGGCGGCCACGGTGCCGGCCGACGAGGGACCTCGATCCCTGCCCTGGGTCTCGCCCCTCCGTGACGGCGGCGTCCGCGGCAGGATCGCCTGGCGACTGGGCCGGCCGGCCCAGGTCGTCGAGGACGCCATGAGCCGCGGCCAGCGTGTCCCCGGTCCGGACGGCGCCGTCCCCGGGCCGGGGGAGGGCCTGCCCGAGCCGGACGCCCTGCGCGCCATCGCGCCCGACCTCGACGAACCGGCGCTGCCCGATGAGGCTGCGGCGGCGGCGGTGGCCGATGCTGAGGCCGGGACGCAGCCCTTGGCGGCCCTGCCCGGCCAGGCGCTCCATGTCAGATTCCAGGCGGGCGGGAGCGACGTCGTCGTGGCCGCTGCACGCACGGTCCGCGACCTCGTCCACGACCACCCGGGGGAGACGCCGGTCGTGCTCCACGTGCCGGCCCCCGGCGGAGCCCGGGAGATGCTGCTCCAGCCTCGCGTGGCCTACGACGAGGCCCTCCTGGCCGATGTTCGGCGCCGGCTGGGCGAGCGCCTGGTGCGCATCGAGTTGACCTGAGCCCTGCGCGCTACGCTGCGGCCACCCGCAGACGAGGCACGACCCATGGACGATCGACCCATCCACCAGCACATCGAGGATCTCTCCGACGAGGAGGAGCGGCTGTACGCCGCGGCGGGCGAGGGCGGCGGCCTCTCGGCGCCCGATCGGGAGCGCCTAACAGCCATCAAGGTCGAGCTCGACCAGTGCTTCGACCTGCTCCACCAGCGCGAGGCGCGCCGGGCCGCGGGGCTTGATCCCGACGCGGCCGAGGTCCGCCCGGCGGACATCGTCGAGCGCTACCAGCAGTAGGGCGAGCTCGGCGCGGAGACGCCGGCCGAGGGCGCAGGGCACCAGCCGAGGGTTCAGCGTAGGAAGTCGAGGGTGCCGTTCGCACCTGCCCAGGTGGGGGGGCTGCCCGGGCCGCGCGTCCGCGGCACCCTCGGACGAATCATAGCGCCTGCGCCAGGACCCTGAAGGGTGTCGGTAAGGTCGGAAGACCCAGGGCGACCCACACGATGGGCACGATGTGACCCTCTTCGGTGGTGCCGGAGGCGAGATTCGAACTCGCACGCCCTTGCGGACGGCGGATTTTGAGTCCGCTGTGTCTGCCGTTCCACCACTCCGGCGGAGGACGATCGTAGCCTGCCGAAGGCTGCGGGGGCGATGCTAGACTCGGCCGACCGGGCCAGCCAGGGAGGACGCGCGCAGAGTGGAGCAGGCGAGGGCTCCGGGCAGGCGGCCCTCCGCCCCGGTCGATGAGCCGGCGCGCGACGAGCAGCTCGTCCGGCGAGCGAAGGGCGGGGACGCGGCTGCCTTCGACGAGCTCGTGGTCGTCTACCAGGACTTCCTGTTCCGGCTGGTCGTGCGTACCGTGGGGGACCGGGAGGCGGCTGCCGACGCGGTCCAGGAGGCCTTCCTCAACGCCTATCGCAACCTGGGCGCCTTCCGCGGCGGTTCGTTCCGCGGCTGGCTTGCCCGCATCGCCCTCAACGCCGCGACCGACATCCTGCGGGGCCGCAAGCGCCGTCCCAGCGAGCCCTACCCGGACTGGGCCGACGAGGACTGGCAGCCGACCGCCGACGAGGACGCCGACCCTGAGCGCGAGGCCACCCGGCGCGCCCGTGGCCGGGCTCTGGCCGGAGCCCTGGCCGCCATCGGCGAGGACCAGCGCCGGGCCATCGTCCTCTATGACGTCGAGGGCTTCGACTACGGCGAGATCGCGGAGATCACGGGCGTCTCCCTGGGCACGGTCAAGTCGCGGATCCATCGTGGCCGTCTGGCCCTGCGCGAGCTGCTCGTGGAGCATCTGGAACTCTTCCATGACTGAGGGCGTCTGACGGACATGACCACGCCGCCGCTGCGCGCGCCCCACGCCGAGCACGACGCACTGCTCGTCGCCCGCCTCGCGGATGGCGACCTGACGCCCCTCGAGCGCTCGGCAGCCGAGGCCCAGGTCGCGGCCTGCCCCGAGTGCGCCCGGCTGCGGGACGACCTGCGGGCCATCGGGCGGAGCCTGGCCCGCGACCTGCCGACACCCCGCCGCCCTCGCGACTTCCGTATCGGGACGCAGGTGGCTGCGCCGCGTCAGGACTTCTGGCAGCGCCTGCGCGGTCCCTGGAGCGGCCTGCTCTCGCCGCTGGCGGGCAGCGCCGCGGCCCTCGGGTTGGCCCTGCTGCTGGCGAACGGCGGACTGGGCGGACTGGCTGCGAGCTCGGCCGCCGCTCCGGCGCCCCTGACGCCCGTCGCCGCGCCGGCGGCGGGTCCAGCCGGCGGATCGCCCGAGGTCCGGGCCGAGGCCGACCCGAGCCCGAGCCAGCCGCCGGCCAGTGATGCGGCCGCCTCCACCTCCGCTTCGGCCTCGACGGCCTCCGCGCCCTCGGCGCCCCCGGCCTCCTCGGCGGCCATGCCATCGACGTCCGTCGGGCCCTCGGCCAGTTCGGGCAGGGGCCTGACCGCCACGCTCCGGCCGGTCGCGTCGGGCTTGTCGGCCTCGCCCACGACCATCGCTTTCTCCGCGGACGGTCGATCCGGGGCTCCCTCGCCGAGCCCGCTGATCGGATCGGCCGATGGCCTGACGCCCGCCAGCGGTGCGCCGGCCGCTCCCGGCGCGTTCCTGGTCCTGCTGGGCTGGATCCTCCTCCTGGGCGGTCTGGCCACCCTCGTCGTCCGCTGGATGATCCGCCGCCGACGGACCGACTGACCGGCCGCCGGTCCGGCTGAGGCGTCATCGGCGCCGGAGCCCAGGACCTCCTCCGGCCGCAGCCCTGGCCCACAGGGCCGTACACTCGGCCCCGTGGGCCGGCTCATGCTCCTCGATGCCAACGGGCTGATCTATCGGGCCTACTTCGCCCTGCACGAGACGCCCCTGACGACCAGCAAGGGCCTCCTCGTCAACGCCGTGTTCGGATTCTGGAGCATCGTCCTGCGGGGCTACCAGGACGTGCATCCCGATCACGTCATCGCCTGCTTCGACCTCCCCAAGCCCACCTTTCGCCACGAGCAGTTCGCCGAGTACAAGGCCACCCGGCGGCCGATGCCCGACGACTTGCGGGATCAGTTCCCCCGCGTGCGCGAGCTCATCGAGGCCTTCCGCATCCCGATCCATGAGCTCGAGGGCTTCGAGGCAGACGACCTCATCGGGACCCTGACCCTGCAAGCCGATGCCCAGGGCCTGGAGACGACCATCGTCTCGGGCGACCTGGACATGCTCCAGCTCGTGAGCGAGCGGACGAGCGTCATGACCACCCGCGGCGGCGTCCAGCAGACGGTCGTCTACGACCCGGCCCGGATCATGGAGCGCTACGGACTCCAGCCGGGCCAGATGATCGACTTCAAGGCCCTCAAGGGCGACACCACCGACAACGTGCCCGGCATCCCGGGCGTGGGCGACAAGACCGCCGCCAAGCTGCTCCAGGACCACGGCGACCTCGACGCCATCTATGCCGATCTCGACGCGGTGCAGCCGGTCAAGCTGCGGGAGAAGCTGGCCGAGCATCACGACCAGGTCATGGCCGCCCGGGACATCGTGACCATCCGCCGCGATCTGCCCGTGACGCTCGAGCTGACTGGCTCCGCCCCCGGCGACTACGATCGGGCCGAGGTGCTGCGGCTCTTCCGCGAGTACGAGTTCCGGACCCTGGTGGAGCGGCTGCCGGCCCTCGAAGGCGAGGCGCCGCGGGCCCCCGGCGACCTGCTCCGCGAGGCCGACGGCACGCAGCCGGTGCCCGCCGCCCGGGTGCCCGGCCGGGGCCCGGCCCGGTCGCTCCTGGGGGAAGGCAGCGGGCTCCAATTGAGCCTCGACTTCGGCGCCCTGCGCGGGGCCGGCGCGTCCACCGCCGGTGCCCTTGCCGCCGGCGAGGCCGCCCCGACCGTGGCCGCTCTGGCTGTGGCCGCCGGGCCCCTCGAACCCCGGGCCCGCCTGGCGGCCGTCCTGGCGGACCCCCAGGTGGCGAGCGATCTGTCGCCCGACGCCGGCACCGCGGCCTGGCTGGCGGCCCAGACCGAGCTGGCCGTGGGCGTGGCCCTGGACGATCCCCGGCCCCGGCGCGGGACCCTGCTGGGCCTGGCCGTGGCCGGCACAGACGGACGCCTCGTGGTCGCCGGGGCGGACCGGGCCGCTGACCTCCTGCAGGCCGCGCTGGCGGCCGGGCCGCCGCTCGTGGGCCACGAGGTCAAGCGCGCCCTGGTGGCCGAGCTGGCCCGCCGGGATCCGGAGGCCAGGGCCGCCGGCGAAGCCCTCGCGGCCCTGCCCGAGGTGGCCTTCGACACCCAGATCGCGGCCTACATCCTCAACGCCGCGCTGCGGGCCGAGCCGCTGGCCGCCATCGTGGCCGAGCGGCTGGAGCTCGAGCTGCCACCGCCCGGCGCGTTGGGCGGGGCCCAACACGCGGCGGTCGAGGCCGCCGCCGTAGCCGCCATCCGCGCCCCGCTCGCGACGGCTCTCGAAGAGGAGTCCCTCGACCGTCTGTACGCCGAGCTGGAGCTGCCCCTGATCCCCGTCCTGGCCGGCCTCGAAGCCACCGGGGTGGCCCTCGATCGGGCCGCCCTGGCCGAGCTGGCCACGACCTTCGCCGAGGAGATCGCCCGCCTCCAGGTCGAGGTCTATGCGGCCGTCGGCCACGAGTTCAGCCTGGGCAGCCCCAAGCAGCTCGAACAGGTCCTCTTCTACGAGCTCGACCTGCCCCGGGGCAAGCGGACGAAGACCGGCTTCTCGACCGATGCCTCGGTCCTCGAGGAGCTCCGCCCGGCCCACCCCATGATCCCCCTGCTCCTCGACTGGCGCGTGTACACCAAGCTCAAGAGCACCTATGTCGACGCCCTGCCGTTGCTCATCGACGCCCGCACTGGCCGGCTCCACACGACCTTCCACCAGGCCGTGGCCTCCACCGGGCGGCTCAGCTCCAGCGACCCGAACCTCCAGAACATCCCCATCCGGACCGAGCTCGGGCGCAAGATCCGGCAGGCCTTCGTGGCCGGCCACCCCGACACGGTCCTCCTCTCGGCCGACTACAGCCAGATCGAGCTGCGGGTCCTGGCCCATGTCTCGGGCGACTCGGCCTTGCGCGACGCCTTCCAGCGCCAGGCCGACATCCATCGCCAGACGGCTGCCCTCGTGCTGCACAAGGAGCCGGCCGAGGTGACCGCGGCCGAGCGCTCGATGGCCAAGATGGTCAACTTCGGCATCGCCTACGGCATGAGCGACTTCGGCCTCTCGACCCGGGCCAACATCCCTCGGGCCGAGGCCCAGGCCTTCATCAGCCGCTACTTCGAGACCTACAGCGGTATCGCCTACTACATGTTGGCCATCAAGGACCAGGCCCGGACGCAGGGTTACGTCTCGACGCTCCTCGGCCGCCGGCGCTGGATCCCCGAGCTCCAGCAGCGGAACCCGAACCTCCGCGCCGCGGGCGAGCGGATGGCCATCAACATGCCCATCCAGGGCACGGCCGCCGACATCATGAAGATCGCCCTCATCCGGGTGGCCCAGC